>NZ_JAENRY010000566.1 GCF_016612545.1 Streptomyces sp. MBT65 | reverse complement strand
GACGGGGAGTCGGCCGGGGGGCCGGATATCGGGGCAGGCGCCGAGGACACGGACGTGGATGCCGTGGAAGACGCCGAGGGCACTGCCGCGGACGGTACCGCGGGGAGCGCCGAGGGCACCGGGGAGGCCACGGCCGAGGTAGCCGCCGCCGAACTGTCCGAGGCCGCCGCCGAGTTGCTGGCGCAGCGGCTGGAGCGGGAGCGGATCGAGCGGCGGAAGGCGGAGAAGGCCGGGCCCATCGTGGCCGGGACCAAGCTCAGCGGGACGGCCGCCGATCTGCTCGCGGCGGTACGGGCCGTGGAGAGCGGCGAGAAGCCCGTGTCCGTCCCCTCCGCCAAGCCGGAGCCCGCCCCACGCCCGACCGCCGCCGCCCCGGAGGCGGTACGGCGGCCACAGCCCGACGCGACCGAACCCGGCGCCCCCGCCACCGAGACCGTCGAGTCCGTACGGCGGGTGCTGGCCGAGGGCGGCGCGCCCGAGACGCTCGCGGCACAGGTCGCGGCGGCGCTCGGCGAGGGCGGTGACGATCAACTCCGCGAGGATCCCTGGCAGTTGCTGCGCGTCCCGGGTGTGCGGCCCGAACAGGCGGACGGGTTCGCGCGGGCACTGCTCGGCGCCGAGTGCGCGCCGGACGACGAGCGGCGCGGCCGGGCCGTCGTCGGCTGGCTCCTGGAGCAGGCGGCGCTGGCCGGGCACACGGCCCTGGAGGCGTCGGCATTGACGGCCGCGCTGGGAAAGCAAGGGGTGCCCGACCCGGACGCGGCGACACAGAGCGCCATCGCCGAGGGCGAAGTGCTGCTCTTCCAGGACGCGTTGGACGAGCCCGCGGTCCCGGTGCAGCGGACGGACGACGTGTCCGACTCCGATGAGGACGCGGTGGTCGAGGAGCGTCCCGTCCGTGTGCTGATCGGCCTGGAGCGGTACGCGCTGGCCGAGGAGAGCCTCGCCGACGGACTCGCCAAGCTGATCAACTCGGTGCCGAAGGAGGACGGTTCGGAAGCGGAGTGGGAGCGGGCGGGTGCCGCCAAGGGATCCACCGGCGAGCTGATCCGCGCGGTCGCGGGGCACGGCCTGGTGCTGCACACCGGCGGTGAGGCGTCCTTGGAGGAACCGGCGGCACTGCTCGGCGCCGCTGCGGGCTTCGGGCTGCGCGCCTGGGCCGCCGCGCACGGTCCGGTCGGCCGGGACCGGTTCGCCGCACTGCTGGCCCAGTCCGCCGAGGCGGAAGGCGCGGCCTCGGACGACGGCCCCCGTGCCGCCACCGTCGCCGGGCTGCTGTCCGGTGCCGAAGGGCCCGGGCGGGACACCGACGGCGCCCTCGATCTGGACCTTCTCGTCGTGCTCGACGCGCCTCAACTGGACGTCGAGACGGCGGCGTTGCTCACCGAGTCACTGCCGGACGGAGCGCGGCTGGTGCTGACCGGCGACCCGGCGGTGTTGTGGTCGGCGGGTCCGGGGCGGGTCTTCGCCGATCTGCTCGCGTCGAGGGCCTGCCCCCAGGTCGTCTCGCGGCGACCGGATCTCGGTCCCGTGGGTGAACTCGTCTCGGGCATCGGCATCGGCGAGCTCAACCAGGTGGAGGCCCCCGGCAAAGAGGTCGTGATCGTGCCGGTGCGGGACGCCGGTGAGGCCGTGCACCGGACCGTGCAGCTCGTCGCCGACTCGGTGCCGCGGGTGATCGGCGTCCCGTCCGAGCAGACGGTGGTGATCACACCGGGCCACGGCGGCGCGGCGGGCACCCGTGCCCTGAACGTGGCGCTGAAGGAGCGCCTCAACCCCGGCCCCGGCCGCTTCGGCGGCTTCGACCCCGGCGACCGGATCGCGTACTCCCCCGCCCCGGGACGTACGGTCTCCGGCAAGGTGCTGATGGCCGACGCCAAGGGGCTTCATCTCGACTGCCCCGACGGCCTGGTCGTCGTACCGAAGGAGCGGGTGGAGCAGTCCGTGCGGCACGGGTGGGCGCTGACCGCGCACCAGGCGGTGGGAGTGCGGTGGCCCGCGGTGGTCGTGGTGCTGCCCGGGGACGCGGCGCAGGCGCTCAGCCGCCCCTGGGTGTACACGGCGTTCAGCCGGGCGGACCGGCACCTGTCCGTGGTGCACGGCGTGGACCAGGCGCTCCCTCGAGCCGTCGCCGAGGTGCCGGCCAAGCCGCGCACGACCCGGCTGCCGGTGCTGTTGCGTCCGCAGGTTCCGGCGGGGGTCTGAACCGGGCGGCGGACGACGGCAACGCGTCACGAAGGTCTGAGCCGGACGACCGACAGCGGCAGTCGCGCTACGGAGGTCTGGGTCGGACGGCCGACGACCACAGTCACGTCACGCGGCCCGAGCCTCACGACCGGCGGCTACGCCCGTCCCGCAGGTCTGAGGCGAACAGCCGACAACCACGGCCGCGCGACGGCAGTCCGAGCCGGACGACCGACGACCACGGTCGCGGCGGACCGAGCCGGACGACAGACGGCGGCGGTCGCGGAGGGGATGTCTCCGTGACCGCCGCCGTCCGTCGTCGCGACAGCGGGGCGCGGTGCGGATCAGCGGTCCGCTTCCAGCGCCTCCAGGTCCTCGTCCTCGTCGAGATCGGCGTCCAGGTCGGGATCGAGTTCGTCCTCGGCCTCGTCCACCTCGTCGATGTCGTCCAACTCGTCGTTGATCTCGTCGTCGAAGACCGCGCTGACGTCGAAGCGGCACACCACCCGCTGCGGGTCGACGCCCTCGAAGGGGGCCTCCAGCCAGGCGCCGGGTTCGGCCGTCTCGTCGGCGGCGGTCACCCACAGCGTGGAGTCGCCCTCCTCCAGGCCGAACTCCTTGGGCCGGGAGGCGATCTCGTCCGCCTCGAACTCGTCGAAGAGGATGCCGAGCGCACCGTGGATCGTGCCGGAGGCCTCCGTGCCCGTGCCGTCGCCGACCGCCGCCTCGACCCGCTGCGCCTGGGCCAGCAGCCGCTGCGGCTCCGCCACGGCGTAGTCACGGCGGATCAGCACGCTCACCGCGTTCGGCTCCTCGGGGCCGGTGTACGGCGGCAGGGAGTCGTCGGTACCGGGGATCTCGAAAGGCGTGACCTCGTCATAACGGTCGTAGAGCAGCTCG
>NZ_JAENRY010000565.1 GCF_016612545.1 Streptomyces sp. MBT65 | reverse complement strand
GGCCGCATCCATCGGCCACCAACCGCAGGTCAACAGCCATAGGCCACCGCATGCGGGTCGGTGCTACCCCACCCGCAGCCGAATCCCCCCGGCCCCCAGGTCCTCCACCCGCACCTCGCGCAAGTCCCGTACCACCACGTCCGCCCGGTGGTACCCGGCATGCGGGCCGACCCCCACGACCCGCATGCCCGCCGCGCGCCCCGCCGCGATGCCCGCGCCGGAGTCCTCGAAGACGATGCAGTCGGCCGGGGCGATGCCCAGTTCGGCGGCGCCCTTCAGGAAGCCCTCGGGGTCGGGCTTGCTGGCGCCCACGGACTCGGCGGTGATGCGGATCTCGGGCAACTCCAGCCCGGCCGCCCCCATCCGCGCGGTGGACAGGGGCACGTCCGCCGAGGTGACCAGCGCATGCGGCAGGCCCCGCAGGGACGCGAGGAACTCCGGTGCGCCGGGGATCGGGACGACGCCCTCGACGTCGGCGGTCTCCTCGGCGAGCATGCGGGCGTTCTCGGCGTGGTTCTGCTCCATGGGGCGGTTGGGCAGGAGGAGCGCCATCGACGCGTATCCCTGCCGGCCGTGCACGACCTTCATGACCTCGTCCGCGTCCAGCCCGTGCCGGTCGGACCAGCGCCGCCAGATCCGCTCGACGACCGCGTGCGAGTCGACGAGCGTGCCGTCCATGTCCAGCAGCAGGGCACGAGCGGTGAGCACGGTGGTGGCCGTCATCGGCAGGCTCCAAGGGACGGGAGAGACGTACAAGCGGGAGAGACGCACGAACGGGAGAGAAGAGACCTACGAACGGGTGAGACATACGCGGGACGGCCCGGTCTGCCCAGTCGACCCCCGGAGGGACAAGGTGGCCCCGTCCGCCGGTCAGGGAAAACGGACGGGAACCACTTTGTTTCCCTACGGTACAAAATCGGACCCGCATCGCGCCACTGCCCCCGGAAACAGTTCACCAAGCGTTCAGCTCACGCGCCCGCTCAGCCCGCCACCGCCTCCCACAGGCTCCACGCCCCCAGCCCCAGCATCAGCACCGCCGCGATCCGGGTGATCAACTTCAGCGGCACCCGCTTCATCAGCGCCTTTCCGCCCACGATGCCGAGCCCGGCGACCGCCCACAGCGCCAGCACCGCACCAAGACCGACCGAGAACGGGTCGTCGTAGCGCGCCGCGAGGTTCGCCGTCATGATCTGGGTCAGGTCACCGAACTCCGCGACCAGGATGAGCATGAAACCGGCGCCGGAGACCTTCCAGAAGGACTGGTCCTTCGGCTTGCGGACCTCCTCGTCGTCGTCGCCCTTCTTGAAGAGCAGCACCGCGGCCCCGCCCAGGAAGAGCACCCCGGTCACCGCCGCCACGAGCTGCTGCGGGAGCAGGGTCAGGACACTGCCGGCCGCCACCGCCAGCACGACATGGAGAAGGAACGCGGCGGCGACGCCCGCGAAGACGTACGAGGCGCGATAACGGGTGCCGAGGACGAGTCCGGCGAGCGCGGTCTTGTCGGGGAGTTCGGCGAGAAAGACGACGCCGAAGACGAGCGCCGTCACGCTGATGCTGATCAAGATTCCTCAATCGGTCGGGGCTGCCCCACCGAGAGGGTGATTGCTGTCCGCGGACACCTCGGCACGGCAGCACACACGTGTCCCCGTGCCGTACGGCACGAGTGGTGCACTGCTTTACCGAAGGTCTCGCTGGCCGACCCCGCCGCGTGAACGCGTCGGGCCTGCCTCCGGGCGCCGGCTCAGAACGAGCTGAGCAGTATGTCGACGGTCCGGCGAAGAGCTACTCCCCTTCTGCGCCGTCCACTGTACGCGAGGACCGACCCTGCCCAGCCGTGAGGAAAGTCTCGCCGCACCCCTTGTTGTGTCATGAACGCGTCACTAACTTCTTACCGGACGCACACCTTCCCGCAACACGGCACCGCAAGCATTCCTTCGCTCGCACTCCAACGTCCCCCCACCACAAGGGAGTTCGTATGCCGAAGTTCTACGCGCGTCGACGACTGAGCATACTCGCGGCGTTCACCGGCCTCATAGCCTCCATCGCACTTTTCAACGGCCCGAACGCCTCCGCCGCCCTCCCCACCCCCGTCAGCGCCGCCACCGCC
>NZ_JAENRY010000564.1 GCF_016612545.1 Streptomyces sp. MBT65 | reverse complement strand
CCCCGGCACAGGGGCCGCCGACATCCGCACGCCTCCCACCCCGCACGACCCCGGCACGGCACCGGCCGACGCCCGCGAGTGGCCTAACCCTGGCCCCCGGTCCGGCACGCCGCACCCCACGTGGGGGGAGGACTGGACGGGCCCGATAGCCTTCGCCCCATGACCATGCAATCCGCTGTGCGACGCCGCCGCGCCGTCGCCGCCGCCGGCGCCGTTTCCGCCGGACTGCTCGTCCTGTCGGCGTGCGACAAGCCGACGCCGATCTCGACGATCACCGTCGGGAGGAACTCGGTCCACACCGAGGCCACCTGCTACAACGACGGCGACGCGGTGAAGACCGCGGAGCTGGCGAAGTGCGTTTCGGTGTCTGAAGGCCTCCACGTCGATCTCGGTCGACCCGGACGAGACCGTGCGTTTCGGTGTCGACCCGAAGATCGCCGACAACGGCTGGACGATCCTGATGAACGGTCAGCCGCTGACCGACTCCAGCAAGAAGACGTACCGCACGATCCCCGGCAGCGTGTTCTTCAACACCCAGTACGGCGCGACCGGCAACTCGACCGTCGTCTCCATCAAGGAGGGCGACAAGACGGTCAAGGGCCTGTGGTCCTTCAAGTTCAAGAAGGACTCCTGACCACGTCGTCCGTACGGATCCTCGTCGCCACCGCCGTCCCCGCCGAACGGGACGCGGTGGCACGGGCGTTCACGAACAGCGACTGGGTTGATGTCATCGCCGCCGGGGTGGGGCCGGCCGCCGCTGCCGCCGCCACGGCCCTCGCTCTCGCCCGTACCCCGTACGACCTCGTCGTCTCGGCCGGGATCGCCGGCGGCTTCCAGCCCGAGGCGCCCGTCGGCTCCCTCGTGATCGCCGACGAGATCACCGCGGCCGACCTGGGCGCCGAGACCGCCGACGGGTTCGTGCCGGTCACCGAACTCGGCTTCGGCACCGTCACCCACCGTCCGCCGATTGCACTCGTACGAGCGCTCGCGGCCGCCACCGGCGCCCGCACCGGAGCCGTACTCACCGTCTCCACGGTGACCGGAACGGCCGCCCGCGCCACGGAACTTCGCGCCCGCCACCCCCGGGCCCTCGCCGAGGCGATGGAGGGTTTCGGTGTCGCCGAGGCCGCCGCCGCGCACGGCGTCCCCGTCCTGGAACTGCGTGCGGTCTCCAACCCCGTCGGCCCGCGCGACCGCGCCGCCTGGCGCATCGGCGACGCGCTCGCGGCCCTGGCCGAGGGATTCGGGAAGTGCGCGCCCGTACTGGAGAGTTGGAACAGGTATGACCCCTTCGACGACTGAGCCTCTGCAGATCGCCTATTCGCCCTGCCCGAACGACACCTTCGTCTTCGACGCCTGGGCGCACGGCCGGGTGCCGGGCGCGCCCGCGCTCGACGTGACCTTCGCGGACATCGACATCACCAACGGCATGGCCGAACGCGGTGAGTCGGACGTCCTGAAGGTGTCGTACGCCGTGCTGCCGTACGTTCTCGACGAGTACGCGCTGCTGCCCTGCGGGGGTGCGCTGGGGCGGGGATGCGGGCCGCTGGTCCTGACCCGGGGGCCGGGTGACCTCACCGGTCGTACGGTCGCCGTGCCGAGTGAGCGGTCGACGGCGTATCTGCTGTTCCGGCTGTGGGCGGCGGACACGATTCCGGGTGGGGTCGGCGAGATCGTCGTCATGCCGTTCCACGAGATCATGCCGGCCGTGCGGGACGGGAAGGTCGACGCGGGGCTCGTCATCCACGAGGCGCGCTTCACGTACCAGAACTACGGCCTGCACAAGCTCGCGGACATGGGCGAGCACTGGGAGGCCACGACCGGGCTGCCGATCCCGCTGGGCGCGATCATCGCCAAACGGTCCCTGGGGGAGGAGCGGTTGAGGCTGCTCGCCGACTCGATCCGCACGTCCGTCCGCGCCGCCTGGGACGAGCCCGAGGCCTCGCGCCCGTACGTCATGGAGCACGCCCAGGAGATGGACCCGTCCGTCGCCGACCAGCACATCGGGCTGTACGTCAACGAGTTCACGGCCGATCTGGGGGACGACGGGTATGCGGCGGTCCGAGGTCTGCTGACGCGCGCGGCGGCCGAGGGGCTGGTGCCGCCCCTCGGCCCGAACTCGCTCGAATTTCCCTAGCGCCTGAAGATCCGCTGAATCTCCTGGATATCTACACGTCCAACTGGTCGGCGACCGCGCGCAGCAGGCCTGCGATCTTCGCGCCCGCGGGCTTGTCGGGATAGCGGCCGCGTTCCAGCATCGGGGTGATGTTTTCCAGGAGGGTCGTCAAGTCCTGGACGATGGAGGCCAGTTCGTCCGGCTTCTTGCGCTGGGCCGCCGCGACCGACGGGGTCGGGTCGAGCAGGGCCACCGAGAGCGCCTGGTCGCCGCGCTGACCGGCGACGACCCCGAACTCCACGCGCTGTCCGGGCTTCAGGGCATCAACTCCGGCGGGCAGAACCGAGGAATGGACGAAGACGTCACCGCCGTCGTCACGGGAGAGAAAGCCGAAGCCCTTCTCGCTGTTGAACCACTTGACCTTGCCGGTAGGCACGTCTGTCCTCGTCCTCGTACTCGTCGGAAAACTGCTTCGGATAGCAGACCGGCGGGTCGTCGGGACCCGCCGGTACCAAGGCTAATGGTCTTCAGGCGGCTGACAAGACGTCGCCCGCTTGTTCCTTCGCGCTGGGAACTACCCTGGTCCGGTGCGTGACAAAACCCAAACGAATTCCGCCGCGGCCGGTGACCGACTGATCCGTGCCGGTGCCATCGTCTTTTTCCTCGGTGCGGTGGCCACACTCGTCACCGTGGTACCGCTCTTGCTCCACACGACACCTTTTCCGACGTACATGTACCTCTTGAGCATGCTCATGGGGGTCGGATTCCTGCTCGCCGCCGCGGGAGTGCTCCAGTCGGTGGCCGCGGGCCGCCGTCAGGCGCGTGCGACGAGGTAGTCCGAAAGCCACCGTGGGAACTCGGTGAGGTCGCCGAGGACGATGTCCGCCCCGGCCGCGCGCAGTTCGTCGGCGTCGCACGGGCCGGTCGCCACCGCGACCGACAGGGCCTCGGCGACGCGGGCGCCGCGCACGTCCCCGACGTGGTCGCCGACGTAGACGCTCGCGCCCTCCTCGCGCAGCGCCTCCGCCTTCTGCTCGGCCCACAGGTCGCCGATCACGGCGTCGGCGTCGATGCCGAGGTGGGCGAGGTGCAGCTTCGCGTTGGGCTCGTACTTCGCGGTCACCACGACCGCCCGGCCGCCCGCCGCCCGTACCGCCTCGATCGCCTCGGCGGCGCCGGGCATCGCGAGGGTCGCGGCGATGGCGATCGACGAGTACATCTCGCGGTACAGGTCGGCGACGGCGGGCACCTCGTCCGCCGGGAACCAGTTGATCAACTCGTCCGCGAGCGGCGGCCCGAGCCGGGTGATCGCGAGATCGGCGTCGATGTACGTCCCCGTCCGCTCGGCCAGCGCCAGCATGCTGGCGCGGATACCGGGCCGGGAGTCGATGAGGGTCATGTCGAGGTCGAAGCCGACGGTCGGGCCGGGCGAGGAGTACGAAGTCATATGGGCCATTGTGCCCAGTCGCCACGACAATCCCACCGGGTCCGTCGACCGCCCTGCCGCTGTCGACCGCCCTGCCGCTGTCGCTTGCCTACCGCTGTCGCTGCGAGCGCCACACCAGGTACAGCGCCGACGCCACCGCCGCGCCCCGCACCACCCACGGCCAGGTCTCCGAGATCGCGTCGTTCATGTGGCCCTGGGCGATGGGGGTGCCCCAGCGGCCGGTGTTGCGGCCCCACAGCCAGACGATGCCGGCCGCGACGGCCGCCGTCGGCAGGCCGATCACCGCCGCCTTCGTCTCGGCGTCGGTCAGCCGCCGGGAGGCGTACGCGATGAGCCAACCCAGCAGCAGCGCGAACCAGTTGCCGAGTGCGGCGCCCCCGACGAGCAGTGCGGCGGCGATCAGCAGCAGGGGGTTGGACCAGCGTCCGACCGGGAGGCGGGGGACCACACGGCGTCGGCGGGCGGGGACTTCCGGCGCCTGCTCGATCACCGGTGCGGCCACCGGCTCCGGTTCCTTCGCCGGCTCCTTCGGGGGTTCCTTCGACGGCGGGGGCTTGAGCAGGTCCGGGATCTCGACCCCGCCGGTGAACCCGGGCACACTGTCGCCCAGCGCGAAGCCGTTGCCCTCACCGCGCCACCAGTCGGGCTGCACGACACTGCCGCCGAGCTCGGACGCGCTCGCGAGATGCGGCGGGGCGGGGGAGGTGTCGGGCGCGGGCGCGGCCTGGGT
>NZ_JAENRY010000563.1 GCF_016612545.1 Streptomyces sp. MBT65 | reverse complement strand
CCGAGCAACACCCCCAACAAATCCCCGTACTCCGCCAACCGCACCCCCATGTCCCCCGCAAGAAAGCTGAGTTGACGCACAGACCGACACGCCCCCACCTCCTCCCACGTCACCGGCGCCGACACCCCCGGCTCGGCCCGCGCCCGCAGGGTGTAGGGGGTAGCCGTCGTCTTCCGCGCAGCGTTCTGACTCCAGTCGACAAACACCTTCCCCACCCGCAGACTCCGCGTCATCCGATGCACGACAAGCCGAGGCAACACCCCCTCCGCCTCCACCGCCAACGACTTCGCATACGAGACGGCCCGCTCCGAAGCCACCGGCGCCACCCCCGCCACCAGATGCAACCCCTTCGCCCCGGACGTCTTGACGTACGCCTCGATCCCGTCAACAGCAAGCCGCTCCCGCAGCCACAACGCGACCTCACAACACTCCACGACCGTTGCCGGCGCCCCCGGATCGAGGTCGAAGACGAGCCGATCGGCAAGGCCCGGCGCCCCGATCACCCACTGCGGCGTATGGAACTCGGTGACAAGATTCGCCGCCCACATCAAGGACGCCAGATCCTGCACCAGCACCATCCGGGCCGGCCCCTCCGACCGCGGCACTTCCGCGGTGGTGACCCAGTCGGGCGTACCAGGCGGCACGTTCTTGGTGAAGAAGCGCTGCCCGTCGGGCCCGTCCGGGTACCGCAGGAAGGACACCGGCCGGTCGCGCAGATGGGGCAGCAGCACGTCGGCGGTAGTGGCGTAGTAGTGCAGAACCTCGCCCTTGGTGAAGCCGGTCGCCGGGTACAGCACCTTGCCCAGGTTGCTGAGGGCGAGCCTTCGCCCCTCCACCTCTGTGATCGGCGTCATACGATAAGAATCCCACGAATACATGACGAACCGGACAATGGTCGGACGAGGTCCGGATGTGAGGCGACAGACGACAGGCAACAGGCGACACCGGAAGGCAGGCACGGCAGGTGCGATCCATATGGAACGGGGCCATCTCCTTCGGCCTGGTCAGCATCCCGATCAAGCTGGTGAACGCGACGGAGAGCCACTCGATCTCCTTCCGCCAGATCCACACCGAGGACGGCGGCCGCATCCGCTACCGCAAGGTCTGTGAACTGGAGGACCGCGAGGTAGCCCAGGCCGAGATCGGCAAGGCGTACGAGGACGCGGACGGCACGATGATCCCGATCACGGACGAGGACCTGGCGCAGTTGCCGATCCCGACCGCGAAGACGATCGAGATCGTGGCGTTCGTCCCGGCCGACCGGATCGACCCGCTCCAGATGGACGCGGCGTACTACCTCTCCGCGAACGGCGTCCCCGCGGCCAAGCCGTACACACTCCTGCGCGAGGCGCTGAAGCGCAGCCAGAAGGTGGCCATCGCTAAGTACGCGCTCCGGGGCCGCGAACGCCTCGGCATGCTGCGCGTGGTCGACGACGTGATCGCCATGCACGGCCTGCTCTGGCCGGACGAGATCCGCGCCCCCGAGGGCGTCGCCCCCGACACGAACGTCACCGTCCGCGACAAGGAACTCGACCTCGCGGACGCCCTGATGGACACCCTGGGCGAGGTCGACCTCGCCGACCTCCACGACGACTACCGCGAGGCGGTGGAGGAGATGATCACGGCAAAGGCCTCCGGCGAACAGCCGTCCCCGTCCCCCTCCCCGGCCCCCGGCGCCAAGGTCCTCGACCTGATGGCGGCCCTGGAGAAGAGCGTCCGCGAGGCACAGCAGTCACGAGCCACGGACCCCGAAACGAAAGCCGAGGTCAGACCCCTCTCACCACGAGCCACCCCCAAACAGGCCACCGGCAAGAAGTCGACCTCCACGGCACCAAAGAAGACGACGGCAAAGAAGTCGGCCGCCAAGGCGACGGCGTCAGGTACGACAAAGAAGACAACGCAGACGACGAAGAAGACCACCGCGAAGAAAACCCCAACAAAGAAGCCAACTCCCCGCAGACGAACGGCCTGAACTGCGGTCTCCTCACCGGTCCCCGCGCAGCGCCCCCCTTGCCACGACCGCGACGCACACAGCCCACCGCGACTGCGCCGAACGCCCCGCCCCAGAAGGCAACTCCTCACAGGCGAACGCCTAAACAGCAGCCCCTCACCGGTGCCCGCGCATCGCTATCCACTCACCGCAACCGCAACCGCAACCGCCACCGACC
>NZ_JAENRY010000562.1 GCF_016612545.1 Streptomyces sp. MBT65 | reverse complement strand
GCGGCCAGGATCGGGCCCGGGGCGGCGCCGTAGCCGAGGGTCAGGCCCAGGGCGCTCAGGAGCATGAGCAGGATCGCGCCCGCGAAGGCGATCGTCAGGTGGCCGGCCGCCCAGCGCAGGCGGCCCACCGCGTTCGACAGGATCGGTTCGGCGCGTCCGCCGGTCTCCTCGCTGTGCAGGCGGAGGACCGCGGAGACCGCGTACAGCGCGGCCAGCATGCCGAACAGGCCGACCATCGTGGCCAGGAACGCGTTCTCGATGCCCGACCGGCCGCCCATCCGCTCGATGATCTCGCGGGTCCTGGTGTTGTCCCCGACCAGGTCCGCCGCGCCCTTCGTGATGCCGCCGAAGGCGACCCCCGCCGCGAAGAAGCCCAGGCTCCAGCCCAGCACGGCACCCCGTTGCAGATGGTGGGCCGCCGTCAGTGGTGCGCGGCGGCCCACCATCGCCGACGAGACGAGTTCCTGCCGCCCGCTCTCCTCCTCGTCACGCGTGTGCCGTACGACGACGATCAGGCTCATGATCCCGGCGAGGATCGCGGCGTAGCCGCCGATGCGCCACGCGGTGAGGCCGCCGAGGGAGTCGCTGAACACCGGGCCGTAGGTGGCGCGCAGCGAGCTGTTGGCGAGCATCTGGCGGGCGAGGTCGGCGCGTTCGGCCGGGGTGGAGTAGACGCTTCGGAGCGAGCCCGGGAGCGACAGGACCAGTAGGCCCGTCACCGCCACCCAGGTCGGGATCACCACCCGGTCGCGGCGCAGGCTGAAGCGCAACAGGGCGCCGGTGCCCGCCAGTTGGCGCGAGGCGCCGGTACCGGTGCGTGCGGGGAACGTGGCGGTGGTCGTCATTCCGCCTCCCGCTCCTGGTAGTGGCGCAGGAACAGTTCCTCCAGCGTCGGCGGCTTCGAGGTGAGCGACCGTACGCCCGACTCGGTCAACGACCGCAGTACGGCGTTGAGTTGGTCCGTCTCCACCTGGAGGCGGACCCGCTTGCCCTGTACGTCCAGGTCGTGCAAGCCCGGCAGGGACGCCAACCCGTTGGGCGCGCCCACCAGTTCGGCGCTCACGCTGGTGCGGGTGAGATGACGCAGGTCCGCCAGCGAACCGCTCTCCACCGTGCGGCCGTTGCGGATGATGCTGACCCGGTCGCACAACTCCTCCACCTCGCTGAGGATGTGGGAGGAGAGCAGGATCGTCCGGCCCCGGTCGCGCTCCTCCTCCACGCAGCGCTGGAAGACCTCCTCCATCAACGGGTCCAGGCCCGAGGTTGGTTCGTCCAGGATCAGCAGGTCGACGTCCGAGGCGAATGCGGCGACGAGGGCGACCTTCTGGCGGTTGCCCTTGGAGTACGTGCGGCCCTTCTTGGTGGGGTCGAGTTCGAAGCGGTCGATCAGGTCGGCGCGGCGGGACTTGTCGAGGCCGCCGCGCAACGCGCCGTAGAGATCGATGACTTCGCCCCCGGAGAGGTTGCGCCACAGCGTCACGTCGCCGGGGACGTAGGCGACCCGGCGGTGCAGTTCGACGGCGTCCGTCCAGGGGTTCCCGCCCAGGAGCCGGGCGGCGCCCGAGTCGGGGTGCAGGAGGCCGAGCAGGACGCGGATGGTGGTGGACTTGCCCGAGCCGTTGGGGCCGAGGAAGCCGTGCACCTCGCCGGTCTCGACATCCAGGTCGAGGCCTGCGAGGGCCTGTGTCCTGCCGAACGACTTGTGCAGTCCGGAGACGGTGATGGCCTTCGTCATGGAGCCGAACGTACGCTAACTTCAGAAATTTGTGAAGTTAAGGAAGTGTATGAAGCGCGGGTAGGGTGGGTCCATGACGGATACAACCGGTGGGCGGGACGCGGAGTCCGTGTCGAAGTTCGTCGAGTCCTTCGCGGCGCAGCTGGTCGAGGCGGGGATGCAGCGGATGCCGGCCCGGATCTTCGCCGCGCTGCTCTCCTCCGACGAGGGCGCGATGACATCCGTCGAGCTGGGGGAGCAGCTGCGGATCAGCCCCGCCGCTGTCTCCGGCGGGGTGCGGTATCTGGCGCAGCAGCACATGGTCTCGCGGGAGCGCGAGCCGGGTTCGCGGCGCGAGCGGTACCGGGTGCAGGGCAACCAGTGGTACGAGGCGCTCACCAATCGCGAGGCTGTCCTCAAGCGGTGGGAGGCGGCGCTGAGCGAGGGGGTTGCGAGCCTCGGGGCAGACACCCCGGCTGGGCGTCGTATGGCCGAGACGCTCGCGTTCTTCGAGTTCGTCGACGGGGAGATCGTGGCGATGATGGAGCGGTGGCGGGTGTATCGCGAGGAGCGGTTCGGTAGCGCGCCCTGAAGGGGCGCGGGGCTGTGTCGCACAGTTCCCCGCACCCCTCAAGGCACAGCCCGTCAGCGCTCCTTCGTCTCTTCCAGCACCGTGCGGCCCAGCAAGGCATAGCGCTCGGGCGCCCGGTGCTTCAGGTACTGGGCGTAGCCGATGCCCGTCGCCGCGACCAGGGCCACCAGCCACGGCGTTGCCTTCAGGAGCGGGGAGTCGGACTCCGAGCCCGCTGCCACGCTCATGTTGGAGACCAGGAGCAGGACCACCGCCAGCATCGCGATGCCTCCGAGCAGCGGGGCGGTGAAGGTCTTGAACCAGTGACGGCTCTCGGGGTGGTGGCTGCGGAAGTACGCCAGCACCGCGAACGAGCACACCGCCTGCACCACCAGGATCGCCATCGTGCCGAGGATGGCGAGCAGGACGTACATCGCGTTGGCCGGGTCCTTGCTCGTGGCCCAGAACGCGAGGATCAGAAGGGCGCTGATCACGGTCTGCACGAAGCCCGCGATGTGCGGGGAGCCGTGCTTGGCGTGGGTGCGGCCGATGGTGTTCTTGAGGGAGGGGAGGACGCCCTCGCGGCCCAGCGCGTACATGTAGCGGCTGGCGCAGTTGTGGAAGGCCATGCCGCAGGCGAGCGAGCCGGTGATCATCAGCCACTGCATGAGGTCGACCGCCCAGTGGCCGACGTAGTGCTCGGTGGGGTTGAAGAAGAGGGCGAGCGGGTTCGCCGAGGAGGCGACCTTGACGGCCTCCGTCTCGCCGTTGCCGATGATGGCCATCCAGGAGACGAAGACGTAGAAGACGCCGACGCCGAGGACCGAGATCATCGTCGCCTTGGGGATGATCTTCTTCGGGTCGCGGGACTCCTCGCCGTACATGGCGGTCGACTCGAAGCCGACCCAGGACCAGAAGGCGAAGAAGAGGCCGAGGCCGGCGCTCGTGCCCTTGAACGCGTTGACCGGGTTGACCGGGCCGAAGGTGAAGCCGTGCGGGCCGCCGCCGTGCAGGGCGACCGAGATCGCCATCGCGGCGAGGACGGTCACCTCGGTGCCCAGCAGGACGACGAGCAGCTTCTCCGCGACCGAGACGCCGAACCAGGTCCCCGTCGCGTTGACGGCGAGCATCACGATCGCGCAGGCCCACCACGGGACGTCAAGTCCCGTCTGGTCCTTGAGGGTTCCGGTGGCGAAGACCGAGAAGATGCCGATCAGCGCCGGTTCGAACACGACGTACGCGAAGGTGGCGAGGAGGCCCGAGGCCAGTCCGACGGTGCGGCCGAGGCCGTAGGAGATGAAGCCGTAGAAGGCGCCCGTCGAGGTGATGTGCTTCGCCATCGAGGTGAAGCCGACGGAAAAGATTGCCAGGACGACCATTGCGACGAGATAGCTCGCCGGGGCGCCGATGCCGTTGCCGGACGAGACCATGAAGGGCACGTTGCCGGTCATCGCGGTGATCGGGGCGGCGGTCGCGACGGCCATGAAGACCACGCCCAGCAGGCCGATGGCGTTGGGCTTGAGCCGGTGAACGGCGCCGTCCTCGCTTGTGTTCGCCGCGGGGGCGAGTCCTTCGTCCACTGCCATCGGGATGGCTCCTCTCCTGCTGCTCGGGTGGTTCTACGGTGCGGAACTCTGTCGGCCGAATGAGTCCGGCAAGGGTTGCGGCGCGTTAAATGTTTGTCAACCAGACCTTTAGAAATCTGAGGAAATCCGGTGGCAACACACGCCTCGTACGGTCGCCGCCATGAGTACGTACACCTCGACCCTCGGCGGCCACCGCTACCGCTTCGGCTCCCTCGCGCGCCTGCTCGCCGCCGCGAGCCCCGAGCGCTCCGGCGACGCGGCTGGCGGGGCTGGCCGCCGCCTCGGCCCAGGAGCGGGTGGCGGCGCGGTGGGCGCTGGCGGACGTACCGCTGACCGCCTTTCTCGCCGAGCCGGTGATCCCGTACGAGACCGACGACGTGACCCGGCTGATCCTCGACACGCATGACGCGGGGGCGTTCGCGCCGGTGGCGGGGCTGTCGGTGGGCGGGTTCCGGGAGTGGCTGCTGACCGCCGACACGTCCCAACTGGCCGCCGTGGCACCCGGGTTGACGCCGGAGATGGTCGCGGCCGTGTCCAAGCTGATGGGCAACGCGGATCTGGTCGCGATCGCGCGGAAGGTGCGCGTGGTGACCGCCTTCCGGTCGACGATCGGGCTGCCGGGGCGGCTCGCCACCCGGCTCCAGCCCAACCACCCCACCGACGACCCGGCGGGCGTGGCCGCGGCCCTCCTCGACGGGCTGCTCCTCGGCTCCGGCGACGCGGTGATCGGCATCAACCCGGCGACCGACAGCCCGAAGGCGGTACGGGACCTGCTGGAACTGCTGGACGGAGTCATCCAGCGGTACGCGATCCCCACCCAGTCCTGCGTCCTGTCCCACGTCACGACCAGCATGGACCTGATGGAACGCGGGGCGCCGGTGGACCTGGTCTTCCAGTCCATCGCGGGCACCCAGGCGGCGAACGCGTCCTTCGGCGTGACGCTGGGGCTGTTGGACGAGGCGTACGAGGCGGCACGGGCGCTGGGCCGGGGCACGGTCGGCGACAACGTCATGTACTTCGAGACGACCGGCCAGGGCAGCGCGCTCTCCGCCGACGCGCACCACGGGGTGGACCAGCAGACGGTGGAGGCCCGGGCGTACGCGGTGGCCCGCCGCTACGACCCGCTGCTCGTGAACACGGTGGTCGGCTTCATCGGCCCGGAGTACCTGTACGACGGCCGGCAGATCCTCCGCGCCGCCCTGGAGGACCACTTCTGCGGCAAGGTCCTCGGCCTGCCGATGGGCCTGGACATCTGCTACACCAACCACGCCGACGCGGCGGACGACGACGACATCGCCACGATGCTCACCATGCTCGGCGTGGCCGGCGCGTCCTTCGTGATCTGCACCCCGGGCGGCGACGACATCATGCTCAACTACCAATCCGCCTCGTACCACGACGCGTTGTACCTCCGTGAGGTCCTCGGGCTGCGCCCGGCACCGGAGTTCGAGGCATGGCTCGACTCGATCGGCCTGCTGGGCGAGGCCGGAGAGATCAAGGACGTCTCCGCTACGGCCCACCCGTTGACGGCGATCGGAAGGGAACTGGTGGCATGACGACCAGTCAAGAAGTTTCTGTGGAACGGGACTTGTGGCCGTCCCTGCGCCACCACACCCAGGCGAGGATCGGTCTGGGGCGGGCGGGTACGGGCCTTCCGACCCACCACAGGCTGGAGTTGCAGGCGGCGCACGCGGCGGCGCGGGACGCGGTCCACTCGCCGTTCCGGCCGGACGTGGTGGCGGAGGGGTTGAGGGGGGAACCGACGGTCCGGGTCCGCAGCGCGGCCCCCGACCGCCTCACTTACCTCCAACGCCCCGACCTGGGCCGCCGCTTGGACCCCGCCGACCGCGCGCACCTGCCGGTGGGGGAGTGGGACGTCGTCTTCGTGGTGGCCGACGGTCTGTCCAGCCGGGCGGTCCACGAACACGGCGCGGCGATGGTACGAGCGACGACGGCCCTCCTCCCGACCACCTGGCAGGTCGCCCCGGTGGTCCTCGCGGAACAGGCCCGGGTCGCCCTCGGCGACGACGTCGCCTCGGCGATGGGCGCGGAGATGGTCGTCGTCCTGATCGGCGAACGCCCCGGGATGTCCGCGGCGGATTCACTGGGCGCATACCTGACGTACCGACCCGAGCCGGGAGCCACGACGGACGCGGACAGGAACTGCCTGTCCAACATCCGGCCGCCGTCGGGGCTGACGTACGAGGTGGCGGCGGGGAAGCTGGCGGGGTTGATGGGG
>NZ_JAENRY010000561.1 GCF_016612545.1 Streptomyces sp. MBT65 | reverse complement strand
CACTTCATGCGCCCCGCGCGCGCTACCCACCGGAGGGGAGCGCGCGCGGGGCGCATGAAGTGGGGCGCGAGCGGAACGGTTCAGCACACTCGTTCGGGTGAACGGGGGCGGTATTGCCGGTTCTGCCGTGCCTTGCGTACTCCATCGTTCTGCCGGGACACCAGGGCGAGCCCTGCCCTTCCCGACCCCGCACCCCACCCTCCTGGACACGGCACCCTTCCTGGACAACTGAGCCCGAGGCCAGGCGCGCGCCTCAACTCCCCGTCCGCTCCGCCCCCGTGGCGAAGAACCGCCCCACATACTCACCCGCCGGCAACGCGCTCTCCCGCATGAGGGAGAAGACCTCGGCCCCCTCCCCGGGCTCGCCGCCCATCCGGAACGCCTCGGCGAACTCGACGTATTCGACGCCGTCGAGGTCCACGCAGTACTCGCGCGCCTCCAACTCCCCCCGCTCGACGGCCTCGTCGGGCGACCGGGCCCGCCACAAGGTCAACCGCTCTTCGTAGACCCCGAGTTCGCGATGCCTGAACACGCATCGGACGCCGTACCAGGACCAGTTGACCTCGAAGTATCGGACGCGTTCGTCCTGCCCGGCCGGCCGCATGCCCGCCGCCAGCATGACGCGGTGGGACGCGATGTTGTCGTGGTCGGCGTCGCCCTTCACGCAGGTGATCCCCTGTGTCCGCGCGAACAGCAGCAGTCCGCGGAGGGCTTCCGAGGCGTACCCCTGACCTTGGGCGGACGGAACGATGCCGTAGCCGATCGTGACGCTCCCGTTCGCGTCCGCGGGTCCATGGAAGCCCAGGCCGCCGATCGCCAGACCGTCCTCCCGGCGCCGGATCTCGTAGGTGCCGAACGGCCGGGGATCACCGGTGGTCGCACAGGTGCCGAGGAAGCGCCGGGCGGCGAACACGTCGCCGTCGGTGGGGTATTCAGGCGCCCATCGGTCACCGCCGTCCGGCTCGCCCGCGACCACTCGCTCGGCTTCGCCGACGGTCATGGGGTGGAGTACCAGCCGCGCCGTCACAAGATCGCTCATGGGAGGGAGGAGTATCACGCGGGGCGAACGGGCCGCACGGGGATTGTCCGGGCAAGACGGCCTGTGACAGGCCGACGGCTCCCCCTGAAGCCAGACCAGAGAGGAGCCGCCGATACCTTTTGCCCCAGCCGGAGATCACCGCGAAGTCACGCAAGAATCGACAGCAGATCTCGCGCGGTACCGGATACTTCCGGGTTCGCGTCATCCAGCAGTTTTTGGAAAACTCCGGTGCCGGCCAGGACAGCGTCTCGACCCGCCACCTCCCAGGCGATTTTCTCCTGATGGATTCCCGCCTCTTTCACCGATAAAGCCCCGGCTGCGGATTCCCATTGCCTGGCCGAGTAGATCTTGGAAAGGAGTTCCAGAATCTCGGCGCGCTTCCGCACAGCGTCGTCTCCCGCCAGCTCCAGCAGGAACGGCACTACCTGCGGAGTCGCCTCGGACACCACGAAACCGAGGGCACACACACGGTCACCCAGTTCGTCGAGTGCCGCACTCGCAGCTGCCTCGGCGCCCCGGGCCACCGTGGAAAGCAGCGCCGGGATGTGTCGAGCGGAGCCCTCGGAGTCTTGAAGCTGCCCCCACGGAACCTGAGGAAGCCGTTTCAGAACGCGTCCCATCCCTACCCTCCGAACATGGCTTGTGCGCCATTTCACTCTCGACATCACCCGGCCCCGTACCTGGTACGGAGTCCGATGTGTGTTCCGGCACCACGAACTCGGGTTCCAGGATGGGCGGTTGACCCTGTGACGGGCCCGGTCACTCGACGAGGCCATCCTGCGTGGGGAGTTGCAGGCGCGCCACAACTGCGCGGGCCCTCTGACAACGGCCTACTCGGCGTCGACCTGGTTGAGTTGATGCTCGGCCCAGACGTAGCTCTCGGGCAGCAGGTCGGCAACAGGAACGGCTCGGACGTGATCGCCCGCGCCGACGATGACCTTGAGGGCGGGGAAGTACTCGAGAAGGACCTGTCGGCACCGGCCGCACGGGGGAACCACCCCCCGGTCCCGGTCGCCCACGGCGACCATCGTGTCCAGCTCGTAGATGCCCTGCCCGGCTGCCGTGCCGATGACGACCAGCTCGGCGCAGGGGCCTCCGGTGAAGTGGTAGGCGTTCACCGCCGTGACGATCCGGCCGTCCCGGGCGCGGGCCGCGGCCGCCATGGTGTGGTTGTCGCCCCGGCAGCGCGTACGCGCGATGTGCGCCGCGGCCTGGATGAGTTCATGGTCGACCGGGTGGACGTGCGTGGTCATCTTCTCCGCCTTCGTGAGGTGTCAGGCGACGTTGACCCGAGCAGCGACCGTGCGCAAGCGGATATCGGCGGTGTGCTCGTTCCGCCGGACGATGTCGCGGCGGATCATGCCGCCTTGTTCCTTGTGACTGCTGTGGTCGGTGGCGTCCGGCGTGAAGCAGCGCGGGGCGGAGCGCGAAGAACTGGCGGCCTCGACCCCGTTCAACCACGAGCTGCCGGTCGGGGGCGCAGGCGGGTTCGACGCGGCCGAGTCGCCACGGTCGCCAACGGGCAGTCGCCTCCGAACCGGCCGCCCCCCTCGCCCACTCCCCTAT
>NZ_JAENRY010000560.1 GCF_016612545.1 Streptomyces sp. MBT65 | reverse complement strand
TCTATGTAGGAGGCAACACTTTTGAATTCGGGACCCGGAGCAGATTCCGCACCCGCGCCAGCCACCCCCGGCTCCCCGCCCACCCCTGACACCCCCGGTAAGTCCTCGATGTTCAGCTCGCTGAAGATCCGGAACTACCGCCTGTTCTTCATCGGCCAGGTCGTCTCCAACACCGGCACCTGGATGCAGCGCATCGCCCAGGACTGGCTGGTCCTCAGCCTCACCGGCTCCTCCGCCGCCGTGGGCATCACGACCGCTCTCCAGTTCCTGCCGATGCTGCTCTTCGGGCTCTACGGCGGTGTCCTCGTCGACCGGCTGCCCAAGCGCCCCACCCTCCTCGTCACCCAGTCCGCGATGGGCCTCGCCGGCCTCGCCCTCGCCGCCCTCACGCTCTCCGGCCATGTCCAGGTCTGGCACGTCTACGTCGCCGCCTTCGCCGTCGGCCTCGCCACGGTGGTCGACAACCCGGCCCGCCAGTCCTTCGTCTCCGAGATGGTCGGCCCGGAACAGCTTCAGAACGCGGTCAGCCTCAACTCCGCGAACTTCCAGTCCGCCCGCCTGGTCGGGCCCGCCGTCGCGGGCGTCATGATCACCGGCGTCGGCACCGGCTGGGCGTTCCTCTTCAACGGCCTGTCGTTCGTGGCGCCCCTCGTCGGCCTGCTCCTCATGCGCAACCGCGACCTGAAGGCCGTCCAGCGCGCCCCGCGCGGCAAGGGCCAGCTCCGTGAAGGCCTGCACTACGTCGCCGGCCGCCCCGACCTGATCTGGCCGATCGTCCTCGTCGGCTTCATCGGCACCTTCGGCTTCAACTTCCCGGTGTGGCTCTCGGCCTACGCGGACGACATCTTCCACGCGGGCGCCGGCGCCTACAGCCTCTTCAACACCCTGATGGCGGTCGGCTCCCTGATCGGCGCCCTGCTCGCCGCCCGCCGGGGCACCACCCGCCTCCGCGTCCTGATCGCGGCGGCGGCGGCCTTCGGCATCCTGGAGGTCGTGGCAGCCGTAGCCCCCTCGTACTGGCTGTTCGCCCTGCTCATGATCCCGATCGGCATCGCAGGACTGACGGTCAACGTCACGGCCAACACCGCCGTCCAGATGGGCACCGACCCGGCCATGCGCGGCCGGGTCATGGCCCTGTTCATGATGGTCTTCATGGGCGGTACGCCGGTGGGCGCACCGATCGTCGGCTGGATCACGGATGCCTACGGCCCCCGGGTGAGCTTCGCCCTGGGCGGTGTCATCGCGGCCGCCGCCGCGGCCACGATCGGCGTGATCCTGGCCCGCATCGGCGACCTCCGCCTGTCCTTCGACTGGAACCACGGCCACCCGAGCGTGGCCTTCGTCCCCCGCGAGCGGGAGCAACTGGCCGCGGCGGCTTGAGAGTTGTGCGGAGTGACCGGCCCGGGGGTCACAGCCTCCGGGCCAGCACCTGTCCCGGCCGCTTGTCCTCGCCGACCGTGAACGCCTCGGTCGCCGTGAACCCGTTGTTCTCGTAGTAGGCGACGAGCTTGCGGTCGTCCCCCGCGTAACAGTCCACCCGCAGCAGGGAGATCCCGGCCCGCCGCGTCACCTCCGCCGCGTGTGCGAGCAGCGCGCCGCCGACGCCGTGGCCCTTGAACCGGCGGTCGGAGGCGAGGAGATGGACGTACCGCTCGGGCTCCTCGACGGCTTCGATGTACGACCCGGGGGAGTCGGTGAGGGTGAGCGTGCCGGCCGGCACACCGTCGACCTCGGCGATGTACGGCGACCCCTCCGCCACATACCGCTCCACCATCGCCACGGCCTTCGGATTCTCCGACCACGGTGTGCTGCCCCACTGCCCGGTCCGCCCCTGCGCGACGAGCCAGGCCACGGCACTGTCGAGCATGCCGAGTATCGCGGGGATGTCCTCGGGACCGCCGTCCCTGATGCTGATAGCCATGCCTCCATGGTGGCAGTGCGGACAGTGGCAGGCTGAGGCGCATGAGACTCTTCGCCGCGGTGCTGCCTCCGGCGGCCATCGCAACCGAACTCGCCTCCGTGGTGGCCGAGTTGAGGACGCTGCCGACCGCGGGCACCCTGCGCTGGACCGGCCGCCCGGGTTGGCACTACACCCTCGCGTTCTACGGCGAGGTCGACGAGGACGCCGTACCGGAACTGGCGGCGCATCTGGAGCGGACCGCTCGCCGCGTCGAACCCTTCGGTCTCGCGGTGCGCGGAGGTGGGCAGTTCGGGGAGGGGCGGGCGTTGTG
>NZ_JAENRY010000055.1 GCF_016612545.1 Streptomyces sp. MBT65 | reverse complement strand
GGCGCCTTGGGTCCGGCTCGCGGCAAGGCTCGACTGCCGCCGACGGACGGTCCAAGGCCGCGAGCCGGACCCAAGGCGCCTGGTCAGGCGGGGCAGGGGAGAGGGGGCGGCCGTCGCGCGATGGGAGGGACGCGAGGTCCTGGAGAGGGTCCCCGGCCGTGCAAGGCCGTCTGACCGCGGCCACCGGCCCCGGCGGCCCGAGCGGACTGCCCGGGCCGGCCGGAGCGACACTCCGGGGCCGGTCCGGGCGACGGCCTCCGCTCGGGGGCGGGGGCCGCGCTCGGGCCGACCCCGTCAGTCAAGCCGCCCGTACGTCCCGTTCCGCCAGGCCGTGCGCGCATGCCGGAGCCACGGCCTTGCGGCGGCGCAGGAAGCGCGGCAGCGGGAGCGCCAGGTTGACGAAGCCCTCGGCCTGCATCGCGGCGAAGCCGATGCGGGGGAGGTCGCCCGAGGCGCGGTAGACGACGAAGCGGGGTTCCCAGCGGGGCTGGAACTTCGCGTTGAACTTGTACAGGGACTCGATCTGGAACCAGCGGGACAGGAACACGAGCAGTCCGCGCCAGGCGCGCAGCACCGGGCCCGCGCCGATCTTCTCGCCCCGCGCGAGTGCCGCCCGGAACATGGCGAAGTTGAGCGACACGCGCGTGATGCCGAGCTTCGGGGCGTCCTGGAGGGAGGCGACGATGAGCAGTTCGTTCATCCCCGGGTCCGCCGAGCGGTCGCGGCGCATCAGGTCCAGCGACATGCCGTCGGTGCCCCAGGGCACGAAGTGCAGGATCGCCTTCAAGTCGCCGTACTCGCCCGGGTGTTCGTCCGTCTTGTGGGCGGTCGCGATGAAGCAGTCGCCGTCCTCGGGGTCGCCGATGCGGCCGAGTGCCATGGAGAAGCCGCGCTCGGTGTCGGTACCCCGCCAGTCCTCGGCGGCGCGCCGGATCCGCTCCAACTCGCCCTCGCCGAGGTCACGTACACGCCGTACCCGGGTTTCGTAGCCGGCCCGCTCGATGCGCTTCACCATTTGGCGTACGTTGCGCATCGCGCGCCCGGCGAGCGAGAAATCCGCCACGTCGACCACCGCCTCGTCGCCGAGTTCGAGGGCGTCGAGGCCGGTCTCGCGGGTCCACACCTCGCCGCCCGTCTCCGAGCAGCCCATGACGGCCGGCGTCCAGGAGTGGGCCTTCGCCTCGTCCATGAACCGCTCGATGGCGCCCGGCCAGGCCTCCACGTCGCCGATCGGGTCACCGCTGGCGAGCATCACCCCGGAGACGACGCGGTACGTCACCGCCGCCTTGCCGCTGGGCGAGAAGACGACGGCCTTGTCGCGGCGCAGCGCGAAGTGACCGAGCGAGTCGCGCCGGCCGTGCTTCTCCAGGAGGGCGCGCAACTGCGTCTCGTCCTCCGGGGTGAGGCGCGCGGCCGGGTGCTCGGGACGGAACGCGAGGTAGATCGTCGTCACGGCGGTGAGCAGCCCCAGGGCGCCCAGCGAGAAGGCGACCGTCCAGGAGGTGCTGCCCTCGTAGTCGACCGGTCCCTCGAAGCCGAACAGGCCGTACAGGACGTGCGTGATCCGGTCGGCCAGGCTCGGGTCGCCGACCATGCGCTTGGAGTGGACGCTGACGATCACCAGTCCGAGGACCAGTGAACCGGCGCCCATGAGCACGAAGTTGGCGAGCGCGCGCCAGCGGCTGCGCGGGTCGGGCAGCGCCCGGAACTCGTCGCGGTGCAGCAGCAGGGGTGCGAGCAGCGCGGCCGAGATGACGACTCCTATGAGGGAGTGCCGGTACGCGAACTGCGCCACCGCGCCCGCCGGCAGCAGCGCCACCGCGGCCCGCCAGGCCCGCCGCTTGCGCCGCCGGAGCCCGTGCGCGAGCAGCAGCAACAGCACGCCGGTGCTGAGCGCGAGCGCCGCCGCGAAGGGGCCGAGCGCGCCCGGCAGCACCTCGGCCATCGTGTGCATACGGCTGTGCCGGAAGCGCGGGAACACCCCCGCGGCGATGTCCAGCAGGCCGACAAGGGCGCAGGCCCTGGCGACGAGCGTGGGAACGACCTCGGGGCGCGGACCTCGGACTATGCGCCGGACCCGGCCTGAACGGCTCGGAACCCCACCCGACATTTCCCCATCTATCCTGACAGACATCGCATCCCGTAGTTCTGCGAGAGACCTTGGATCCGGGCCCGATTCGGGCATCCGGCGACATTGCGCCCTCTAGGACGGTGTCTACGGGAAGGAGGTTCCTTCCTTACCGAAAAGCCGGTTCAAAGGCCAAGGAAAGCCTGGGGCAAGCCCTCGCGAAAACGCGGGTGCCGTGGGCGGAAAGCGCAGGCGGGGACAGCCCATGGGACTCACGAGCAACAAGGTGTTGGTACTGGCGTTCGTGTGTGCCGCCCTGCTGTTCATCGGCACGGTGTGGCTGTGGCCGCGACTGGCCCGACGGAACTGGCGGGCCGTCAGCGGACGCGTCGGGCTGCTGCTGGCAACGCAGTTGGTGCTGTTCGCCTCGGTCGGCCTCGGCGCCAACCAGGCCTTCGGCTTCTACGCCAGCTGGGCCGACCTGTTCGGCCAGGAGACCGACCAGGGAGTGGTCGTCGACCACTCGGCGCTCGGGAACACGGGCGGACCGCTCCAAGTGGTCGACACCCGGCGGGTGGACGCACCGGGCGGCTCCTCACGGCCGCAACACGTGGGCCAGGTGCAGCGGGTCGACATAGTCGGCCGTACTACCCACATCGCCACCCCCGCGTACGTGTACCTGCCGCCGGAGTACTTCCAGCCGCAGAACCGCACGCGCTCGTTCCCGGCGACGGTCGTCCTCACGGGGTACCCGGGCACCGCCCAGGCGCTCGTCGACAAGCTGAACTACCCGCGCACAGCCCTGGAGTTGGCGAGGGCAGGCCGGATGCAGCCGATGATCCTGGTGATGATGCGGCCCACGGTGGCGCCGCCGCGCGACACCGAGTGCGTGGATGTCCCGGGCGGACCGCAGACCGAGTCGTTCTTCGCCAAGGATCTTCCCGACGCTGTGGTGAGCCACTACAGGGTGAGCAAAAAGCCCGGGAGCTGGGGCATCATCGGCGATTCCACGGGCGGTTACTGCGCCCTGAAACTCGCGATGCACCACCCCGGGGTGTATGTCGCGGGGGCCGGCCTGTCGCCGTACTACAAGGCGCCGAAAGACCCCACCACGGGTGACCTCTTCCAGGGCGACAGCACGCTGCGGAACGAGGCGGACCTGTCGTGGTTCATCAAGCACCGGCCCGCGCCCGACACCTCCCTGCTCGTCACCAGCAGCAGGATCGGGGAACACAACTACAACGACACCCGGAAATTCATCGACGACGTGAAGGCCAGGAACTCCACCCGTATCTCGTCGATCATCCTGGACAGCGGCGGCCACAACTTCAACACCTGGCGACGGGAGATCCCGCCGGCCCTCCAGTGGATCAGCGGGCGGCTCACCGACTGGTGGAAGTGACCGCTGAACCCAGGTGAGGGAATAGGGGTGGCTGTGTTTTTACCGCGCGGGGCACCATCATTCGCCTACGCGCGGTAAGTTTCTGGCCATGCCACGTGGACGTCACCGCCATTCCCCGCCGTTGCACCGGCTGTTGCCCCCTTCGGCGATCGCAGGCGTGTCGCTCGTCTGCGCCTTCGGGCCGTGGGTCTTCTCGCAACCGGCGGCGCTCCGCATAGTCGCGGCGATCGCCGCCGCGACCGCGCTCGTCGGCGCGGCCTTCATGCGCCGCTGGGACACTCAGGCGGGCAAACAGGTCGCCGACCTGGTACGCGCGCGTACGAGCGACGAGTGGCGCTACGAGGAGCGGCTCGCCGAACTCGAGTCCGACCTCGACGAGTCGCGCGAACTCCGCGTCAAGCTGGAGCACAAGCTGCGCGCCAAGCGCACGGAACTGGCGGGTCTGCGCAACGAACACGCGGCGCTGCTGCGCCGGTACGCCACGGCGGAGACCGAGCGCGCGAGCGCCCTGGAGGGCCGCCGCCTGCTGGAGATAGAGGCCGCGGAACCCACGCGCGCGTTGCCGGCGATCGCGGTGGACGGCGACGTCGACGCCGACGTATCGGCCGACGTGGACCTGGAGCTCCAGGACGACGATCTCGAAGCGGACGACACCGGGGCTGTGGCTGCCGCGGTCGAGTCCGAGGACGAGGACGAGACGGCGAACGGGACCGACGCCGATGCCGAGGGCGGGGTCGAGGACACGGAGTCCGAGGCGGCCGACGCCGTCGAGGCCGTCGGTGTCGCCGAGGCTGCCGAAGTCGCCGAGGTCGCCGAGGAGAAGAAGCCCGCCCAGTCCACGGTGTTCTCCCCGGAGGGTTCCAAGCTGTTCCTGCGGGCCAAGGCGGCGCTGGTCCGGCTCGACGACGACACCGAGCCCGAGTCCGGGCCCGTGGTGCCCGCGCCGAGGGACGAGGACTCCGCGCCGGCCGAGCCCGCCCCGGTGGCGGCCGACAAGGGTCCCGCCGGGTCGGAGGCCACGCAGGAGGACGAGGCGGAGGGGAAGCCCGAGGCGGTCGACGGGCACGAGCACGCGGCCGCCGTTCCCCCGGCCGCCAAGTCCGCCCCGCCCGCGCAGCCTTCCGGGCACTTCACGGTGCCGACCGCGGTGGCGGTCGTACCGGCGGCTCCCGCGCGGCGGCCGACGGTCGAGGGCGGGTTCGACTTCTTCGGTATGCAGAAGGGCGCGGCGTCCGCCGCGATGGACGCCGTACAGAACGAGGATCTCGCCGACGTCGTGGGCCAGGAGGCCCTCGCCGTGCACAAGGCCGAGGCGGAGGCGCAGTTCAAGCCGGCCGACGAGCGGTCGCGCGGGGTCGGCGCGGTCCAGGTCATCGACCTGACGGCACACGACGAGACCGAGCAGATCAACCTCCCCGGGCTGCGCAGCGCGGCTTCCTGACCGGGCGCCGGACCGGCTGTTCAGTTCACTCGGCCCACTCGGCGGTCCGGCCTCAGGCCATCCAGCGGTCCGGCCGCGCGTCCCTGCGGCCCGTCCGTGACCGCTCGGCCTGGCCGCTCAGCAGCTCCGCGGCCTCCTCCGCGCCCCGCAGACGCGCTGTGACGGTCGCATTGGCCCCAGTGTCCACGTGCACCTCCGCGAGCCCCCAGAGCCGCTCCCAGGGCCCCTGTGTGAGCCGTACGCTCTGCACCTTCGCGTGCGGCACCAGCGCCAGGCTCCGGCGGAGCAGTCCGTGCCGGGCCGCGAACACCGTGTCGGTGACCGCGAGGCCGTAGCCGCGCCACCACAGCGGCACGCACCGGCCGGCCCGGCGCGGCGGGCGGGACAGCGCCGAGCGCGGCGGCACCGTCACACCGGGCAGCACGCGGGCGACGACCGACTCGGCGATCTCGCGCGGGGCGACCGGCACCAGCACGGAGTTGGACGAACCGGCCACGTCCAGCTCGACCCGCACCCACCCGCGCCGCCGCCACAGCAGCGGCTCCACGATCCGTACGGTCTGCACCCGCCCCGGCGGCACCGTCTCGTGCGTGCGGTCCAGCAGCCCGTGGTCGATGCGCAGCCCGTCCGGGGACTCGCCCACCGTCCAGTCGTACTCGCCGACGAACCGCCCCACACTGCTCGCGCCCGCCGCGCCCAGCAGCGGCAGCGCGGTCGCGAGGACCGTCCACACGCTGTGGGTGGCGAACCACAGGAGCGGCGGTACGACGAGGGCGGCGGCCAGCGACCCCCAGGTGGCGCCGGTCAGCACCAGGGACACCGCGAGGACCCCGGCGGGCACGTGCAGCAGTTGCCGCGCGGGCGCCTCGCCGACCTCGTGCGCGGTCTCGGGCGCGAACCCGGCCGCCCGCGCGAGCAGTTCGGCCCGCAGCGCACGCGCCTCGCCCTCCCCCAGGAAGGCGAGCTCGTCCTTCTTGTCGGTCCCCACGACGTCCAGCTTCAGCTTGGCGACGCCCGCCACGCGCGCGAGGAGGGGCTGTGTGACATCGACGGCCTGGATGCGTTCCAGCCGGATGTGCGCGGTGCGCCGGAACAACAGGCCGGTACGGATGCGCAGTTCGGTGTCGGTCACCGAGAAGTGTGTGAACCACCAGGTCAGAAAGCCGTACAGGGCGGCGGCCGGGACGAACACGGCGAGCCCGACGAGCAGCGTGACCGTGGTCAGCCGGGTCAGCTGCTCCTGCGCCTGGTTGGGGTCGTGCACCGCCCACCCGATGATGACGGCGACCGGCGCCCACGCCCGGCGCAGGGGCGTCACCGGATGCAACCGCCGCTCCACGACTGGCACTTGTTCCCGTACGACCGCTACGGCCTCTACCGTCTCGGGTACGTCCTTGTCGGCGCCCGGCGTCGTCACAGCCCCGCCGATCGGGCCTCGCCCAGCTCGGTGAGCCGGTCGCGCAGCCGTTCGGCCTCGGCCGGGTCGAGCCCCGGGATGGTCGCGTCGGTCGCCGCTGCGGCCGTGTGCAACTGGACGCTCGCCAGCCCGAAGTGCCGCTCCACGGGCCCCGAGGTCACCTCCACGAGCTGCATCCGCCCGTACGGCACGATCGTCTCGTGGTGCCACAGCACGCCCTTGCTGATCAGCAGGTCGTCGGCACGCTCGGCATACCTCCAGGAGCGCCAGTTGCGGCCCAGGACCACCCAGCCCCAGGCCATGACGCCGAGCGGCAGCAGCGCGAACGCCGCCCAGGCGGGCCCCGCGAACAGGTTCAGGAGGGTGCCCAGGAGCACGGTCAGCAGGCCCAGCCACACCACCAGCAACAGGCGTCGCATCTTCAGCAGCCCTGGCGGCAGCCCGGTCCACACCGGCTCGCTCGCCGCGCCGTCCCGCGCGGCAGTCCCCGTTTCCATGCCGCAAGCGTACGTACGAGAGACTGTGTCCATGACTCCCACGACGGAGACCATGGTCGGGATCGGCGGCGCCGCGGAGAGCACCGACATGGTGCTCAACATCGGCCCCCAGCACCCCTCCACGCACGGTGTGCTGCGGCTGCGGCTCGTCCTGGACGGCGAGCGCATCCAGCACGCGGAGCCGGTGATCGGCTATATGCACCGGGGAGCCGAGAAGCTCTTCGAGGCGCGCGACTACCGCCAGATCATCATGCTCGCCAACCGCCACGACTGGCTGTCGGCGTTCTCGAACGAGCTGGGCGTCGTCCTTGCGGTGGAGCGCATGCTCGGCATGGAGGTGCCCCCGCGCGCGGTGTGGACACGCACCCTGCTCGCCGAGCTGAACCGGGTGCTCAACCACCTGATGTTCCTGGGCTCCTACCCCCTCGAACTCGGCGGCATCACCCCGGTGTTCTACGCGTTCCGGGAGCGCGAGGTCCTCCAGAACGTCATGGAGGAGGTCTCCGGCGGGCGCATGCACTACATGTTCAACCGGGTGGGCGGCCTCAAGGAGGACGTCCCGTTGGGCTGGACGGCACGCGCGCGTGAGGCCGTCGCCGCGGTGCGCTCGCGGATGGACCGCTTCGACGACCTGGTGCTCGGCAACGAGATCTTCCGGGGTCGCACACGCGGGGTGGGCGAGCTGTCTCCGGAGGCCGTGCACGCGTACGGCGTGAGTGGACCCATCGCGCGCGCCTCGGGCGTCGACTTCGACCTGCGGCGCGACGAGCCGTACCTCGCGTACGGCGAACTCCAGGACACCCTCAAGGTCGTCACGCGCCAGGAGGGCGACTGCCTCGCCCGCTTCGAGGTGCTCCTGGAGCAGACCCACAACGCGCTCGACCTCGCGGACGCCTGCCTCGACCGGCTCGCCGAGCTGGAGCCCGGGCCGATCAACCAGCGGCTCCCGAAGGTCCTCAAGGCGCCCGAGGGGCACACCTACGCGTGGACCGAGAACCCGCTCGGCATCAACGGCTACTACCTCGTCAGCAAGGGCGAGAAGACCCCGTACCGGCTGAAGCTGCGCTCGGCGTCCTACAACAACATCCAGGCGCTCGCGGTGCTGCTCCCGGGGACGCTGGTGGCGGACATGGTGGCGATCCTGGGGTCGCTGTTCTTCGTGGTCGGGGACATCGACAAGTAGGGCGCCCGGACGGTCAGTTCTGCAGCGGGTCCGGAATTCCGACCGACTGCACGAGCCAGCCGAAGTCGCCGAGTCCGCCGGTCGCCGTGAGTTCGGCTGCCTCACCGGCGCCCGCGAGGGCACGGACGTACGCCGTGGGGTCGGTGGAGGCCAGTGCGAGCGGGGGGCGCGCGCCTGTGACGCCGAGGGCGCGCAGGGCGGCGCGTTGGGTGAGCAGGCGTGCGCCGGGGAGCGCGCCCGCTGTCGAGGCCGCCGCAGAACCCGCTTGCGCGCAGGCGTCCAGGGCGACATGCGCCGTGATGTCGCACGAGCCGTCCGGTACGGGTGCCGTCTCGCGGCCCTCGCGGAAGCCGGTGAGGGTGCCGAACGGGGGGCGGGTGTCCCTGGTGTGCGCATAGTCGACGGCGACCGCGAGGCCCCGGTCGACCGCGGCGACGGCGGACGCCCAGGCGGTGTCCCTGGAGAGGCCGATCTCGGCGCGCAGCCCCTCCTCGGGCGCCTGCGGCCACCACCGCGCGAGCCACGCGGCCGCCGCGCCGGAGAGGGGCTCCCCGAGGTGCTCGGTCCCGTCCTCCCGTACGAGGACGAGTCGCGGTACGCCGGTGGGGTCCACTTCGGCGACCTCCGCGGGCACGTTGTCCAGCCACTCGTTGGCGAACAGCAGCCCGGTGACGCCCTTCGGGGGCTCGCTCAGCCACTCGATCCGGCGATCGAGCCCTTCGGGACGGCCGGCGATCTCGACGGCGTACGCACGCACGCGTGCGGCCACTTCGGCGGGCAGCGCGGCGAGCACGCCGGTGGTCAGCTCACCGCGGCCCGCGGCCAGGTCCACGAAGTCCAGCGCGGCCGGTCTGTCCAGGGCCTCGTCCACCCGGCACAGCAGCCGGGCCACGGCCCCGGCGAACAGCGTCGACGCGTGCACCGACGTACGGAAGTGTCCGGCCGGTCCCTCGGGCCCGCGGTAGAACCCCTGGGGCCCGTACAGGGCCTCCTCGGCCGCCGCCCGCCAGCCGCGCCACCGGCCCGTGGTGTCTTCCGTCACGTGGTCAGACTAAGTGCACAGGACAACGGGGCCTCCACCTTGGGGAGTACGTGGGGCGTATACGGATCGGTCCTCCGGTTGACCCCCGCACACTTCACGCGTCCCTACGCTGGGTTACGTGCAGCGCCTCTATGACTTCCTCCGCAGACACCCCACATGGGTCGACACCTTCTGGGCTGTCTTCCTGCTGGGTCTGAGTGGCGTGAGCATCGCGAGTACCAGCTATGTGTCGGGCCGGCACGGGACGGTCGCCGGGGCGGTCGCGGCGTCCGTCGTGATGTGTGTGGCGATCGCGCTGCGCCGCCGCCGGCCGGAGAAGATGCTCGTCCTGGCCGGGTTGACCGGCCTGGCGCAATTGGTCTTCGACATCGAACCCGTGGTGGCCGACTTCGCCATGCTGGTGATCGTCTACACGGTCGCCGCGACGGGTGCCCGCTGGGCCTCCCGCTTCGCGCTGGCCGCCAGTCTGACCGCGGCGACCCTGGCGCAGATCCGCTGGCCCCAGGAACACACCAGTTCCGCCGGGCTGGTCGCGCTGGCGATCTTCCAGACGGTGCCGTTCGCGCTGGCCTGGGTGCTCGGCGACTCGATGCGCACCCGGCGCGCGTACTTCGCGCAGCTCGAGGAGCGCGCCGCGCGGCTGGAGAAGGAGCGCGAGGCGCAGGCGAAGGTCGCGGTCGCCGCCGAGCGCGCCCGCATCGCACGCGAGCTGCACGACGTGGTCGCGCACAACGTGTCGGTGATGGTGGTCCAGGCCGACGGCGCCGCCTATGTCCTCGACTCCGCGCCGGACCAGGCGAAGAAGGCCCTGGAGACGATCTCCTCCACCGGCCGCCAGGCCCTCGCCGAGATGCGCCGCCTGCTGGGCGTGCTGCGCACCGGCGAGCACAAGGAGGCCGGCGAGTACGTGCCGCAGCCGGACGTCGAGCAGATCGACGACCTGGTCGAGCAGTGCCGTACGTCCGGGCTGCCCGTCGACTTCAAGGTCGAGGGCACCCCGCGCCCGCTGCCCAGCGGTGTCGAGCTGACCGCCTACCGGATCGTCCAGGAGGCGCTCACCAACACCCGCAAGCACGGCGGCCCGAACACGGGCGCCAGTGTGCGGCTGGTCTACTTCGACGACGGCCTCGGGCTGCTCGTCGAGGACGACGGCAAGGGCGCCCCGCACGAGCTGTACGAGGAAGGCGGCGCCGACGGCCAGGGGCATGGTCTGATCGGTATGCGCGAGCGGGTGGGCATGGTCGGGGGCACGCTGGACGCGGGCCCGCGGCCGGGCGGCGGCTTCCGCATCAGCGCGCTGCTGCCGCTGAAACCCGCGCACTGACCTCGCGCAGGCCGGGCAGTGACACCTGTAACGAATGAGCGGATTGTTGAACGAACTGTTGAGCCGCCTGGCCACCTGTTGAACGACCTGCTGAGCACATTGTTGAACGATCCTGTTGATGGAACGGAAGAGGACCCGATGGCGATCCGCGTGATGCTCGTCGACGACCAGGTGCTGCTGCGCACCGGGTTCCGGATGGTGCTCGCCGCCCAGCCGGACATGGAGGTCGTCGCGGAGGCGGGCGACGGCGTCGAGGCCCTTCAGGTGCTGGCCGCGACCGCGGTCGACGTTGTGCTGATGGACGTCCGTATGCCGAAGCTGGACGGGGTGGAGACCACCCGTCGCATCTGCCAGGGCGAGAACCCGCCGAAGGTGCTGATCCTGACCACCTTCGACCTCGACGAGTACGCCTTCTCCGGGCTGAAGGCCGGCGCCTCCGGCTTCATGCTCAAGGACGTGCCGCCCGGCGAGCTGCTCACCGCGATCCGCTCCGTGCACAGCGGGGACGCCGTGGTGGCGCCCTCGACGACCCGCCGCCTCCTGGACCGCTTCGCCCCGATGCTGCCCGCCACCGGCAAGGAGCCGCAGCACAAGGAGCTGGAGCGGCTCACCGAGCGCGAGCGCGAGGTCATGATCCTCGTCGCCCAGGGACTGTCCAACGGCGAGATCGCGGCCCGTCTGGTGCTGTCCGAGGCGACCGTGAAGACCCACGTGGGCCGCATCCTGACCAAGCTCGGTCTGCGGGACCGGGTGCAGGTGGTGGTCCTGGCGTACGAGACGGGGTTGGTGCGGGCCGGCGGGCACGGCTGACGACCGGCTGCCCGGGGGCGGCTATCTGAGGATGCCCTCCAGGAAGTCGCTGCCCAGGCGGGCCACCATCGTGACGTCGAGCTGGTGCAGGACGTAGCGGCCGCGGCGGCGGGTGGTGATCAGGCCGGCCTTCTTCAGGACGCCGAGGTGGCGGGATATCTCGGGGGCGGTCATGCCGTGCACCTGGGTCAGCTCGCTGGTGGTGAACGCGCTGCGGGCCAGGCTGCGGCACAGGCGCATGCGGACCGGGTGGGACAGGGCGGTCATCCGCAGGGTCAGCTGGTCCAGGGAGGTCGGTGCGGCGATCTTGGGCGTGTTGTGCACGGGGTAGTGCACGACGGGCTGCCAGCCGTACCGGTACAGGACCGTCAGATGCGGCCAGCCCAGGGCGGTGGGCACCAGGAGGAGGCCGCCGTCCTGGGTGGCCGTGCGGCCGGTGCCGAGTTTGTCGATCGTGATGAGCGTGGCGGCCTCGTCGAGGGTCACCGCGGTGGACATCGACGTCAGGGCCTCCGCCAGGCCCTTGTGGTGCAGGAGGTCCGTCTTGAGACGGGCGTCGGTGGCGAGCTGGGGGTGCATCCGGGACCAGGTCTCCGCGAAGAACGCGTCGTCACAGTCCTCCAGGAACTGCCGCAGCCAGGCCCTGGTCCGCGGCGGATCGGCCAACAGCCGCTCGGTGAACGCCAGTTGATGCGGGCCGCGCGCGGCCGCCTGCTCCAGGGCGCGCCGCCGGATCCCGGCGTCGGTGAGCGGGCCGGGTCCGCCCGTGCTGTAGGAGGTCGCACAGGTGGTGAACTCCATTGCCGCGTCCACGAACTGCTCGTCCGTCAGCTTGTCCAGCAGGTCCAGCTCCTCGGCGAGCGTGGCCCCGGGGAGCGTGCTCCGGCCCGGGATGCCCGCGTACGGCAGGAACAGGTCGGAGAACGTCGACCGCCACAGGAAGTCCGCCTCGCACATCCGGTCGGCCAGATGCGGGTCGAGCCGGGCGGTCACGCCGGTCGCCCAGCCCTGGAGGCCGGGATGGTGCCCCGGCTCGGACATCGCGTGCAGCGCCATGCACAGCTCGCCCAGGGGTGAGGGCGCGAAGGTGATCCGCTCCGGCCGCAGCCCGGTGATGTCGATGTGCACGCTCATGTCCCCAATCGTGCACCCCGCCACTGACAACGCCCCCTCGTTTGACGGCGCCCGTCAATCGACGCGACAGCCACCGGCCGGCGGCGCAGCCTGGAGACATGAGCATCACCCAGCAGTACTTCCTCGACACCTACCGCGCCCAGCGGCTCGGCGAGGCCCCGCCGCCCCCACCAGGCACCCACGACTTGCGCACCGCCCGCGAGCTCCACGGCTACTGGCAGTTCCGCACGGTCGTCGCGGAACGTCCGGCACACGGTCGGCTACGGCGGGTTCTGGGCCGGTGGCTGCACCTGAATGCGCGCTCTGCTTGCTGAGGCTTGTAGACGCGGTTACGGGGAGCCCTCGTGCGTGCCGCAGGCTGGCACTTGAGCTCACGGCCAGCCCCCCCGCATCCCGCTCGATCCCGCTACCCCGCCCCTTCCAGGCGAGCAGCCTCCTCCGTCAGTCGGACCACGAAGTCCGCGACCGCCGTCCTCACGTCCTCGGCCGTCCACTCCAGGGCGGCGGCCCGTACGTAGACCTCGGTGAACGCCAGGCCTGGGCCCTTCGCGTCCCAGGGATTGGTGAAGAGGGCGGTCTTTGTCTCCTCGGCTTGGCGGATCGCTGCCTCCATGGCGGCGTCGGGGTCGTACGGCAGCCAGACCTGGAAGTCGTTGGTGTGCGGTTGCTCGGGGTGGATGCGGGTCCATGGGACGCCGGCCGCCGCGAAGCCCTCGCGCAGTGCCTCGGCGATCACGCGCGCGTGGGCCACGTATGCGGGCAGTCGGGGCAGCTCGCGGTCCAGGCCCGCCAAGGCGGTCAGGGCGGTGGGGAATTGTTGGAGGATCATGCCCCCGTAGCGGTGTCGCCAGGTCTTCGCCTCGTCGATCAGGGTCTTCGGGCCGACGAGCGCCGCGCCGCCGATGCCTTCGAGGGACTTGTAGAACGACACGTAGACGCTGTCGGCCAGGTCGGCGATCTCGTCCAGCGGGCGGCCGAAGTGGGAGACGGACTCCCACAGGCGGGCACCGTCGAAGTGGACCACCGCGTCGCGCTCGTGCGCGGCCTCGACGAGGGCGGAGAGTTCCTCCCAGGAGGGCAGTACGAAACCGGCGTCCCGGAGGGGCAGTTCGAGCATCAGCGTCCCGAAGGGCTCGGGGAAGTCGCGCACCTCGTCGGCGGTCGGCTGCCGGGGCTCGCTCGTCACATGGACCGGGCGCAACCCGCTGACCTGGCTGAACGCGTCCCGTTCGTGCACTTCGGGGTGGGCCAGTGGATGCAGGGCGACGGTCGGGTCGCCGGTGCGGCCGGCCCAGCAGCGCAGGGCGACCTGCTGCGCCATGGTGCCCGTGGGGAAGAAGGCCGCGGCTTCCTTGCCGAGCAGTTCGGCGACCCGCTTCTCCAGGGTCTCGACGATGCCGCCGCCGTACATGTCCGACGTCTCGTCCAGGTCGTACAGCTCGGCCGCCTCCTGGACGAACGCGAGCCGTTCCCGGAGCGTGCCCAGGAAGCCGAAGCGGGCGAGGGTGCGCTCGGCGCTCCGGTTCGCGCCGATCCGCCGCTTGCGGCGCTCCAGGCGCCGTTCCTCGTCGGTCGGCGGCTCCGTTCCCTGCTCGGTCCGCTCCGTCTGGTCCTCGCCCTGTTCCGCCGTATCGCTCATGCTCCGGATGATGCCTGGCGCGGGTCCGCGACAGCACCCGGATTTCCCCAGGTTTTCCCGTACCTCGCGGCTGTGTGACAACCCACAGCCTGTGGACAACCGGACGCCCCTCGAACCGATCGCGTTAACATGACGAGAAATCGTCCGGTACCCGGAGCGGACTGGAACGGGAAGGCCGCCGTCGCGTGAGTACATTCCAACAGCCAGAGCCCAAGGACCGCCCCGCGCGGCTCGCCGTCGGTGTCGTCGGCGCCGGCCGGGTGGGCCCCGCGCTGGCCGCCTCGCTCCAACTGGCCGGGCACCGCCCGGTGGCCGTCTCCGGAGTGTCCGACGCGTCCAGGCGACGGGCCGCGCTGCTGCTCCCCGATGTGCCGGTCGTCCCGCCCGCGCAGGTCCTGGAGCGCTCCGACCTGGTCCTGCTGACCGTCCCGGACGACGCCCTGCCCGGCCTCGTGGAGGGCCTCGCCGAGACCGGCGCCGTACGCCCCGGGCAGCTCCTCGTGCACACCTCCGGGCGGTACGGCGCTAAGGTCCTGGACCCCGCTCTGCGCGTCGGCGCGCTCCCGCTGGCCCTGCACCCCGCGATGACCTTCACGGGCACTCCTGTGGACGTCCAGCGGCTCGCCGGGTGCTCCTTCGGGGTCACCGCGCCCGAGGAGCTGCGGCTGGCCGCCGAGGCCCTGGTGATCGAGATGGGCGGCGAGCCCGAGTGGATCGCCGAGGAGAGCCGCCCGCTCTACCACGCGGCCCTCGCGCTGGGCGCCAACCACCTGGTGACCCTGGTCGCCGAGTCCATGGAGCTGTTGCGCACGGCCGGCGTCGAGGCCCCCGACCGGATGCTCGGCCCGCTGCTGGGCGCCGCCCTGGACAACGCCCTGCGCTCCGGTGACGCGGCGCTGACCGGCCCCGTCGCGCGCGGGGACGCGGGCACCGTGGCCGCGCACGTCACCGAGTTGCGCAAGCACGCCCCGCAGACCGTCGCCGGTTATCTGGCGATGGCCCGCGCGACCGCCGACCGGGCTCTGGCCCACGGGCTGCTCAAGCCGGAACTCGCCGAGGACCTCCTCGGAGTGCTCGCCAACGGCGCCGAGGGAGATGCCGGATGACCACCACCCTGCTGCGCACCGCCGACGAACTGCACGCACGCACGCGTGCGGGCCGTCGCGCCGTCGTCATGACGATGGGCGCCCTGCACGAGGGCCACGCCACGCTGGTCCGCACCGCGCGCGAGATCGCCGGCCCGGACGGCGAGGTCGTCGTCACCGTCTTCGTGAACCCGCTGCAGTTCGGCGAGGGCGAGGACCTCGACCGCTACCCGCGCACCCTGGACGCCGACCTCAAGATCGCCGAACTCGCGGGCGCGGACGCCGTGTTCGCGCCCTCCGTGGAGGAGGTCTACCCCGGCGGCGAACCCCAGGTGCGCATCTCGGCGGGCCCCATGGGCGAACGCCTGGAGGGCGCGGTCCGCCCCGGGCACTTCGACGGCATGCTCACCGTCGTCGCCAAGCTGCTGCACCTCACCCGCCCCGACATCGCCCTGTTCGGCCAGAAGGACGCGCAGCAACTCGCCCTGATCCGCCGCATGGTGCGCGACCTGAACTTCGGCACGGAGATCGTCGGCGTGCCCACCGTGCGCGAGGCCGACGGCCTGGCCCTGTCCAGCCGCAACCGCTATCTGTCCCCCCAGGAGCGGCGTACCGCACTGGCCCTCTCGCAGGCCCTGTTCGCGGGCCGCGACCGGCACGCCGCCCAGGAGGCGCTGCGCGCGCGGGCCCGCGAGGTGCCCGCCACGCACGCGCGTGCCGAGGCGCTCAGTGCCATCGGGGAGTCCCGCGCGGCGGCCGACGCGCACGCCGTCGCCAAGGCCGCCCCCGGCCCCGGAGGTCCGGCGTCCGTCCGCGCCGCCGCCCGCCTGGTCCTCGACGACGCCGCCCGCCTCGACCCGCCCCTCGCCCTGGACTACCTCGCCCTGGTCGACCCGTCCGACTTCACCGACGTGGACGGGGACTTCACCGGTGAGGCCGTCCTCGCCGTAGCCGCCCGGGTCGGGACGACCCGGCTGATCGACAACATCCCACTCGCTTTCGGAACCTTCGGAGCCGCCTCGTGACCAGCACAGGCATACGACTGCACGCGCCCGCCCCCGGGTGGTCCATCGACGCGGACGTGGTGGTCGTCGGCTCCGGAGTGGCCGGCCTGACCGCGGCCCTGCGCTGCGAGGCGGCCGGGCTGCGGACGGTCGTCGTCACCAAGGCCCGCCTCGACGACGGCTCCACCCGCTGGGCCCAGGGCGGTATCGCCGCGGCCCTCGGGGAGGGCGACACCCCCGAACAGCACCTGGACGACACCCTGGTGGCCGGCGCGGGCCTGTGCGACGAGGAGGCCGTACGGATCCTCGTCACCGAGGGTCCCGACGCCGTACGGCGGCTCATCGAGACGGGCGCCCACTTCGACGAGTCCTCCGAAGGCGGACTGGAGCTGGCCCGCGAGGGCGGTCACCACCGGCGCCGTATCGCGCACGCGGGCGGCGACGCGACCGGCGCGGAGGTCTCCCGGGCGCTCGTCGAGGCCGTACACGCGCGTGGCCTGCGCACGATCGAGAACGCGCTCGTCCTCGACCTCCTGACGGACGCCGACGGCCGTACCGCGGGCGTCACCCTGCACGTCATGGGCGAGGGCCAGCACGACGGTGTGGGCGCCGTGCACGCGCCCGCCGTGGTTCTCGCGACCGGCGGCATGGGGCAGGTGTTCTCCGCGACCACCAACCCGTCCGTGTCGACCGGTGACGGGGTCGCACTCGCCCTCCGCGCGGGCGCCGAGGTCTCCGACCTGGAGTTCGTGCAGTTCCACCCCACCGTGCTCTTCCTCGGCGCCGACGCGGAGGGCCAGCAGCCGCTCGTCTCCGAGGCGGTGCGCGGCGAGGGTGCCCACCTGGTCGACGCCGACGGCGTGCGCTTCATGGTGGGCCAGCACGAACTGGCCGAGCTGGCGCCCCGGGACATCGTCGCCAAGGGCATCATGCGGCGCATGCAGGAGCTGGACGCCGAGCACATGTTCCTGGACGCGCGGCACTTCGGCGCCGGCATGTGGGAGCACCGCTTCCCGACGATCCTCGCCGCCTGCCGCAGCCACGGCATCGACCCGGTCACCGAGCCCGTCCCGGTCGCCCCGGCCGCCCACTACGCCTCCGGGGGCGTCCGCACCGATTCCCGGGGCCGTACGACCGTCCCCGGCCTTTACGCGTGCGGGGAGGTCGCCTGCACCGGCGTGCACGGTGCGAACCGGCTGGCCTCGAACTCCCTCCTCGAAGGCCTCGTCTACGCCGAGCGCATCGTCGCCGACGTCACCGCGAGCCAGGCCGAAGCCGCCCTCCACGCGCGTGTGCCCGAACCGGTCCCGCACCCCCAGAAGCCCGCGCACCCGCTGCTCGCCCCCGAGGCCCGCTTCGCGATCCAGCGGATCATGACCGAGGGCGCGGGCGTCCTGCGCTCCGCCGACTCCCTCGCCAAGGCCGCCGGACAGCTCCAGCAGCTGCACACCGAAGCCCGCGACGCCCTCGACGAGAACGGCAAGACCGCCGAGCCCGGCGTCGACACCTGGGAGGCCACCAACCTCCTGTGCGTGGCCCGCGTCCTGGTCACCGCCGCAGCCCAGCGCGAGGAGACCCGCGGCTGCCACTGGCGCGAGGACCACGCCGAGCGCGACGACAGCGCATGGCGCCGCCACATCGTCGTACGGCTGAATCCCGATCGCACGCTGGCCGTACACACCACGGACACCGCAGACTTCCCCCCGACCCGGCAGCACCGTCCCCAGGAGCAGTGACAGAAGTGAGCACCCACGACCTTCCCCTCGCCGACAGCGGTGGCTGCGGTGACGGCTGTGCCTGCGGCGCGGGCGCCGACCTGGAGTACCTGGAGTGCGGCCTCGACCCCGCGCTCGCCGAGCTCCTGGCCGACGCCGGACTCGACCCCCTGGAGGTCGAGGACATCGCCAATGTCGCCATCCAGGAGGACCTGGCCCACGGCGTCGACGTGACGACGGTGGCGACCATCCCCGAAGAGGCCGTCGCCACGGCCGACTTCACCGCGCGTGAGGCCGGTGTCGTGGCGGGCCTCAGGGTCGCCGAAGCGGTGGTCTCCGTGGTCTGCACCGACGAGTTCGAGGTCGAGCGGCATGTGGAGGACGGCGACCTTGTGGAGGCCGGACAGAAGCTCCTGTCGGTCACCACGCGCACGCGCGACCTGCTGACCGCCGAGCGCAGCGCCCTCAACCTCCTGTGCCGCCTCTCCGGTATCGCGACCGCCACGCGCGCGTGGGCCGACGCCCTGGAGGGCACGCGGACGAAGGTCCGCGACACCCGTAAGACGACGCCCGGGCTGCGCGCCCTGGAGAAGTACGCGGTCCGCTGCGGCGGCGGGGTCAACCACCGCATGTCCCTCTCGGACGCGGCCCTCGTCAAGGACAACCACGTGGTCGCCGCGGGCGGCGTCGCCCAGGCCTTCAAGGCCGTACGGGAGGCGTTCCCGGACGTGGCGATCGAGGTCGAGGTCGACACCCTGCACCAGCTCCGTGAGGTCCTGGATGCGGGCGCGGACCTGATCCTGCTGGACAACTTCACGCCCGAGGAGTGCGCGGAAGCCGTCGGCATCGTCCACGGCCGTGCCGCCCTGGAGGCTTCGGGACGGCTCACCCTGGACAACGCCAAGGTGTACGCCGACACCGGGGTGGACTATCTCGCCGTAGGCGCCCTGACCCACTCCGCGCCGATCCTGGACATCGGCCTCGACCTCCGTGAGGCGCAGTAGTCATGCTCCTCACGATCGACGTGGGCAACACGCACACCGTCCTGGGTCTGTTCGACGGCGAGGAGATCATCGAACACTGGCGCATCTCCACGGACGCGCGCCGCACCGCCGACGAACTCGCCGTACTCCTCCAGGGCCTGATGGGCATGCACCCGCTCCTCGGAGAGGAGCTGGGCGACGGCATCGACGGCATCGCGATCTGCGCCACCGTGCCGTCCGTCCTGCACGAACTGCGCGAGGTGACCCGCCGCTACTACGGCGACGTGCCCGCCGTCCTCGTCGAACCCGGCGTCAAGACCGGTGTCCCGATCCTGACCGACAACCCCAAGGAGGTCGGCGCGGACCGCATCATTAACGCGGTCGCCGCGGTCGAGCTCTACGGGGGTCCCGCGATCGTCGTCGACTTCGGTACGGCGACCACGTTCGACGCGGTCTCCGCGCGCGGGGAGTACATCGGCGGCGTCATCGCCCCCGGCATCGAGATCTCGGTCGAGGCGCTCGGCGTCAAGGGCGCCCAGCTCCGCAAGATCGAGGTCGCCCGCCCGCGCAGCGTGATCGGCAAGAATACGGTCGAGGCGATGCAGTCGGGCATCGTCTACGGCTTCGCCGGCCAGGTCGACGGCGTCGTCACCCGCATGGCCAAGGAACTGGCCGACGACCCGGAGGACGTCACCGTGATCGCCACCGGCGGCCTCGCCCCGATGGTCCTGGGCGAGGCCTCGGTGATCGACGAACACGAGCCCTGGCTGACCCTGATCGGCCTACGACTGGTCTACGAGCGGAACGTCTCCCGGATGTGACCCGGCGCGTCGGTGCGCACGAGGCTGCCTGCTGCCAGGCGGCGCCCCGCCCCCGCCAACGCTGCTCAGGCGCGCCGGCCCGGTGCCGTAGCGCCTGACGGCGGCGGCCGGGCGCGGCGGAGCCGTAGTCCTGGCGGGCGGCGCCCTGTGGTGGCGTTGCTCAGGCGGGCGCCTGCGAGGTTCGGGCGCCGGGGTGTCATCGCGTCTGACAGCAGCTCCCGCGCGCGGGACAGAGCCGTCGTGCGGGGTGGGCGACGCCCCGCCGGCCTCGCTCATCCGCGTCCGCGGGTGCCGTCCTTTCGCCCGCAGGGCGTCGTCGCGCTCGACAGGGCTGCCGCGCCGTAGTGCCCCCAGGGGGCGTCCGGCCCCTGGCCCCGCTCACGCCCGCCCACGGGGGTCGCCGCTGCTTTCCGCCCGCACAGGGTGTTCCCGCGCTCGACGGCGCTGCCGCGTGCGCGACGGGGCCGTAGACCCGCCGGGCCGGCGTCCGGACGCTTAGTCGTCACTCAGGCGCACACCTGCAAGGTGCCGCCGCCGCTTCCGCCCACAGGGTGCCGCCCCGCCCGACGCACACGCGACGAAGCCCTGGTACCGGCCGTCGTGCGTCGCCCGCGAGATGACCGGCGTCGCCCGCCTCCCCAGGGCGTCGCCGCCCCCGACGACAGCTGCCGCGCGCGACGGAGTCGTAGCACCCGGTCGTGGTCCGGCTCCCCGTGCCCACCGGAGGTCCCGATGCCCGCCCCCGGGCGAAATCCCCGCGCCACACCCACCCCCTATGTCGAATTTGTCTGATTAGCGCGTATCGTCGGCGCATGCCCACGCCATACGGATCCCGCGGCGGCATGGCGTTCGGTGCGGAGGAGCTGCGTGTGCTCCGTCGCGCTCTCGCCCTCGCCCTCCAGCCCAGAACCGCCTCGGCCGAGGACGTCCAGGACTGTCTCCGGCTCGCCGAATCGCTCGACGAGGCGGTACGTGAGGGAGTCCGGCTGCGCGCCTTCCTGGTCGCCGACCTCGCTCGCTATCGCGCCGCCCTACCAGGCACCACCGCCGGGTACCTCACCCTCCTGGAGGAGGCGCTCGGTGCCGGGTACCGTCCGGACGTCGACGACCTCTCCGCCCTGCGGGCGCTGCGCGGCAACCCGTCCGCCGCCGTGCTCCTGGACCGCTGCCTCACCCTCGCCGAACAGGACGTACGCGCGCGTCTGGCCCGTCGTGCGACAGCCCGGCCCGTCGCCCCGACCGTCCCCGCCTCGCGCACCCGTCTCCTGGCGCTCCCCGGAGGCCTCTCGCCGGTCGGCGAGGACGCCAAGGAGCCGGTGCGCAAGCCCGTGGAGCGGCCGGCGCCGACGCCCGCGCCCGCCGCGCCCAAGCCGTCCCGGCCGGTCCCCACCCCGGGCGAGGTCTTCCCGCGGCGCAAACCGGCACCGCCCCCCACGAACCCGCCGCAGCAACTCGCGGCCGGCTGAACCGACCCCGCCCCGTCCTCCCGGGGGCCCGTGGCTACTCTGGAGACATGGACTATGTCTCCGCGCTCGTGCCCCCGGTCGTCATGGCCGTGTTCTTCATCGGACTGATCCGGGTCATCGTGAAGACCCAGGGCGGAGCCATGAAGGCCAAGGAGGACGCGGCCGTCGACGCCGCCATCGCGCGCGCGGAGAGCGCCCGCCAGGCCACGTCGACCACCGACGCCTGAACCTTCCCCTTTCGGCGGCGCCTTCCAGGGCGTACGACTCCCGCACGCACGCGCGTGCTTTCCGAGTCGTACGCCCTTTTTGTTCCTTTTCCACTATGGTTCTGAGCTGTGCCTCGCCCATTGGGAGAACTCGAAGACTCGGTCATGACGCGGGTGTGGAAGTGGAACCGCCCGGTGACCGTTCGAGAAGTCCTGGAAGACCTTCGGCAGGAACGGTCCATCGCGTACACCACGGTGATGACCGTTTTGGACAATCTCCATCAGAAGGGCTGGGTACGTCGGGAGGCGGAAGGCCGGGCCTATCGATATGAGGCGGTCTCCACACGAGCCGCCTACTCCGCCGCCCTGATGAACGACGCCTGGTCCCAGAGCGACAACCCCGCGGCCGCTCTCGTCGCCTTCTTCGGGATGATGAGCGACGAACAGCGCGAGGCCCTGCGCAGCGCCGTACGCATCGTCCAGGGACCGGAAACACCCGAACCCGCGGACGGCGTCCAGAACCCCGGCTCCGCGCCCTCGGGCGGCGGGCGATAGCGTCCGCTCATGTCAGCAGAGCACCCCGAAGTCACCGCGAAAGCCATCACCGTCCGGCGGGCCCGGACCGGCGATGTCGAGGCGGTGCGCCGACTCCTTGACGCCTACGTCCGCGGTCGCATCCTGCTCGACAAAGCGACGGTGACTCTTTACGAGGACATCCAGGAGTTCTGGGTCGCCGAACGGGACGACAACGCCGAGGTCGTCGGCTGCGGGGCACTGCATGTCATGTGGGAAGACCTCGCGGAAGTCCGCACTCTCGCGGTGAAGCCGGGCTTGAAGGGTGCCGGTGTAGGTCATCAGTTGCTGGAGAAGTTGCTGCACACGGCCCGTTGGCTAGGCGTTCGTCGCGTTTTCTGTCTCACCTTCGAAGTGGACTTCTTCTCGAAGCACGGCTTCGTGGAGATCGGTGAGACACCGGTCGACACCGATGTCTACGCGGAGCTGTTGCGTTCCTATGACGAGGGCGTGGCGGAGTTCCTCGGGCTCGAACGAGTGAAACCGAACACCTTGGGCAACAGCCGGATGCTTCTGCATCTGTGATCGCGGCCCTCAATTCGGCCGACCCGCCCTGCCCAGGTTCCCTATGTCCGAAACGCGCATCTTTCTGGGCGGGGGAGGTCACTCGGTCTCTCCCAGGGGTTTGTGTTTTTCCAGCAAAAGCGGTTTGCTTTCCGACGTACTGCAGTACTGCATATAACAGGGGACGGCGAAACGGCGGACGCCGCAGACCCCAGACCCGCAAGTAATCGATGAAAGGAAATCCGGTGGCACAGAAGGTTCAGGTCCTTCTTGTCGATGACCTCGACGGCGGCGAGGCGGACGAGACGGTGACGTTCGCGCTGGACGGCAAGACGTACGAGATCGATCTCACCACCGCGAATGCGGACAAGCTCCGTGGACTTCTCGAGGCTTACGTGAAGGGCGGGCGCCGTACCGGTGGCCGTGCTTCGGGTGGTCGCGGAAAGGCACGCGCCGCTACGGGTGGCAGCCAGGACACCGCGCAGATTCGCGCATGGGCCAAGGAGAACGGCCACGACGTGAACGACCGCGGTCGTGTTCCCGCGGCCATTCGCGAGGCCTACGAGAAGGCCAACGGCTGAGCGCACGAGCGCCGCAGCCGTACCCGGTGGCACTGAGTGGCCACCGTGTCCACAAGTCGTACGAGATCAGGGGTGTTCCCTACGCCCCCCACGGCCGGCATCGCCGGCAGCGAGGCTTCGACCTCGCACCCCGGCTCGGGGGGTCGCAGCCACACGGCGGCCCCCTGCAAGGGACGGGAGCCGCTCGCGGGAAGCGGTTGCCCCTTCGCGTTCACGGGCCCCGCGCCGGGCCGCGGCGCCCCTGCCGGCCTCGCCCCGGGGAGCGACGGCGCCTCCATGTGCCCGTCCGCGCCGAGCGCCACCAGATCCAGCGTCGGCGCCAGGGCGCCCCACTCCAGCCAGTCCAGCAGCCCCGGAAGCTCCTCCGCGCTGCCCGCGGCCACCAGCAGCCGCATCCGGTCGCCCCGTACGGCCACCGGTGAGTCCGGCCCCAGCCGCCACAGCGCCGCGACGCCGGCCTCGACCGGCACGTCCAGGACGTCGAACCGCAGACCCGTGACGAGCCGCAGCGGCTCTCCGGGCACCGTGCGCCACCCCAGTTCGTTCTCGTACCAGTGCCGCCGACCGTCGTCCGGATCGGGCGGGCGGCGGGGGAGCGGGACCGTGGCGATAGGGGGGACTGTGCCAACCATGCCAAGAGCAACCGTCGAAGCGGGCCGGGAGTTACGCTGGGTGGTCCGACGAATGCGCTGGGTGCGGGAAATCGGGGTGTTCGGGGGTGCGGAGCCGCGCAAGGTTGTTCGCCCGTAGCGGAGGGAACCGGTGCGAACGGCATGGAGTGTCCGTCCGTACGGGTAAGACAATCCCTAGTGGGAGGGGGCGACACGCAGAAAAGGGCGTCTCACGTTCGCCATCGGCGTACTCATGGTGAGGGTAACTGCCTGGCCTGCGGGAACATCGTCTCGCACCATCAGGTTGGAGCAGATGTCGGCGTTCGGGTTCAGGAGGCAGTGTTGGTTCTCGGTCCGGTGTCGGCAGTTGGAATGAGCGGTCCCCGCTTGCGGGACTAAGCTGCGGAAGGACAGGGAGGGGAGCGTCCCCTTACTGCCTGACCGCTCTGAGGAGCGATTAACGATGTTCGAGAGGTTCACCGACCGCGCGCGGCGGGTTGTCGTCCTGGCTCAGGAAGAAGCCCGGATGCTCAACCACAACTACATCGGCACCGAGCACATCCTCCTGGGTCTCATCCACGAGGGTGAGGGTGTCGCCGCTAAGGCCCTGGAGAGCCTCGGGATTTCGCTCGAGGCGGTCCGCCAGCAGGTGGAGGAGATCATCGGGCAGGGGCAGCAGGCCCCGTCCGGGCACATCCCCTTCACCCCCCGTGCCAAGAAGGTCCTGGAGCTGTCGCTCCGCGAGGCCCTTCAGCTGGGCCACAACTACATCGGCACGGAGCACATCCTGCTCGGCCTGATCCGTGAGGGCGAGGGCGTCGCCGCCCAGGTCCTGGTCAAGCTGGGCGCTGATCTCAACCGTGTGCGGCAGCAGGTGATCCAGCTGCTCTCCGGTTACCAGCAGGGCAAGGAGACCGCCACCGCCGGCGGCCCCGCGGAGGGCACCCCCTCGACGTCCCTGGTCCTCGACCAGTTCGGCCGGAACCTCACCCAGGCCGCTCGTGAGTCCAAGCTCGACCCGGTCATCGGGCGCGAGAAGGAGATCGAGCGGGTCATGCAGGTGCTGTCCCGCCGTACGAAGAACAACCCGGTCCTGATCGGTGAGCCCGGCGTCGGCAAGACCGCCGTCGTCGAGGGCCTCGCCCAGGCCATCGTCAAGGGCGAGGTGCCCGAGACCCTCAAGGACAAGCACCTCTACACCCTGGACCTCGGCGCGCTGGTCGCCGGCTCCCGCTACCGCGGTGACTTCGAGGAGCGCCTGAAGAAGGTCCTCAAGGAGATCCGCACCCGCGGCGACATCATCCTGTTCATCGACGAGCTGCACACGCTGGTCGGTGCGGGTGCCGCCGAGGGCGCCATCGACGCCGCTTCGATCCTGAAGCCGATGCTGGCCCGCGGTGAGCTCCAGACCATCGGTGCGACGACGCTGGACGAGTACCGCAAGCACCTGGAGAAGGACGCCGCTCTCGAGCGCCGCTTCCAGCCCATCCAGGTCGCGGAGCCGTCCCTGCCGCACACCATCGAGATCCTCAAGGGTCTGCGCGACCGGTACGAGGCCCACCACCGTGTCTCCATCACGGACGAGGCGCTCGTGCAGGCCGCCACGCTGGCCGACCGGTACATCTCGGACCGCTTCCTGCCGGACAAGGCGATCGACCTGATCGACGAGGCCGGCTCCCGGATGCGCATCCGCCGGATGACCGCGCCGCCGGACCTCCGCGAGTTCGACGAGAAGATCGCCGGCGTCCGCCGCGACAAGGAGTCCGCGATCGACTCGCAGGACTTCGAGAAGGCCGCCTCCCTCCGCGACAAGGAGAAGCAGCTCCTGGCCGCCAAGGCCAAGCGGGAGAAGGAGTGGAAGGCCGGCGACATGGACGTCGTCGCCGAGGTCGACGGCGAGCTGATCGCCGAGGTCCTCGCGACCGCCACGGGCATCCCGGTCTTCAAGCTGACCGAGGAGGAGTCCTCGCGTCTGCTGCGCATGGAGGACGAGCTCCACAAGCGGGTCATCGGCCAGAAGGACGCCGTCAAGGCGCTCTCGAAGGCGATCCGTCGTACGCGTGCGGGCCTCAAGGACCCGAAGCGTCCCGGTGGATCGTTCATCTTCGCCGGCCCGTCCGGTGTCGGTAAGACCGAGCTGTCCAAGGCGCTCGCCGAGTTCCTCTTCGGTGACGAGGACGCGCTGATCTCCCTCGACATGTCGGAGTTCAGCGAGAAGCACACGGTGTCGCGGCTCTTCGGTTCGCCCCCCGGATACGTGGGCTACGAAGAGGGCGGCCAGCTGACGGAGAAGGTCCGCCGCAAGCCGTTCTCGGTCGTCCTCTTCGACGAGGTCGAGAAGGCCCACCCGGACATCTTCAACTCGCTGCTGCAGATCCTGGAGGACGGTCGTCTGACCGACTCCCAGGGCCGGGTCGTGGACTTCAAGAACACGGTCATCATCATGACGACCAACCTCGGCACGCGGGACATCTCCAAGGGCTTCAACCTGGGCTTCGCGGCCACGGGCGACACGAAGTCCAACTACGAGCGCATGAAGAACAAGGTCTCGGACGAGCTCAAGCAGCACTTCCGCCCCGAGTTCCTCAACCGTGTGGACGACGTCGTCGTCTTCCCGCAGCTCACCCAGGCCGACATCCTCCAGATCGTCGACCTCATGGTCGGCAAGGTGGACGAGCGCCTCAAGGACCGGGACATGGGCATCGAGCTCTCCTCGGCCGCCAAGGAGCTCCTCTCCAAGAAGGGTTACGACCCCGTCCTGGGCGCGCGTCCGCTGCGGCGCACGATCCAGCGCGAGATCGAGGACACCCTCTCGGAGAAGATCCTCTTCGGCGAACTGCGTCCCGGCCACATCGTGGTCGTCGACGTGGAGGGCGAGGGCGAGGCGAAGACCTTCACCTTCCGGGGTGAGGAGAAGTCGGCGCTTCCCGATGTGCCGCCGATCGAGGATGCCGCCGCTGGTGGCGCGGGTCCGAATTTGAGCAAGGAGGCGTAAGACCCAGCGGTTCGGGTTTTACGGCTGCGAAAGGGGCCGGTGCTTTTGGCACCGGCCCCTTTCGCGTGTCCGGGGGTGGGGTCAGAGGCGGTCGTCGGTTACTTCGGCGGTGCGGAAGATTTCGGCATAGAGATCGAGGGAGGTACTGACGCCGCTATACGTGTCGACGGTCAGCGTGCGCAGGCTTGGGAGACGGGAGGCGAGTTTGCTGAGCTGATCCTGATTCCTGGGCTGGTCAGGAAGGCGGAGGAGCTGGACGGAGGGCAGTTCCGGCATGACCTCCACGGCGTAGCCGTCGAGGTTCCCGTTCAGGACGAGGGCCCGCAGGGCGGGGAGGCGGTTCACTTCCTGCCAGTCCCTTGCACCTAGGGGTGTGCTCGGCGCGTTGAGTCTGAGCGTGGTGACGGTAGGCCAGCATTCCAGACCGCGCAGGCCGGTGGAGGACAGCGTGCGCCAGCCCAGATCTAGGAGCTCTAGGGCCGCGTCTGTGGGCAGGTAGTCAGGAAGGCGCCTGCCCTCTGGGAACGACTGATCTAGGGAGAGCTGGATAAGCCCGTCCAATGCTCGTAGGCCTGACGGGTCGGCAACGTGGTTGAACGTCAGGCTGGTGAGGGGTAGTTCAGACAATCTGTCGAGATCCCGGACTTCGTAGCAGCTCCGCAGCCACAGTCCGCTCAAAGATCTGAAGGGCAGCAGCTCGTCCAGAGTGTCCACGACGCTGTTGTCCTCAAGCATCAGGATGTTGACCGCGTCCGGATCACCGATTGCATCGATGATCTCGCCCAGCCTGTACGAACCGTCGATCGTCAGCATGTGCCAAGGGCTCATCAGCCGTAGCGCGGCTAGCTGCTCGGGTGATGAGCAGACCACGAAGAGATCGTCCCGCGGCAGATGGTCGAGTACCTCGACCGCGTACTCCCGGGTGTCGAACCGGTCCCAGGTGCCCGCGAGTTGCCGCCTCACGTCGAGGGACCGATGGTCGCGGAAGCGTCGTAGCACCGCCAGCGCGCCATCGGGTTCCGCCGTGCCGAGGACCGAGGCGGTGATGGTGACGGCCCTTGCTTCCTCGTCCGTCAGCCCCTCCGGGCCCGGCAGCAGTTCCAGGACCAGCGGTCCGGCGCCTGCCAAGGCGTGCGCGTCCTCTCTCGTACGCGGCGGAATCAGCGCCGCCGCCCGCTCCTCGACCTCCGCCCGCACCCTCGGATCCAACGCCGTCGCGTGCTCCAGGCACGCCAGTGCGAGCAAGGTCAGTCGGGGCTCGTCCCGGGCCAGCAACTGCCGCAGTAGTACGACCCGTTCGCGCGGCCGGGCGTGGGCGACCGCCATCCGGATCACGTCCTCCCACTGCGTGTCGCCCGCACGGGAGATCAGGACGTCGAGGTGGCCCTCCTCCACGGCGTAGCGCGCGCCCAGGTAGTCCTGGAAGGTGCGGTGGACGAAGTCGACGACGCCATCGGCGGGTTGGCGGAGCAGGCCGCTTCGCAGCAGGAGGTCTCGCAGTACCGTCCTGGCATCGCCCTGCCCGGCGACCGTCGGCAGACACCGCTCCACGATCCCCTCGGCCGTCTCCACGTCCATCTCCGTGCGGCCACTCAACACCAGGGCGTACGCGAGGCGTTGGAGGATCTCCAGCTGAGCCTCCTCGCCCAGCTCGGCGCCCTCCAGCGCCCCCATGCCCCGCTCCCGGTCCCGGCGGGCCAGCAGCATCGTGAGGGCCGCGTCGTACAACTCCTTGCGGCCCGTGGGGAGATACCCCCTTCGTTCCCTGTGGAGGGCGCAGATCAGGCCGCACATCAGGGGGTTGGTGGCGAGGCGGGCCAAGTCCCGTTTGGTGCGCAGGGAGTCGAGGAGGGGGCCCTCGTACTCCGGGGCGTCCGCCGCCGCGTGCCAGCGCTCGACGAAGGTCTTCACCTCGGGGCGGCGCATCGGGGCCAGGGTCAGTTCGCGGAAGCCCTCGGGGGACAGCCAGTCGGGGCGTACGGCGGTGGGGCGGGAGGTGAGGAGCCAGCGGTTGCCGGGGAAGGCGCTGATCAGGGACTGGAGCCAGTCGCGGGTGCGGTGGCGGTCGGCGGCGGGGATCTCGTCCAGGCCGTCGACCAGGATCAGCGCTCGGCCGGCCGTCAGGACGCGTTCCGTCCAGCCGTCCGGTGCGGTGTGGGGGCAGCCCACCGCCGTCAAGAAGTCGGTGGGGGAGGGGAGTTGGCCGGCCCGGATGAGGGTGCGCAGGGGGAGGACGTACGGGATGCGGTCGCCGTCCCTCGCCGTTGTCACCGCCAGCCACTGCACCAGCGTCGTCTTGCCGGACCCCGCGTCGCCGCGCAGCAGCACGCGGTCGTGGGTCGACAGGGCGTCCTCGGCGGGGAGTTGGACGGTGAGGGCGGCGCCGGGGTGTTCGTCGGGGAGTCGCCGGTCCTCCGTCGCCGTCGCCTCCAGGCTCAGGTACGCCACTTCGAGGGGCCAGCGGTCGGGGGAGTCGCGGAGGTCGATGCCGTAGATGGTGATGTGGTTGTGGCGCTCGGCGACGTACGGGAGGTAGCGGCGTTCGAAGGCGCGGTCGTGGGTGCCGGGGCGTGGGGTGCGGGCGATCAACTCGTCGACGCGGGCGATCAGTTCGGACTGGGTGCGGGTCTGCTCGACGAGGGTGCGGGCGACGAAGGTGGAGCGGCGGGTGAAGAACTCCAGGATCTGGAGGCAGGCCCACTCGGTCGCCGAGTCGAGGAAGTGGCCGGCGTCGGTGGAGAGTCCGTCGGGGGCCGGGGCGCGGTGCTTCAACTGCCGTGCCAGCTCCCGATGTCCCAGGCGTACGGCCTGGATATCGTCCATGTCCAGGTCGCCGAGGGCGAGCAGGCGGCGGGCCAACGCGTCGGCCACGGCGGTCTGTTCGGCGGAACGGAAGGGGTGTTCGCCGGGGGAGTCCATCGCCTGTTGGACGAAGTGCTGGGCGAGTCTGTGGACGTCCTTGCCGTCCAGCCGCCGCTTCTCGCCCTTGAAGGAGACGAGGGAGGAGAGGCGCACCGGCTTGTCGACCAGCCCCGCGCCGGGGCCGTCCGCCACGAACAGTCTCTTCACCAGCGGTGCGATCAGGCTGGACGCCAGTTTGCCGCCGAGTACCGCGGGCTCCATCCGCCACCCCCGTAGCCGTTGGGAAACGGATGGAGCCTATCGATGATCCGGCGGTGACCGTACGACTAGGACAACTGGCCGTCGTAGTCCGGCAGTTTGAACGTCTTCTCGGCGTGGCCGCCGGAGAGGTCGGTGGCGCTGTTGCCGATGTTCGCGATGATCGTGTAGCCCTTGTTCTCGATGTCGACGCGCTGGGCTGTCTTGTAGGCGGCGACGTCCTTGAAGAGGTCGAGGAGGCCGCGCGCGTAGAGGCCGTCGACGTCGTAGCCGTCGTGTTCGAGGTTGTACTCGGTCGGCAGGTAGATGATGCCGGGGCGGGCCGTGACGAAGAACAGTGAAACGCCGTGCTCCTGGGCGTACTTGGCGACCGCGAGCACGGGCTTGTAGGCGGGCTGCGGCCAGCTGAAGCCGAAGTCCGTCTCCAGGGTGGTGTTGTCGATGTCGAAGACGATCGCCTGTTTCTCGCCGGGCTCGGTGGCCGCGATCCGCTGCTTCAGGTAGGGCAGGGCCTGGTTCATCACCGTCTGGCAGTCCGTCTGCCAGGTGGTGTAGTCGACGGCTGCGGCCGTGGCGGTGGTGCTGCTCGTCGTCGCGGCCTCCGCGGGGACGGTCAGCGCCGCGAGGGCGGCCGCGGTCACGGTGGCTGTGGCGGTACGGCGAGCCCAGGGGCGTCGTCTCGTCATGGGGTGGGGGTTCCTCTCACGTCTGTGCGGCTGCCGGTGCGGAAGGCATGCTCGCGGGCGCGGGTGGCGTGAGGGGAACCGTAAGGTTACTGGACGGTAGGTGTATAGGGGTCTGCGTCCGTGTTGCATGGGCCGGCTGCCGGAACGGCCCGTTCGAGGTAGCCCCGGTCACATTCCCCGGACCGGCGATCGCCCCGGCCGGTGACAAGCCGCACAGGCGATTCGAGGCCTACTAGGGGAGGTAGTCGCGAGCCGAGAGTCGGGCAAAAGGGACTTATTTCGTGAAACTCATGGAACCGAATGACGGATTTCACCGTCCAGGGGGCGATTCGTGACGCATGCGCGCTCTGTCAAGAAGATGGAAGTTTTGTGGTGAAGTACTAGGTTCCGTCGTAGAAGAGGGGTTTGGGGGTCCGTGGGGTCCGGGGTTACCAATGAACGTGCCATCCGGCGGCCGTATGTGTGCCGGGTGGTTTTTCTGTCCCCGTCCCCCGTGAGGTTTCGATGTTCCAGCGCGCCACGTCCCGTTCTTCCCGTACGTCTTCGCTCCGCACCCGGGTGGCCTTCCTGGCCGTCGGACTGGGGGCCACCGCCGTGCTGGGCACCGGGGTCGCGAGCGCTGCCACCACCGCGTCCGTCGCGCCGAAGGCCGTCAGCGCGAAGGCCGCCGCCTCCTGGGTCGACCCGGTGAAGAAGTACACGCTGTCCGCGACCTTCGCCCAGGCCGGCAGCATGTGGCAGTCCACCCACAGCGGTCAGGACTTCGCCGTCGCCAGCGGTACCAACGTCATGGCCGCGCACGGCGGGACCGTCGTCAAGGCCGGCGGCAACGGTGCCGGTGACGGAGCCGCGTACGGCAACGCCATCGTCATCAAGCACGGCAACGGCACCTACTCGCAGTACGCCCACCTCTCGCGCATCGACGTGAGGGTCGGCCAGGTCGTCAGCACCGGTCAGCACATCGCGCTGTCCGGCAACACCGGCAACTCCAGCGGCCCGCACCTGCACTTCGAGATCCGCACGACCGCGAACTACGGCTCGGCGATAGACCCGGTCAAGTTCCTGCGCGGCAAGGGTGTGACCGTCTGAGACGCGTCTACGACCCGTCCTGAACGGGCTTCGTCGTGCCCGCGTGGGCCTGCGTGATCATGTCGGTGGCGACCTCCAGGACGGCCTTGCGCTTGTCCTCGGGGTCGCCTTCGAGGTCCTGCACGGCGAACATGCCGGCGTGCAGCGTGAAGATCGCGCTGAGCGAGCGGACCTGGTCGACCAGGCTGGTCTCCGGGTCGATCATGATCTCCCGCAGGCCGCGCATGCGCTCCTTGAAGCGCTCGCCGATGCGCAGGTCCCGTACCGTCGCCTGGTTCTCCTGCATGAAGCGGAACAGCGGGGTCGCGCCGTCGAGCGCGACGGCGTAGCGCCGTACGATCTCCTGCTTGGTCTCCAGGGTGTGCGGCTGGTCGCGGCCCCACTCGATCAGGTCCTCGATCGGCCTGGTCAGGTCCTCGAAGATGCTGACCAGGATCTCTTCCTTGGTCTTGAAGTGGTAGTAGAGCGCCGCCTTCGTGACGTCCAGGTGCTCGGCGATCTCGCGCAGCGAGGTCTTCTCGTAGCCCTGCTCGGCGAAGAGTTCGAGCGCCACGTCCTGGATGCGCTGGCGGGTGTCTCCGCGACGTTGCCGCTTGGTGCCGTCCATGGTGCCGCCCATTCGTCTCATGCTCCAGCAAACTTACTTGACGCCCGGCTAGTTGCGGGTCTACTTTCCCTGAGTGTAGTCAACTAGCCGGGCGGCAAGTAAGTAGCCGGACGGTGGCGGTGTTCAGGGGAGTGGGAAAGATGGCGGACACACAGACGGTGGAGACCGGGCCAGGGGCGGATCCCGGGTCGGGTGCGGGTGCGGGTGCGGGTGCGGGTGCGGGTGCGGGTGCGGCCTCGGGCTCGGGTTCCGGGCCGGGCGCGGTCGCGGCGGGGGCCGGTGCGGTCGAGACAGGGGCTGACGGGAAACAGCCGAGGAGCGTGCGGGTCGTCCTGCTCGCGCTGATGATCACCATGATGCTCGCGATGCTCGACAACATGATCGTGGGTACGGCGATGCCGACGATCGTCGGTGAGCTGGGCGGGCTGGAGCATCTGTCGTGGGTCGTGACCGCGTACACGCTCGCCACGGCCAGCTCCACGCCCCTGTGGGGCAAGCTCGGTGACATGTACGGGCGCAAGGGCGCCTTCATGACCTCGATCGTGATCTTCCTGGCCGGTTCCGCGCTGAGCGGTATGGCGCAGAACATGGGGCAGTTGATCGGTTTCCGGGCCATCCAGGGTCTCGGTGCCGGTGGTCTGATGGTCGGCGTCATGGCGATCATCGGCGACCTCATCCCGCCGCGTGAGCGGGGCAAGTACCAGGGCATGATGGCCGGCGTCATGGCGCTCGCGATGATCGGCGGACCGCTGGTCGGCGGCACCATCACCGACAACTGGGGCTGGCGCTGGTCCTTCTACATCAACCTGCCGCTCGGCGTGATCGCGCTGGCCGCGATCAGTGCCGTACTGCATCTGCCGAAGAAGCGGTCGCAGGCGCGGATCGACTACCTGGGCGCCGGGCTGCTGACCGTCGGCATCACCTCGATCGTGCTCGTCACCACGTGGGGCGGTTCGCAGTACGCCTGGACCTCCGCGCGGATCATGGAACTGATCGGGCTCGGTGTGGCCGCGCTCGTCGGCTTCGTGTTCTGGCAGACCAAGGCCGCGGAGCCGGTCGTACCGCTGCACATCTTCCGCAGCCGGAACTTCACGCTGATGGCGATCATCGGCTTCATCACCGGGTTCGTGATGTTCGGGGCGACGCTGTTCCTGCCGCTGTACCAGCAGTCCGTGCAGGGCGCGTCCGCGACGAACTCCGGGTTGCTGCTGCTGCCGATGCTCGGCGCGATGCTCGTGACCTCGATGGTCGCGGGGCGGGTGACCACCAACACCGGTAAGTACAAGGTGTTCCCGGTCGTCGGCAGCGTGCTGATGGGGGTGGGTCTGTACCTGCTCTCCACCATGGACACGGATACGACCCGGGTCATGTCCGGTGTGTACATGGCGGTCGTCGGTCTCGGTATGGGCTGCCTGATGCAGATCACCATGCTGGTCGCGCAGAACAGTGTGCAGATGAAGGACATGGGCGTCGCGTCCTCCACGAGCACGCTGTCTCGTACGCTCGGTTCCTCGTTCGGTGTCGCCATCATGGGCGCGCTGTTCAACAACCGGGTCCAGGACGTCATGGCCGAGCGGGCCGGGGCGCTGGGGTCCAAGGTGACCGAGCAGTCCGCGACCTTGAACGCGGCGAGTCTGGCGAAGCTGCCGGCGGTGGCTCGGGAGGCGTATCAGCACGCGGTGTCCGCGGGTGTCCACTCGGCGTTCCTGCTGGGGGCGGTGGTGGCTGTGGTCGCGATGGTGGCCGCGGTGTTCGTGAAGGAGGTTCCGCTGAAGGGGGCGGGGCCGGCGGCCGCGGAGGGG
>NZ_JAENRY010000559.1 GCF_016612545.1 Streptomyces sp. MBT65 | reverse complement strand
GTGCTGCCGGGGGCGGTGGCGGGGGTCCGGGAGAAGGTGGGGGCGGATGTGCCGACGACCGTCGTGGAAGACGACTTCCTTGTCGTGGACGCCCTCGGGAAGCGGTGCCCGATCCCCGTCATCGAGCTCGCCAAGGTCATCGGCGATGTGCCGATCGGCGGCACGGTCAAGGTCCTGTCCGACGACGAGGCGGCACGGCTGGACATTCCGGCGTGGTGCGAGATGCGGGGGCAGGAGTACGTGGGCGAGGAGGCCGGCCCGGCGTATGTGATCCGCCGGACCAGCTGAAGCGCCCCCACGCGTCCGTATCCGACGAATCAGCCCAGGTAGCCCCGGACCTCACCCGCCGCGTCATGGCCGTACGCCTTCGTGAAGCGGTCCAGGAAGTGCGCCCGCCGCAACTGGTACTCCTGCGTCCCCACCGTCTCGATGACCAGCGTGGCGAGCATGCAGCCGACCTGCGCCGCCCGCTCCAGGGAGACACCCCACGCCAGCCCCGAGAGGAAGCCCGCCCGGAACGCGTCGCCGACGCCCGTGGGATCGGCCTTGCGCTCCTCCTCCGCGCAGCCGACCTCGATCGGGTCCATGCCGACCTTCTCGATGCGGACACCGCGCGAGCCGAGCGTCGTGACGCGGTGGCCGACCCTGGACAGGATCTCCTCGTCGCTCCAGCCGGTCTTGGACTCGATGAGGCCCTTCTCGTACTCGTTCGAGAAGAGGTACGCCGAGCCCTCCAGCAGGATCCGGATGTTGTCTCCGTCCATGCGCGCGATCTGCTGGGAGAAGTCCGCGGCGAAGGGGATGGAGCGGGTGCGGCACTCCTCCGTGTGGCGGAGCATCGCCTCGGGGTCGTCGGCGCCGATCAGGACCAGGTCGAGACCGCCCACGCGGTCGGCGACGGTCTTCAGCTCGATCTGGCGGGCCTCGCTCATGGCGCCGGTGTAGAAGGAGCCGATCTGGTTGTGGTCGGAGTCGGTGGTGCACACGAAGCGGGCGGTGTGCAGCGTCTCCGAGATACGGACCGAGTCCGTGTCGACGCCGTGGCGGTCGAGCCAGTCGCGGTACTCGGCGAAGTCGGAGCCGGCGGCGCCGACCAGGATCGGCTCGGTGCCGAGCTGGCCCATGCCGAAGGCGATGTTGGCGCCGACGCCGCCCCGGCGTACGTCGAGGTTGTCGACCAGGAAGGAGAGCGACACCGTGTGCAGCTGGTCCGCGACCAGCTGGTCGGCGAAGCGGCCGGGGAAGGTCATGAGGTGGTCGGTGGCGATGGAGCCGGTGACTGCGATGCGCACGGCGAGGACTCTCCTGAGGGAGGCTGCGTTGACAGTTCACGCTACCCGGTCGGCGCGGCGGCTCTGAAGCGGCCAAAACTACCCGATAGTAGATCTTTCTTCGCGAGGCCGAGCATGCCTACGGTGCCGCTATGACGAACCTCAGAGTCGATGGCTCCGTTCCGGTCGATGTTCCGGTCAACGTTTCGCTCACCGCTCCGGTCCACCTCGAAGGCGAAGGTGCGGCGGACCTCGCGGCGCTGCGCGGCGACTGCGCCCGGATGGCTCCCCACTGGACGGTACCCGACCGGATCGTCTCCCTTCCGGTGTCCCCGTCGCTCATCCACGGCGTGTCGGTGCCGTCGAGGTCGGCTCGGCTGCTGGACGGCATGTCGGAGTACGGCAACTGAGTTCCGAGCCCGTCGGCTCGATCGGCGCGTTCAGGGGAACCGCGCGCTCCCCCGCTGCGTCCCATCGCTGTCCCCTGTAAAGGGGATGCGGGATACGACCCTTCCGCCTGCCCCTTTGACAGGGGCGGGTCAGGGTCAAGGGACAGTTGCGCAGCCGAAGGAGCGATGCGGTGAACACCGAGCGACCCGACAACGACGACACGACCGGCACGTCCGGTGACGTGCGGGGTGTGGGGGACGCCGCGAAGGGCTCCGCCGAGGGGCTTGAGGGCGGCGGTACCGGAGTTGGGGCCGACGCGGGGACCGGTTCTACGGCGGCTGACGCACAGGCCGGTCACGACCGGCCGGACGACACGGGGCACTCGGTGTCCGACGTGGACGCCGAGCAGGCGAAGGCGACCGACGCCGCGGCGCCCGAGGCCGACGCGCCCGAGGCTGACGCGGACGAGGCTGACGCGGACGAGCCGGAAGTGATCGATGCGGAAGTGACCGATGCGGAAGTCGGTCGGCCAGAAGAAACAACAGCGGCGGATCCGGCGTTGCCCGGCGCCGAGGCCACCCACCCGGAACACCCCGATCCGGCAGCCCCCGACACCGACC
>NZ_JAENRY010000558.1 GCF_016612545.1 Streptomyces sp. MBT65 | reverse complement strand
GGGCGGTGCTGCGGCGGATGGTGCGGCGGCCGGGGGCGGTGTGCGGACTCGCGGTGCTGCTGGTGCTGTTCGCGCTGGCCTTCGTGGGACCGTCTCTCAGCCCGTGGACCCACACGGACGTCGACTACACGGCGCTGCGGCAGCCGCCGGACGCCCGGCACTGGATGGGCACGAACCGGATCGGGCAGGACGTGTTCGCCCAGGTGGTGCGGGGGTTGCAGAAGTCGCTGCTGATCGGGCTGCTGGTGGCGCTGTTCTCGACCGTGCTGGCGGCGGTGGTGGGCGCCTGTGCCGGGTACTTCGGCGGCTGGACCGACCGGGTGCTGATGTTCGTCGTGGACCTCATGCTCGTCCTGCCGGGTCTGCTGGTGCTGGTGGTGGTCGCGCCGAGACTGCGCGAGTGGGGCTGGATCGCGCTGGTCGGGCTGCTGGCGCTGCTGGGCTGGATGGTCACCGCGCGGGCGGTGCGCGGCATGACGCTCTCCCTGAAAGAGCGTCAGTTCGTGGTGGTGGCACGGCTGATGGGGGTCTCCCCGATGCGGATCATCTGGCGGCATGTGCTGCCGCACACGGCGTCGTTCCTGATCACGGACGCGACGATCGCCGTGGGCGGGGCGGTGATCAGCGAGACCGGTCTTTCGTACTTCGGGCTGGGGGTGCAGCCACCCGATGTCTCCCTCGGCACGTTGATCGCGGACGCGACCGACGTGGTGCTGGTGTATCCGTGGATGTTCTTCTTCCCCACGGGGCTGCTGATCGCGTTCGTGCTGGCCGTCAACCTCGTCGGCGGGGCCCTGCGGGACGCGCTGGACCCGACGACGCCGGACGCGGCGCCCTCCCGGACCGGCTTGTCGGGGCTGTCCAGGTGACCACGGTCCTGGAGGTCCGCCAACTCACCGTCGCCGTCGGCCCGTTGCCCGTGGTGCGCGGTGTCGATCTCACCCTGCGGCGCGGTGAAGTACTGGGCCTGGTGGGCGAGTCGGGCACCGGCAAGACGCTCACCGCGCTCGCCCTGCTGGGGCTCGCACCGGCGGGCGCCCGGGTGGGCGGGTCGGTGCGGCTGCTGGGCGAGGAGCTACTGGGCCTGCCGGTAAGAGAGTTGGCGCGGATCCGCGGGCGCCGGATCGCGATGGTCTTCCAGGACCCGCTGTACGCCTTCACCCCGGTGCAGCGGGTCGGCGACCAGATCGCGGAGGCGCTGCGCATCCACCAACGGCCGCGCCCGCAGCGGGAGTCGGCGCGGCGCCGGGCGGTGGAGCTGCTGGACTTCGTGGGGGTGCCGCGTCCGTCGTGGGCGGCGCGTGCCTACCCCCACCAGCTCTCCGGCGGTATGCGCCAACGCGCCATGATCGCGATGGCGATGGCCAACGGCCCCGACGTCCTGGTCGCGGACGAGCCCACCAGCGCGCTCGATGTCACCGTCCAGGCACAGGTGTTGGAGGCCCTCGCCGCGGCCCGCCGGGAAACGGGGGCGGCCCTGCTCCTGGTCACCCACGACCTGGGGGTGGTCGCGGGCGAGGCGGACCGCGTGGCCGTCCTCTACGCGGGCCGCGTCGTGGAGACGGGCCCCACCGAGGCGGTCCTCACCCGCCCCCGCATGCCGTACACCGTCGGCCTGATCGGCTCGGTGCCACGCCCCGACGCCCGGGTCCCCCTCACCCCGATCCCGGGCACGGCCCCGGTCCCCGGTGCGGTGGGCCCCGGCTGCTCCTTCGCCCCGCGCTGCCCGTTGGCGGAGCCGGAGTGCGTCACCTCGGACATCCAACTCCTGGGCGTGGACAGCCCGTCCAGGGCCGGCCTCGCGGGATTCGCCGCACACGAGGCCGCCTGCCGACGGGTGCCGTTGGTGTCCCGTCGGACGGCGGTGCAGCTGTTTCCGCCCGGCGGGGAGATCGCCTCCGGCGGGTGGGGCGACGGGGGCGCTGATCCGGGGAGAGGCACCGCTTCCCTTGTCCCCGCCGAAGGCGACACAGGCCCGTGGGGACGACCGCCCGCTCGGGCTGCCCTCGACGAACGGGAACTGGGGACACGGCAAGGCCACGAACAGCCCGTCCTGGGCGCCGAGCCTCCGGCTTCACGGGGACGCCACGCACCGCCCGTCCCGGGCGCCGAACCCCCGACCTCACGCGGACACCACACACCATCCGCCCCGGGTGACGAGCCCTCGGCTTCACAAGGACGCCACACACCATCCGCCCAGGACGACAAGCCCTCGGTTCCGCGGGGACACCACACACCGCCCGCCCTGGGCGCCGAACCCCCGACCTCACGCGGACACCACACACC
>NZ_JAENRY010000557.1 GCF_016612545.1 Streptomyces sp. MBT65 | reverse complement strand
CACCACAGCCCCCCGCCCCACCGTGTTCGAATGGCGCGGAAGATCCTGCTGGCCGACGACGACGTGGACGTACGGGAAGGGCTCGGGCGGCTGCTCAGGTTCGAGGGGTACGAGACCGTCCTCGCGGGGGACGGGCGTACCGCTCTCGACCTGCTCGGTCTGTCCGACGAGGCCGCCGCGCCCGATCTCGTGCTGATGGACGTCACCATGCCGGAGTTGGACGGGCTCGCCGCCACGCGGCGGATCCGGGCCTCCGGGTGCACCGTGCCGATCCTGATGATCACCGGGCGGGACGCGGTCGGCGACCGGATCGTCGCCCTCGACAACGGTGCCGACGACTACCTCAGCAAGCCGTTCGCCATCGAGGAACTCCTCGCGCGGGTACGGGCGTTGCTGCGGCGCGGTGCCCGGCCCGAGCCACGTCCCGATACCCCGGCCGCGCTCGAACAGCTGGTGTTCGGTGATCTCGTCATGGATCTGCCCACCCGGGTCGTCACCCGTGGCGGGCGGCCGCTCGAACTCACCCGGACCGAGTTCCTGTTGCTGGAGTACCTGCTCCGCCATCCGGGCACCGCCCTCACCCGGTCCCGCATACACCGGCACGTCTGGGGGTTCGACTTCGAGCCCGCGTCCAACACCCTCGACGTCTACGTCATGTACCTGCGCCGGAAACTGGAGAGCCGCGGCGAACCGCGGCTCATCCACACCGTACGGGGACTCGGGTACAGCCTCCGGGCAACTCCCCTGGGCTGATCTACCTCTTCGGCTTCGGGAGCCGCAAAATCATTGTCTCGTCCGGGACTTGGCGCAGGATCATCGTGTCCTCCGCGCGGTGCCGTCCCGTTCCCGTTCCGGTGATCGCCATCTCTGGGAGCGGGCCCGCAAGTCGCGCGTACGCGCCGCCCCTTGACACCAGCTCCGCGTGGGTTCCCGTCTCGACCAGGCGTCCACCGTCCACCACCAGGATGCGGTCCGCGTCCGGGGCCAGGCTCAGGTCGTGGGTGATCATGATGGTCGTACGGCCGGACATCAGGCGGCGCAGCGGCCCGATCACCTGGCGGGCGGCCACCGAGTCGAGGCCGGCCGTCGGTTCGTCCAGGACCAGGACCGGGGCCTCGCGGAGCATCGCCCGGGCGATCGCGACCCGTTGGAGCTGGCCGCCGGAGAGTGCCGCCGTGCCGGGGGCGATCTCCGTGTCGTAGGACTCGGGCAGTGCGGTGATGAAGTCGTGGGCCGCCGCCGCCCGTGCCGCTCGCTCGATCTCCTCGTCGCTCGCGCCGGGGCGTCCGCACTCGATGTTCTCGCGGATCGTGCCGTTGAGGATCAGGGTCTGCTGGGGCAGCAACGCCACGTTCTCCCGCAGGAATTCGAGGGGTACGTCGCGGAGGGGGACGCCGTCCAGGCAGATCACGCCGCCGGAGGGGTCGTAGAAGCGGGTGAGGAGTTTGGAGAGCGTGGACTTGCCTGCTCCGCTCTCCCCCGTGACGATCACCAGTTCGCCGGGGCCCGCCCTGAACGTGACGTCGTTCACCGAGTCGCGTGCCGCGCCGGGGTAGCGGAACGTCACGCCGTGGAAGCTGACCCAGCCGTGGACGGGCCAGGCGGGGACGGGTTCGTGGGGGTTGCCGACGGACGGGGTGGCGTCCAGGATCTCGTTGATGCGGGCCGCGCCGGCGGTGGCGGCGGTGAGGGTGAGGCCGAGCTGGCCGAGGTTGCGGACCGGGGGGTAGAGGTAGCCGATGAAGGCGGCGAAGGCGAGGAGTGCGCCGAGGGTCATACGGTCGGCCGAGATCTCCCAGACGCCGAGGCCGATGACCGCCAGCACGCAGAGGGTCTCCACGACCTCCACGAACTGCTCGTACATCTCGCTGAGGCGGGCGCCGCGGACCGATGCCTTCATCCATGCGCGGGCCTCGATGTCGAGGCGCTTCTCCTCGTCGCGGCGGCGGTTGTACGCCTGGGTGAGGACCACGTTGCCGAGGGACTCCTCGACCACCGACGTGATCGCGCCGTCCGCTGTCCGCTCGTCCTGCGAGGCCTGCTTGATACGGCCGGAGAAGCGGCGGGCGGCCAGGAGGAAGAGGGGGGCCAGGACGAAGGTGGCCAGGGCCAGGTCCCAGCGGAGGTACAGGGCCGCGCAGGCGTAGAAGACCGCGGAGAAGGCCGCCGAGATGGTGCCGACCACGCCGGACACGACCATCTGCTCGATGGCCTCGACGTCTCCGGTGAGACGTTCGACCAGGTCGCCCTGGCGGTGCTTCTGGAAGAAGTGGGGCGGGAGGTCCTGGACATGGCGGAAGACGTTCGCACGCAGGCGCAGGACGAAGCGTTCGGCGGTCCAGGTGGCGAGGGAGTTGCCGAAGTAGCCGACGAGCGCGCCCAGTATCGCGACGCCGAGCCAGGCGGCGGCCGGGCCCCAGAACTCGGACAGCGAACCGGCCTTGAGGGCGTTGTCGGTGAGCTCCGCGAAGAGCAGGATCGCGGCGGTCTCGGCGAGCGCCGACACGATGACGCAGGTGATGATCACCGCGAGCCACTTGCGGTCACCGCGGGTCAGCGGCCAGAAACGGCGGAAGGCCTCACGGGCTTCCCTCATGGTCAACAACTCCTTTCGGACTACGGATTGCGGCCCGGACGTGGCCGAGGCGGGGCCGCCGGCGCGAGCG
>NZ_JAENRY010000556.1 GCF_016612545.1 Streptomyces sp. MBT65 | reverse complement strand
CCCCCACTCGGTCCCGCTCCGGACCCGGGTCACCCGCCCGTGCCCGCTCCTCCGCCCACGCGACAGCGGTCGGCGACAGATCGACCCCGTCCACCTCGAACCCCCGCGCGGCCAGGTGAAGGGTGTTGCGTCCCGGACCGCACCCCAGGTCCAGGGCGCGGCCGCCCCCGGGTATCAACCCCCTGTCGAGATACCCGACCAGACTCTCGTCCGGCTTCGCCACGAAGAACGGCACCGGCTTGTCGCGGTCGGCATAGAACCCGTCCCACCAGGAGGCGCCCCGGGAACTCCAACGGTCGGCCTCCGGCGCGAACAGCCCGTCCAGAAGCCGGAGTACGTCGTCGACCGTACGGATGTCACGTCCGTGCCGGTTCTGGTCCATCCGGTCCCCGCTCCCCACTCCGACTCCACCGGTTCTCCGAGGTGTCGAGCCTAGGGTCAGACCAGCTAGAAGCCCAGGTCAGCTCTCATCCGGAGCGCTCACGCCGATGCCGTCAACGCCCCCGTGCGGGCCCGGAGTTGGCGCCGCAAGGGCGTCACTCCGGCACCGCACCGAACTCCTGCCGGCGCCCCGCCCCAGCGCCGCCAGGACGGCATTCCCGGTCACGGCGGCCACACTTTTCCGCGCAAGGTGTGTCCCGACCGGCAACGCCCCCACCCCGTCACCCCGTCACCTTCACCGACTCGAACGTCGTCCCCTCCGGTCCCACGCACACGAACCAGTTGGTCGATGAGCCGGCCACCGTCCGGATCGCCGACTCGTCGGAGTTGACGTCGGCGCCCGCCGGGACCCGGTGGACGACCGTCGAACTGCCGTCCTTCCAGGTGCATGTGACCTCCTGGGCGGTTCTGGCGACCTGGCCGATCACCAGGCGCTGAGGCATCGTGTGCTTCGGGTCCAGGGAGAGCGCGGCCGACTCGAGGTCCGTTCCCCTCATGGCGTCGTTCGCGCCGATCGTGTTCTCCGTGAGGGCGGCCGGGGCACCGTCCCCGATGCTCCGGCGGGTGAAGAACGAGGACTTGCCGACCAGTTGGGACGGCTTGCTCACCTCCACCGGCACCTCGCCGTACGTCCTCATGGCCTGGAACTGGATCCGGGCCTCCCCCTCGTCGTGCGGGGCACCCCACTCGTCGACGGTGATCCGCCACTCCTTGCCGCCGACGCTGCCCGTGCCGAGCAGGGTCTGCTGCGGCGCGTACACATGCCGCTCCTGCGGGGTCGCCGGCGCCGTCGACCCCTGTGTCACCGCCGGGGACACCTCGACCCCGCTCCCGTCGCGCAGCCCGGCCAGGGCGAGCGTGCCCGATGTTCCGGCGATCACCAGTGCCGTGGCCGTCGCGAGTGCCCAGCGGCGGGCCCGGCGCCTGCGGCCACCCCGGATCACCGCCTGGTAGGGGGCTATACCGATCTCGACCTCGTCCGCGGCGTCGGCCAGCAGCAGGGCGATGTCTCTGTCCGTCATGGTCTGGTTCGTCTCCCGGTCCGCGCTCATCACTTCCGCCCTCCCTGCGTCACCGTCTCGGCCAGTCCCGGTATGGCGCGGAGTTTCGCGATCCCCTTGGCCGCGTTGCTCTTCACCGCGCCGACCGAGCAGCCCATCGCCTGGGCCGTCTGTGTCTCGGTCAGGTCCTCCCAGTACCGCAGCACCACCGCCTCCCGCTGCCTCGGCGGCAGTTGGGCCAGTGCCTTCAGGAGGGTGCTGCGGTCCTCGGCCTGGGCGATCCGGTCGCCGGTGTCGGCGATCTCGCGCACCAGGCCCGAGTCGTCCTTCGGTGCCAGGAACTCCTTGAGCCGTCTGCGGTGTTTGCGTGCGTGCGCGTTGATCATCACGCGCCGTACGTACGCCTCCGGATCGTCGGCCGCGCCGACCCTGCGCCAGGCCACGAAGACCTGCTCGAGCGTCGACTGGACCAGGTCCTCCGCGGTGTACTGCTCCCCCGTCAGAAGAAATGCCGTCCGCAACAACCGCGGCCAGCGGCCGATGACAAAGCTCTGGAACTCGTCATCGCGAGTCTCCCGAGCCTCCTTGCGCTCCCCCATGGGCACCTCCTAGATGTCTAAAGGAGTCCATGAGCCGCCCGAACCGTTGCCCCACTTCTCAGAAAACCGTTGCCTCACTTCTCGGAACTCGTGGAAGCCACCCCCTGAGCGGCCTCCGCAGGGTCCACCCCCTCGGCGGCCACCGCTGGGTCCGTAATCTCCCCACCGGCCTCCGGCTCCGCACCCGCTCCGGCCACCGAGGACACCCCCGCCTCCTTGCCCCACGGCAGCCACACCACCATCAGCACCACCCCACCGAGCAG
>NZ_JAENRY010000555.1 GCF_016612545.1 Streptomyces sp. MBT65 | reverse complement strand
TGCCGGCGGCGGTTCGGTGGGGTGACCGGGGACGTGTTCGGGGGGCTTGCGGAGACCGCGGCCACGGCTGCGCTCGTGGTGCTTTCGCTGGGTGGGTGAGTGCGGGTGCGTGGGGTGGTTGCCTCAACGGGGTTGCCGCTTGGGCGTACTTCAGGATCGGGATCGAGAAGTGGCCCCTCCGCTTCGGGCGCGTGCAACCCCCGCGCGAACGCCCTACCGCGCACACGCGCGTAGGCTCCGTCTTGGGCCGCCACCAGTCCCCTGTGTCCACCGCCGCCGCAGGTCGGAAATAGGGTCGGTTGTCGGGCCCGGTCGACCCACCCCGTTCGACCACAGCAACTTCACATCGGAAGCGAGAATTCACCACTGTGACTGCTCTCACTCTCAGCACCGCCGCGGCGCCCGGCCTGCGGGCCGACGCGATCGTGATCGGTGTCGGCAAGGGCGGCAAGGCGGCCGTCCGCGAGCGGCAGCGCGAAGGCGGCCTTCTTGGCGCCGGTGAGGGCACGGGCGGCGACACCGGCGCCAAGAAGGCCGCCTTCGCGCTGCCGCTCGCGGACGCCGCCGACGCCGGTGCGATCGCCGAGGGCGCGCTGCTCGGCGCGTACTCCTTCGACGCGTACAAGGGCGGTGCCAAGGACGCGAAGGGCAAGGGCCCGCTCGGCGAGGTCGCCCTGCTCGGCGGCAAGCCGCGCGACAAGGAGTACAAGGCGGCCGTAGAGCGTGCTCTGGCGGTCACCGAGGAGCTCAACCGCGCCCGCGACCTGATCAACACCCCGCCGAACGACCTCGACCCGGAGGCCTTCGCGGCCGTGGCGCAGACCGCGGCCAAGGAGCACGGCATCAAGGTCGAGGTGCTCGACGAGAAGGCCCTGGAGAAGGGCGGCTACGGCGGCATCCTCGGCGTCGGCGCCGGTTCCGCGGCCGGTCCGCGGCTGGTGAAGCTGTCGTACACGCACGCCGACGCCACCAAGCACCTCGCGTTCGTCGGCAAGGGCATCACGTACGACTCGGGCGGTATCTCGCTCAAGCCGGCCGGGCACAACGAGACGATGAAGTGCGACATGAGCGGTGCCGCCGCCGTGTTCGCGGCCGTCGTCGCCGCCGCCCGTCTGGGCCTCGAGGTCAACGTCACCGGCTGGCTGGCGCTCGCCGAGAACATGCCGTCCGGCTCCGCGACCCGTCCCGGTGACGTGCTGCGCATGTACAGCGGCAAGACCGTCGAGGTCCTCAACACGGACGCCGAGGGCCGGCTGGTCCTCGCGGACGCGCTGTGGGCGGCGTCGGCGGAGAAGCCGGACGCGATCGTGGACGTGGCGACGCTGACCGGCGCGATGGTCCTGGCTCTCGGGAGCCGGACCTTCGGCGTGATGGCGAACGACGACGCGTTCCGCGCGGCGATCGTCGACGCGGCCGAGGAGGTCGGCGAGCCGTCGTGGCCGATGCCGTTGCCCGAGCACCTGCGCAAGGGGATGGACTCGCCCACCGCCGACATCGCCAACATGGGTGAGCGGATGGGCGGCGGGCTGGTCGCCGGGCTGTTCCTGCGCGAGTTCGTGGGTGAGGGGATCGCCTGGGCGCATCTCGACATCGCGGGGCCCGCGTTCAACGAGGGCGGGCCCTTCGGGTACACCCCCAAGGGTGGGACCGGGTCCGCGGTGCGGACGTTGGTGCGGCTCGCGGAGCTGACTGCGGCGGGGGATCTGGGCTGACGTTCGCCCAGTAGCTCGAATGCCCTGAGGTGCGTGGGCGACTGCGGACCGGCTGTGGCCGGTTGCGCAGTTCCCCGCGCCCCTGGGGCACCAGACCCACGTCTCTCTCAAGTGAGCGTGTGGTGTCTCACACCCGGGCCCGGCGTCTCGAACGGCCCCGACAAGTGCGAAGATGGGCTCGGCAGGACAGGGCCCCCACCACAGGGCCGATGAAAGAGCGGCCGGACACCAGCCGCCGCGCGGTCACTGAAGACCGGCGTACGGCGCACATGCATGGAGGACGTGACGTGGCGAACGACGCCAGCACCGTTTTCGACCTAGTGATCCTCGGCGGTGGTAGTGGCGGTTACGCCGCGGCCCTGCGCGGGGCCCAGCTGGGTCTGGACGTCGCTCTGATCGAGAAGGACAAGGTCGGCGGCACCTGCCTGCACCGAGGTTGCATCCCCACCAAGGCCCTGCTCCACGCGGGCGAGATCGCCGACCAGGCCCGCGAGAGCGAGCAGTTCGGCGTCAAGGCCACCTTCGAGGGCATCGACGTACCGGCCGTCCACAAGTACAAGGACGGCGTGATCTCGGGCCTCTACAAGGGCCTGCAGGGTCTGATCGCATCCCGCAAGGTGCACTACATCGAGGGTGAGGGGCGGCTCTCCTCCCCCACCTCCGTCGACGTCAACGGCCAGCGCATCCAGGGCCGCCACGTGCTGCTGGCGACCGGCTCCGTGCCGAAGTCGCTGCCGGGCCTGGAGATCGACGGCAACCGCATCATCTCCTCGGACCACGCCCTCGTCCTGGACCGTGTGCCGCAGTCCGCGATCATCCTGGGCGGCGGTGTCATCGGCGTGGAGTTCGCCTCCGCGTGGAAGTCCTTCGGCGCCGACGTGACGATCATCGAGGGCCTCAAGCACCTCGCCCCGCTCGAGGACGAGAACTCCTCCAAGCTTCTTGAGCGCGCGTTCCGCAAGCGCGGCATCAAGTTCAACCTGGGCACCTTCTTCTCGAAGGCCGAGTACACCGAGAACGGCGTCAAGGTCACCCTCGCCGACGGCAAGGAGTTCGAGGCCGAGCTGCTGCTCGTCGCCGTCGGCCGCGGGCCCGTCTCCGCCGGTCTCGGCTACGAGGAGCAGGGTGTCGCGATCGACCGCGGCTACGTCACGGTCGACGAGTACATGCGGACGAACGTCCCGACCATCTCCGCCGTCGGCGACCTGGTCCCGACGCTCCAGCTCGCGCACGTCGGCTTCGCCGAGGGCATCCTGGTGGCGGAGCGTCTGGCCGGTCTGAAGACCGTTCCGATCGACTACGACGGTGTCCCCCGGGTGACGTACTGCCACCCCGAGGTCGCCTCCGTGGGCATCACCGAGGCCAAGGCCAAGGAGATCTACGGCGCGGACAAGGTCGTCGCTCTGAAGTACAACCTCGCGGGCAACGGCAAGAGCAAGATCCTCAACACCTCCGGCGAGATCAAGCTCGTCCAGGTGAAGGACGGTGCCGTGGTCGGCGTCCACATGGTCGGCGACCGTATGGGCGAGCAGGTCGGCGAAGCCCAGCTGATCTACAACTGGGAGGCGCTGCCCGCCGAGGTCGCCCAGCTGATCCACGCCCACCCGACGCAGAACGAGGCGCTCGGCGAGGCCCACCTGGCGCTGGCCGGGAAGCCTCTCCACTCCCACGACTGACCCCCTCGGTCGGACGACGACACAGACTTCCGCAATTCGTAAGGAGCAACCGAAACCATGGCGGTTTCCGTAACCCTTCCGGCGCTCGGTGAAAGCGTCACCGAGGGCACTGTCACCCGCTGGCTGAAGGCCGAGGGCGAGCGAGTCGAGGCCGACGAGCCGCTGCTCGAGGTGTCGACCGACAAAGTCGACACCGAGATCCCCTCCCCCGTCGCCGGCGTACTGGCCTCCATCAAGGTGGCCGAGGACGAGACCGTCGAGGTCGGCGCCGAGCTGGCCGTGATCGACGACGGCACCGGCGCCCCCGCCGCTGCCCCGGCCCCGGCCGCCGGAGCGGCGGCCGGCGCCTCCGGTAC
>NZ_JAENRY010000554.1 GCF_016612545.1 Streptomyces sp. MBT65 | reverse complement strand
CCTCAAACGCCGGACGGGCTGGATATTGGCGGCCTGTGTTGGGAGGGTGCCGAGGCGCCTCTTATGAGGTGCGCTGCGCCGGTGGTGTCGACGCCGCCTTGTCCTCGCGTCTGCGGTCCGCGTCCTGGGACATCGACTGGGCCGTGTTCGATACGGCCTTGATGCCCAGGTATGCCGTCGTCAGGCCTGCCATCGCGGTGAATGCCGAGGTCAGGACGCCGACGATCACCGCTCGGTCGCCGTTGAGCTGCCATACGCCGAAGATCGCCACCGCGGTGATCGCGAGATTGCTGCCCACCACCGCGAGCAGTCCGTACCGCGCGCGCATCTTTTCCAGGTCCGTGTCCCGGATACCTCTGGCCTCGTCCTGGCTCATGGTTGATCCCCCCGCACTTCCGCCACTCCGGCGCCGACTGAGCCGGATCGTATCCCCGGCGCACGAGGGGCATACAAAAAGGCCCCGATCCGAAGATCGAGGCCTTGATGGTGGCTGGGGCCGGGATCGAACCGGCGACCTATCGCTTTTCAGGCGATCGCTCGTACCAACTGAGCTACCCAGCCACGAGGTTCCTCACGGAACCTCAGCGGTCCTGACGGGATTTGAACCCGCGGCCTCCACCTTGACAGGGTGGCGAGCACTCCAAACTGCTCCACAGGACCCAGCTGTTGCGCACGGACTGGCGGAGCCAGTGTCGCACACGGTTTTACGTGCCCCCAACGGGATTCGAACCCGTGCTACCGCCTTGAAAGGGCGGCGTCCTAGGCCGCTAGACGATGAGGGCTATCGGCCCGCCTGGGCGCCTCTCAGCGCGTCGGGGACGTGAGAAGCATATGGGATGGCGGGAGGTATCGCCAAAACGGTTTACGGGGTCCTCGACGGCGCCACGGACGGCACCTCCGACGCCGGACTCGGAGACTGGCTGGGGGAGGGGCTCGGCGACGGACTCGGCGACTGGGGCGCGCCCGGCAGGTTCTCCTTCGGGAGATGGCGGCTCACCTCTGCCGTCGTCAGGCCCAGGCCGCCCAGCTTGATCTCGTCCCAGGCCTGGAGGCGGTGGGTGTCGCGGTCGATGTAGAGGATCGACGCCTCGATCGGGTCGGGGTACTTGCCCTCCACCGCGCGCAGTCCGCTGCCGCCGGTCGAGCCCTCGATACGGAGCCGGGTGCCGTGCTTCATGACCTCGGTGCCCTCGTGGTGGAGGTGGCCGGCCAGGACGAGCGGGACCTCGCCGTCGGTCTGGCGTGCGGCGGACGGTTCGTGGACGAGGGCGATGTCGACCGGGGTGCCGGCCGCCCGCTGGTCGCGGAGGGCGGAGGCGAGCTGGTCGCCGGCCAGTTCCTCCGCCGCGTTGCCGCCCGGGGCGGTCGAGCGGTCCGGGGTGAACTGGGGGTCGCCGATGCCCGCGAAACGCACGCCCGCGACCGTCTGGGCGCGGCCCTCGTCCAGGACGTGCACGTTCTTGATGCGTTCGAGGTAGCGCTGGGTGGCGAGGGAGTCGTGGTTGCCCCTGACCCAGACGTACGGGACGCCCAGGTCGGCGATCGGGTCGAGGAAGCCGTTCTCGGCGGTCGTGCCGTGGTCCATGGTGTCGCCGGTGTCGACGATCACGTTCACCTCGTACTGCTCCACCAGTGACGCGATGATCTTCCAGCTCGCGGGGTTCAGATGGATGTCCGAGACGTGGAGCACGCGGATGGTCGTGGGGTCCGGCTGGTACGCGGGGAGCGTGGACGTGACGTCGTAGAGCTTGGTCACGTTCGTCACCAGGCGGGCCAACTCCTTCTGGTAGACGTCGAATTCGGTGACGATGTTGCGCGCGTTGCCGACCAGGGACGGGGCGGAGGAGAGCAGTCCCGAGAACTTCGGTTCGAGGATCGACTTCGGGTTCCAGGTCGCGTACGCCGTCGCTCCGGAGGCCGCCAGGAGGGTGAGGGCCAGCCCGCCGGCCGCCAGCGCGCGGCGGGGGCGGCGGTAGACCGCGAGGCCGAGGGTGGTGGCGCCGAGGACCACGGCCGTCGACGACCGTACGGCGAGGTCGAGGGTGCCGTGTTCGACGTCCCGGGCGACCTCGTCCTGGAGGCCGGAGATGCGTTCGGGGTGGTCGACGAGGGCCTGGGAGCGTTCCGGGTCGAGCTGGTCGACGTTGACGTCGAGGCGGACCGGGGCGTGGTGGCTGTCCAGGGAGAGCGCGCCGAGCGGGGACACGTTGATCTTCGTGCCGCCGGTGAGGGACGGGCGCAGGGTCATGGTCGTGTTCATCGGGCCGACCTGGGCCCGTACGTTGCCGACGATCAGCAGACCGAGCCAGGCGCCGACGACGACGACCATGACGAGGCCGAGGGCGCGGGTCCAGGGGTGGGGTTGGGGGACGAGTTCGACGGTGGGG
>NZ_JAENRY010000553.1 GCF_016612545.1 Streptomyces sp. MBT65 | reverse complement strand
CTCCCGCACCCCCTTCCCGCTCCGTGATAACTCCGCGCCCTGCCGTTCGCCCAAGAGCCCCGTCAAAGAGAGAGCGAAATCACCTCTCCTGCGGGCTCTCACGAACTTCTCACGGGATCTCAACGACCGGGCCCACGGGGAGGGTTCCCGCCCCGAGCGCCCATCGGCGGAACTCCGGCCGCGCATGCATGAGGAACTTCGGTCACGCGAGAATCCGGACCGGGTCGCCGACGCGGATCGTGCCGGTGGACCGGGGCACCAGGTTCTGTCCGAAGACGAGCTTGCCGCCGATGCGCCGATGCCGGGCCAGGGTGCGCAGCGGCTCCTTGCCGCGCTCCACGGTGCCCTGGTCGGTGGTGGTCACGACGCAGCGCCCGCACATCTTCGCGACCCGGAAGGAGACCTCGCCGATCACGACGCCCGACCAGTCGTCCTCGGCCCAGGCGGCGGTGCCCGCGACGACCACATTGGGTCGGAACCGGTTCATGGGCAGCGGGCCCTCGGCGGGGTGATCCCCTTGTGCGACAAGGGAGTTGAGGGCGTCGAGGGAGGCTTCCGAGGTCAGCAGCAGCGGATAGCCGTCGGCGAAACCGACCGTCTCACCGGGAAGCGCGTAGTCCGGGTCGACGGGCCTGCGCGTGGCGGGATCGTCCATGTGGACGAGACGAACACCGAAGCCCAGATAGTCGCTGCACCAGAGGTGCGCGGTGTCCGGCCCCAGTACCGCGTCGACCTTTGTACCGAAGATCTCCATCGCCACGGTGGTGACCGGCTCCGGAACGGGCACGGTCAGCGGGTCGCGGCCGGGTGCGGACAGACGAATACCGCCGCCGGGCAGAAGCTCGGCGGCGGCCAGTGCGAGCCGCGGGTGCTCGCGTTGCGTGACGACCTTTCCCCCGTCGTCGATCAGCCCCCAGCGTCGGTCACCGGCCAGCCCCCAAGGCTCCACGAGAGCCTCCCGGGGCGAGAAACCCCGGAGTGCCTTGACCGGATGAACGTGGATCGACCGCAGCTCCGCATTCCCCATCGCTCCATCGTGCCAGTCGGCACCGACAACGCAGGGTGAGGATCAGTAACCGCGGTACTGCTGGTTGTTGTTGTACGGGTCCTGCTGGTACGGCGCCGGAGCCGGGCGGGGAGCCGCCGGACGCATCGCCTCGTAGCCGGCCGGAGCCGCCATCGGGCGCGGCTGCTGTTGCTGCTGGCCGTAACCGCGCTGCGGGGCCTGCTGCGGGATGTAGGCGGCGGGCGCCTGCTGCAGCGGAGACGGCTGCTGCGCCTGCGGGTAGCCGCCGTAGGAAGCCTGCGAGGGACCCGCCGGGAGAGCGGGCAGTGCCGACGGGAGCGCCGGCAGGTTGCTCCCCGGCATGTCGTAGGCGGCGGGGACCCGGATCGGGGCGATCTGCGGGGTACCCCGCTCGGCCACGAGGGAGTCGTAGATCGGAGTGTCCGGGAAGGAGGCGGAGTAGTAGCCGCCGCCATAAGTGGAGCGGGGGGAGGTCATGGCACATAAGTTAAGCCCACGATGTGGTGGTTGGGGAGACCGATTAGAGGGTTGTTTTCCGTGTCGGGGGTGGCACGGGATCCCCAATGCGAGCGAACTTGGCAAAAAAGGGCATCGATCGGTGTTCGGATCGTGTAAAAGCCGAGTTCCTGGCGGGTTACCAGCGGTTGGCCGTCGATGTTGTCGCGCCTCTCATGGGCGTTCGCCGCCTCGGGGAATAGGTTGTGCGGGTAGACACCCGATGGGCTGCCGGGCGGGGCCTGGCACGGCGACACGTGATGGGGGCAGACATGTCGATGCCGAAAGGGTCGAATGTTCCGGTGCCGACGACGGCACTGCGCGTCGAATTGGGCTGGCGTTCCGGACCCGGTGTTCCGGACGCGGACGCCTCGGCGCTGCTGCTGGTCGACGGGAAGGTCCGTTCCGACGGCGATTTCGTGTTCTACAACCAGCCGGCGCACTCCTCCGGCGCGGTCCGGCACGAGGGCAAGGGCAATGCCGGCGGACGGGTGACCGACAGCCTGCTCGTCGACCTCGCGCGCGTGGAGCCCGCCGTCGACCGCATCGTCCTCGCCGCGTCGTCGGACGGCGGAACGTTCGGCCAGGTCCCCGACCTGTACATCGAGGTCCGGGACGCCGCGCAGAACACCGCGGTCGCCCGCTTCGACAGCGCGGGCGCGACGGTCGAGACCGCCTTCGTGCTCGGCGAGTTCTACCGCCGCCAGGGCGCCTGGAAGTTCCGGGCCGTCGGCCAGGGGTACGACAGCGGGCTCGAAGGCCTGGCGACCGACTTCGGCATCACCGTGGACGAGCCCCAGCAGGCGGCACCGGCCGCGACCATGCCGCCGCCCACCGGGCCCGCGACCATGCCCCCGCCCTCCGGAC
>NZ_JAENRY010000552.1 GCF_016612545.1 Streptomyces sp. MBT65 | reverse complement strand
GGCGCATACGGCGCCTCGGCGAGCGTCACGTCCCCAGCCCCCACGCCCAGGCAGCAGCCCGCCCCACAGTCCGCGTTCCGCTCCAGCAGCGGCCTCCCGCGCGGCGGCGCTGACCCGCAGGCGCGCGGACTGTAGCCGACGATCCCCGGCTACCGAAGCCGGGCATCGTCCGGAGCATTTGTGCCCCAACCCCGACTCCCACTTCCCGGAAGGAACCCCCTGCATGGCCCAGACCGGAATCCGCCCCCGCGTCGTCATCCTCCTCGCCGACGTGGATCTCTCCCGCTGCGATGAACCCGGTCGTCTGTACCACCGCGACGGCCGCCCGCTCACCGGCATCGAGCACGACCTGCTCTCCACCAGCACCTCGGACGAGATAAACATGGCAGTCGTGCACGACCTGCCTGACGAGGCTGGCTGGATGAGCGAAAGCACCCTCGTGGGGAGGGCCCTCGTCAGCCTGTACATGAAGTACGCGTACCTGTTGCCCGACGACTCCCTGGACAGTGTCTACGACCTCATGACCGACGAGGACTACGCGGAGTTCGAGCGCCTGTCCGACATCCACAGCGCCCTGCGCGCGCCCGAAGGGCACGCCGAACTCGAAGAAAACTGACCACACACGGGCGGCACTTCAGGACTCCACCCACCGGTCGACACCCTCAGACCACGCACCCTGGCCCCTCACATGCCGAAGGCCCGGCCGGAAGACTTCCGGCCGGGCCTTCGGCATGCACGCGAACTCACGTGGTCGCACGGGCTTTCGCCACCGCCTCCGCCACATGGGCATCGACCAGCGCGGGCGAACCCGAGACCACCGCAACCACCATCCCCACACGAACAGCAGTCTGCTTAACGACCTGGCTACGTCCTCCTGCCGTGAAGGTAAGCAGTTGGCCCCACTGCTCGTCACCCAACCTTGGGGCGGGCACCTCGTGGGCGGTGACCGTGACGGCCGTGCTGCCGGCGAGAACCCGGTAGCTGGAGCAGGAGGTCATCGCCTCGAAGATCCGGCCCACGCCACTGGAGAGCTCGGCCGCGGTGCCGCTGTACAACTCCTCAGAGACCTCCGAGCCGGTGCTGCTTGCGTAGGTGAAGGAGACCTTCGCCCGGCGCGGGAAGTCGAGGCTGCCGCCGGCCGCAGCGTCACCGTCGAGTTCCCCCAGCGCGGGACAGCCGGTCACGGTGACGTCAGCGTGCCGACCGGTCAACTCTGCCTTGCGGGCGTAGCCCTCGCCCAGGTCGCCCTCGTCCAGAAGCCTCTTTGCCAGCGCGGCCGAGGACAACGGCCCCCCAGCCGGGGCGTTCCCGCCCTCCTGGCGTCCGGAAACGGAAGCAGAGGCGGAAGACGTCGGGTCCGTGGCACGAGTGCTGCCATTGGAGCAGGCCGTCAGGACCAGGACGGACACAGTACCGAGGCAGAGCGCGGCTGTGGTGGGAAAACGCATGTGGAACCCCCATGTTGGTGCGGAGCGAACGGTCTGACCAAGCCGGCTCCCCGGGGCCGACGATGTGGAGGGGAAGGGGAGAGGGGGTTTCGTGGGAGTCAGTGGCCGAGGTGGCGCAGCCCGTCCTCAAGGGTGGGGTGCCAGTGGTCGGCCGGACCGGAGTGGCGGTTGTACCAGGTCGCGTCCAGCCCCGGCTCCCTCGTCGTATGGCCGGCACGGCAGCGCAGCCACACCGAGTCGTCGCGCATGCAGAGGACAACCCAGTTCCGGTATGCGCCGCACGCGTGACACTCGCGTACCTCGCCGTCGACGACGAGCGGCTGGTCCCAGCGCATCATGAACCCGGCGACGTCCTGGCGGGACGGCGCCCGACATTCCGGCGGCAGGAAGTCTGGGTCCAGCGCGGCGTCTGCGGGGTACTGGACGGTCGCGGCGGCCGAGCCGGACGCATCGGGCCAGGGCATTTCGGTGTGCATCTGCAGCAGCACCTGGCCCACACGCTGAGCGTCACGGAACTCACGGTCTGCGCGAGCACGGCGCCGGAATATTCGGAACATGCGGGTCTCCTTCATTGTCATCCGGCGAGTCCGGGGAACAGCCCTGTCAGGGACATCGGCGCTCGGAGAGGAGCCGCACGCCAGCCACTCGCGGGGCGTGGGTCGTCAGCTGCGGCGGACGACCATGAGCCGGCCCTCGGCGTCCTTGGGCAAAGTGCGGCGGGACACCACGGCCGGGGAGGCCAGCGAGGAGGCGAAGGCGGCGACCAGATCATGGGGGACACCGGCGCTGAAACTGGCGCACCACAGATACGGGGCGCCGAGAACGGGTTCCGTCCACGCCTGCCAGCCCATCAAGCCGGGGCGCGGATCGGCGTCCTGGACGAGCGGCGGCTGCAGCCCCAGGGAGAAGGTGGCGGAGAACCCGGGGTCCATGGCGGTGGTGTGGGG
>NZ_JAENRY010000551.1 GCF_016612545.1 Streptomyces sp. MBT65 | reverse complement strand
CCCGACGGACGGAACCCCGGCCACCCATCACTCGTGGCCGGCCGACATCTCCGACTTGGTGGCCGACCTCGCCCACGAGGTCGGCCACCAACTCGGACTCCGCGACGAGAGCGGCTTCGACTCGTCCGCCCCGCACCGCGGCGGTACGGCCAGCCTCATGGGCGACCCGACGCTGTTCACGCCCGCGTCGGACCCGGCGTACACCTCCGGTGGTCTGAGGCCCCGTCACCTCGCCCTGATCGGCACCCTGGTCGGCGATCCCGCCGACGACCCCCGGGGCACCGGTACCGGTCCGCGGGGACCGGTCAAGGGTGCGCCCGGCGCGGACCCGCCCGCCCCGGTCAAGTCCACCACCGACGCGACCGACACCGGACCGACCCCGGTGGCCACCACCTCCACGCACACGGACCCGACACACACCCCTCCGGCGGAGGCAGAAGCAGAGCCAGAGGCCGAGCCGGAAGCAGAGACGGAGACCGAGCCCGTCCCGCTGGTCCTGCCGGTCCCGGAGATCACGCTGACGACCCCGGAGGGCGACATCACCGCGCCCACTGAGCCGCCCGGCCGTCCCTCCTACCTGGGTGGCTACGGGCAGCGGCACGACGGCCAGGTGGGGCTGGTCATGATGGAGCCGTTCTCGCCGGACCTGGTCGACGGGCTGCACCGCCAGGTGCTCACCGCGCTCGGCAGGCCGAACCCCGGCCCGGACGACGCCGTGCACGCGCAACTGCGGGACGTGCTGTCCGAGCAGCAGCTGACGCAGAACATGCCGTATCTGCGCAGCCTCGGCGGTCACCGGATCGTGCTGGACGTCGACGGCGTCCGCCGCGAGGTGGACGTACGCCTGACGCTCGACGACCGGCGGCCGTCCGCGCGGCAGGGCGCGCTCGACACGAGCGATCCCGACAAGCATGTGGAGCGGCGCGGGCAGGGCACCCGGGAGATCGTCTCCGCGCAGCCGTCCGGCACGTTCTCGACGATTCCGGTGCCGTGGACCCTGTCCGTACCGATCGGGGCGGCCGGCCCGGTCCGCGGGGTGGACATCGCGCTGTCCGCGACCATCACCCACAACCAGGCGGACGGCTCCTCCACGGTCACCCAGGTCGTGCAGACCACCAGCGCCCAGCGCAGCAACGAGCCCTCCCGCGCCTACGACTTCACCGACAACTGGCAGGTGCGCGTGGACGCGCCGGCCGCGATCACGGACGTAGCCGACACGGACGTGGCCGACACGGACGTGGCCGACACGGACGTGGCAGAGGCAACTGACGGAACCGATACGGCGGTTGTCGTCGCGGATCCCGATCCCGTGCGCGACTGGAGTCCGGCCGAGCAGCACGGGTCGGTCACCGTCTGGTTCCCGCAGCACCTCGTGGACGCCGACCGGGACCACGGGCAGGCCCTGCCCGTGCCCGCCGAGCTGCGGCAACTGCCCATCTACGGCGTGGACTCGGTGCTGAACCCGCGGCGGCTGTACGAGGGTGCCGCGGAGAACTTCGCCGACGACCTGGACGCCACCTCGTCGGCCCAACTCGCGGATTTCCTGGGCGAACCGATCCTGCGGGGCACGCTGCCGATGCAGGTCGAGGGCGGGCTGTACTCGCCGGTGCTCACCGACGCGCACGGCCGCGCGGTCGGCATGATGCGGCTTGACGCGCGGGTCACCCGCAACACCCCGGTGGCCAAGAGCCTCGACAAGAAGATCAACCTCGAGAGCCATGTCGTCAACACGGTCAAGAACGACCAGAACACGACGTTCAACAGCGGGGTGACCCTCAGCGGCAGCCTCGGCCCGACCCTCACGACCGACCATCGCGCGGGGCACCCGGACGCCTCCCACAGCATCGGCGGCACCGTCAACGGCAAGGGCACCGGGTCCCTCGCGGCGCAGAACATGTTCGGCACCAGTTCCGTCGCGGGCACGATGCACGCGGTGCGCACCAACCGCAGCCATCTGCTGACCGAGGCCGACGTCGAGTACACGCTCACCCTGATCCGGCCCGACGGCACCATGTCGACGTACACGCCCGGGAGTTGGACCCACGCGCTCGATCTGCGGGTGCTCAGCGACACGGACGCCCGGGGCCACGCGCCGACGCCGGACGAGGTCCGCGCGCTGCCGCACGAGCTGGCGACGCTGGAGTCGATCGGGCAGTCCACCGCGCCGCTCGGCGTGGACGGTACCGAGACGCTGTTCGAGGACGCGGAGACCTGGCTGCGGGACAACGGCTTCCTCCCGCCGGCGCCACCGGCGGAGGGGACCGCGCCGCAGCGGAGCCGACTGCCCGACGAGAAGCTCGTGCAGGCCCAGTTGAACAATCTGCGGCGGCTCCGGGAACTGCGTTCCCCGCTCGGGCTGCGCGCGGCGACGGACTCCATGGTGGACGGCGGCCACTCGCTGTTCCTGGAGATCCCCGCGCTCACGGGCCGCCGTCCACCATGGAGTCCG
>NZ_JAENRY010000550.1 GCF_016612545.1 Streptomyces sp. MBT65 | reverse complement strand
TGAGGAGCCGGGCTCGCGGGAATCAGCGAAGGGCCCGGCCTCGCGAGAGTCCGCGAAAGACCCCGCCTCGCGAGAGCCCGCGAACGGGTCGCCCGCATGAGGGCCTGCTGAGGAGCCGGCTCCATGGGAATCCGTGAAGGGCGCAGCCTCACGGGAATCCGTGAAAGGCGCAGCCTCACGCGAGTCCCCGAACCCCCCGGCCTCACCAGAATCGGCCGGGAACCCGGAAGCACGGCGGTCTGTCGACGAGCCGCCATCACGGGAGCCCGCGAACGGGCCGCCCGCACGGGGACCCGCTGAGGAGCCGGGCTCGCGGGAATCTGCGAACGGTCCAGCCTCACGCGAGTCCCCGGACGGGCCGGCCCCGCGCGAGTCCCCGGGGAGGCCGGCCGTACGGAAGTCCGAAGCGGACCCGGCCGTACGGAAGTCCGAAGCGGACCCGGCCGTACGGAAGGCCGTCGACGATCCGGACTCGCGGGAGTCCGAAGACCGCACGGGCTCGCGGAAGTCCGTCGGCGCCCCGTTCTCACGGGAGTCCGCGAAAGGTGTCGTGTCGCCGCGGCCCCCGGAAGTCGGCTGGGCCTGCGAGCCGGGGCGGGTGCGGACGCGCATCGGCATGCCGCCGGACGTCACCCCGCCGCGTCCCGAACCGGGGACCGGACCGGTCGCCGAACCAATGCCGGACCCTGTGTCCGTCCCGGCGGCCGAGCCCCTGCCCGAGTTGTTGCCCGAACCTGACCCCTGCCCTGGACCCATCAAACCGGTCACCGAACCCGAGCCGGTCACCGAACCCGGCCCTGAAATCGGCCCCGAACCCGAGCCTGAACCCGTTCCCGAACCGGCGCCCGATCCCGATCCCATCCCCGTCGCCGACCCCGCGACCGAAGCCAGATGCCGTTCCGCCCTCGGGTCCAGCGTGGGCGGGAGCGTGTCCGCCGCCGACTCCGTGAGGACGTGCGGGAGGACCACGACGGCGAGGGAGCCGCCGTAGGAGGAGGCCTGGAGGCTGGCGGTGACGCCATGGCGTTGGGCGAGATGTCCGACCGTGAAGAGACCGAGGCGTGGGTCCTCGCCGAGTGTGGTGAAGCTGAAGTCCTTGGGGTGGTGCAGGAGTTCGTTCGCCGCCGCGTACTCGTCGGCCGACAGACCGAGCCCCCGGTCCTCGACCTCGACGGCGTACCCCTGCGCCACCGGCAGTGCCCGTACCCGGACTTCGGTGTGCGGCGGGGAGAACGTCACGCCGTTCTCGATGAGTTCGGCCATGAGGTGGATCGTGTCGCCGACCGCGGGTCCCAACACCGCGATCGGCGGCAGGGGTTCGACCACGACCCGGGCGTAGCCCTCGATCTCGGACACCGCGCTGCGCAGCAGATCCGCGAGCGGCACCGCGTGCTTCCAACGGCGCCGGGGCGCCGCGCCCGACAGCACGGTGAGGCTCTCCGCGTTGCGCCGCATCCGGGTGGCGAGGTGGTCGACCCGGTAGAGATCGGAGAGGAGTTCGGGGTCCTGCTCCTTGCGCTCCATGGAGTCGATCACCGTGAGCTGCCGGTGCACGAGGAGCTGGATCCGGCGCGACATGTTGTGGAACACCAGCCGCGCCCCCTCACGCAGCGAGGCCTGCTCCAGCGCGACGCTCACGGCGGTCCGCTGGGCGCTGTTGAACGCCTCCGCGACCTTGCCCAACTCGTCCGTGCCGAAGTCGAGTTCGGGCAGGTCGTCGAGTTCGGCCCGCTTGCCCTGGGTGCGCAGCCGGGTGATCAGTTCGGGCAGCCGTTCATCGGCGAGTTCGAGCGTCGCCGTACGCAGCCCGGACATACGGCCGAGGAGGGACCGGGTGATGCGCCAGGACAGCAGGGCCACGGCGAGTACGGCGGCCAACGCGACGACGCTGCCCGACATCGCCTTGACGAGCACCATGTGGGTCCGGTGCGAGGCGTCCTTGGTGACCAGCGCCAGGAACTGCCCCTCCACGGCCTGCACCGCGGCGGACACCTGCCCCGGGGCAGCCGCTCGGGCGGCCGAGGGACGCGGCACGTCGATCGTGCCGTCGTGCGCCGCGGTCGCCGTACCGACGGTCGTCTCGAAGGCCGTCATGGCCTCCCCGTTCTGCCCGCCCATGGCCGTCCCGAGTGCCGCCGCCAGATCCGCGGGCAGATACGGTTCGACCTCGTTGGACAGCACGGAACCACGGACCGCCCCGGCCGAAGCCAGGGCCGCCCGCTCCTGGACGCTCAGCTTCCCGGAGGAGGCGACGCCATCGAGGATCGCCTCCTCCTGCGTCAGAGCCTCCGTTCCGCGCAGGAACGCCAGAGCATGGCTGGCGCCGGCCGCGGTGGCCGCGTCGCCGGCGTCCGTGTTGAGCGTCCCGAAGAGGTTCAGCACCGACGTCACGGTGTCGGAGTAGACGGTGTAGGCGTGCTGCCGACTGCCCTTCCCCGCGTCCACCGCGACCCGTTCGGCAGCCAGGTCGGAGAGCCGTCTCCGCACGGTCGCCAACTGGGCCCGGTACTGAGTCGATCCGTCACTCCCGGAGGCGGCGTCCGCCTTGCGGAAACCGGCGAGCACGGCGTCGGTCCGGCGCCGCTGCGCGTCCAGCGCGGTACGGCCGCCGTGCGACGACAACAACACTGTCGTGAGCTGCCGTTCCTTCTGGAACTCACCGACCGCCGGCACCAGGGCGTACGTGGTCTTCGCCGGCTGCCCCTCCTCGTTGGCCTTGTGCCACTGGTCGAACAGCGCGTAGGAACCACTGACCCAGAGCAGAACCATCGCCGCCGCCGGCACCACCGCGAGCGTGATGAGCGAGGCGCGGATACTGCGCCCCCGCCCGGCTTTCGCGCCCGTCTCCGGCTGCGCGGGCGTACCCCGATGTCGGCTCACCTCGCCCACCGGCACCCGAAAGCACGGCAGTAAGGAGGAGCTGCGGTGAAGAACTGCGACACCGGCGTATTTCCTTTCCGGGGTGGCGCGCGACATATCCAGACGGGCCGCCGGACACGTCAACACGCCTGCACACACTGGGGAGTTGACGGCACAGCACGCCAGGAACGCCAAAGACACCCTGCGGATTCACGACGGGCGCCCGAGCCCCCCGCGCAGTTGGTGAGTTATGAAACCGAGCCATCCGATCCGGGTCAAGGGAACCCACAAATCCCGTTAGGCGCAGAGGTTTAGGCCACCCGGAACACTATGCGCGTAGACAGCTCGACTCCGCCCACTCCAACTCCTCGGCCACGAAGACGTTTTGGCTGATTACACACGGTGAGGCGAGGGGTAGAGGGAGATCGGGGTGACATCGGGGGCGCCGGGAGGGCGCCGGGACCGGCCTCCCAACACCCCAGCAGATGTGACCTAGTTCACAGCATAAACACGGCTCATGCACACCAACTCCATCAGCCTCCGGGGTCGTTGGGCGGGCGCGCCGTACTCAACCGCCCCACCCTCACCC
>NZ_JAENRY010000054.1 GCF_016612545.1 Streptomyces sp. MBT65 | reverse complement strand
GCTTCGGGGTCGGTTACCGGCAGGCCGGGGGGATCGGCCAGGAGTCGCCACCGGCGACCGCCACCGCCTCCGTGCCGTCCGGCCCCGTCGAGGCGTACGCACACGCGTCGGCCGCCGCCGGGCCCGCCGGTGCGCCCGTCAGCAGCCAGGTCAGCGTCACCAGGGTCAACACCCTTGCGACGAGGGCGGTTCGGGTCGGTTCGGGTCCATGCACGACGGAGATCATGAGGCCTCGCGCGCGGGGACGCGCCGGGGCGCGGAAGGATTGCCCCGAAGGAGTGGAAGGCGGGGTGCGACGGTTTGACGAACCGTTTCCCGAAGGTGGCCGGATGCGTACGCGCATACGAGAGCGGGGCTGTGTCACAGGTGTCGGAAAGAAATTTGTGCGGCCGTTGAACACTTCCGTGGTCCCCACCCGTACCTAGGACCGTGCGGCGGCACAGACGGGCGCTGCAACATCCAGGGAATTATGGGGAGTTGACGATGAAGACCTCCTGGCGGAGCGCCTCACTCGCGGCGACGGCCGTGTCCGTCATGGCGTTGACGGCGGCGTGCGGTTCGGACAATGTGACCACGCCTTCCTCTGCGGCACAGAACGTCGGTGCCACGGCGGCGGCCGGAGGTTACGGAAGCGTCGGTGCGGCCACGTCGAGCCCCAGCACCGGTGCCGGCAACGGCTACGGCGCGGACGGCCAGCAGGCCGCTGCCGCCGAGCCCGCGGGCGAGCTGACCGTTGCCAACAACCCCGACCTCGGCAAGGTGTTGAGCGACGGAGCGGGTCTGACCCTCTACCGTTTCGACGCCGACACGGCCAATCCGCCCAAGTCCAACTGCGACGGCGACTGCGCCACCGCGTGGCCGCCGGTTCCCGCGGACGACGCCACGGCCGGTGCCGGTATCGACAAGGCCCTCCTCGGCGAGGTGACCCGTACCGACGGCACCAAGCAGCTGACCATCGGCGGCTGGCCCGCCTACCGTTACGCCAAGGACGTCAACGCCGGTGACGTCAACGGCCAGGGTGTGGGCGGCAAGTGGTACGCGCTGGCCCCCGACGGCAAGAAGGCGACCCTCGCCTCGCTGCCCGGCCTCTCCGTCCGCAAGGACGCCAAGCTCGGTGACATCGTCGTCGACAAGAACGGCCACACGGTCTACCGCTTCCTCAAGGACAAGGCATGGCCCAAGTCCGTCTCGAACTGCGTCGGTGCCTGCGCGGAGAAGTGGCCGGCCGTCGGGATCGTCTCGGCGAACGACACCAAGGGCGTCGAGAAGAAGGGCCTCATGGGCTTCACCCGGTCCGACGGCGCCAAGCAGATGACCGTCGACTGCTGGCCGATCTACACCTTCTCCGGTGACACGGCCGCCGGACAGACCAACGGTCAGGGCGTGGGCGGCACTTGGTACGCCGTCTCCCCTGAAGGGAAAGCGGTCGGCGCGCCCGCGGCGTAGCGAGAACCTCCCCAGGGTTGACAGCTCCCCGCCCACTCGGCACCGAAACGCGGAAGGGAGGGTCGCGGGCAAGCGACAGAAATGCCGAACAACACAGCGCGCGCGACCCCAGGTCCGCCCCCTCCGCACCGCACGGAGGGGGCGGGCCGCTTTGGCGTGCGCCCTCAGTGGGCCATTCGCCAATTCCGGCATTCCGCGCGCTTCTCCGCATGTCCCCGCACGTCAATTCGGCACGTGCCGCGGGCAGTCACCGGGAACGGATGGTCAATTTCCGTTTCCGCTCGCTCCTTTGGCGGGCGATCAGTAGCCTCAGCTCGAACACCGGATCGCCTACGCCTTGGAGAGATACATGGAGCGTCCCGCCTGGGCACCACGAAGCATCGACATCTCGGTGCCGAGCGTTTCGCGTATCTACGACTACTACCTGGGCGGTTCGCACAACTTCGAGGTCGACCGGGAGGCGGCCCGCAAGGCCATGGAGTTCCTCCCGGGACTTCCCAAGATCATGCAGGCGAACCGGGCGTTCATGCGCCGCGCCGTACGCTTCGCGGCGGCCGAGGGCATCACCCAGTTCCTCGACATCGGCTCCGGGATCCCCACCTTCGGCAACGTCCACGAGGTGGCCCAGGCGGCCAGCCCCGGCGCCCATGTCATGTACGTCGACCACGACCCGGTGGCGGTCGCGCACAGCCAGGCCGTGCTGGCCGGCAACGAGACGGCGGGCGTCGTCGCGGCCGACCTCCGCAAGCCCCAGGAGATCCTGGCGAGCCCCGAGGTCCAGCGGCTGATCGACGTGAATCGGCCAGTGGCCTTACTTCTCGTTGCCATACTGCACTTCGTGGAAGACACGGACGACCCGTACGGAGCGGTGGCACAGCTGCGCGAGGCGCTCGCGCCCGGCAGCCTGCTCATCCTCACCCATGCCTCGTACGAGGGAATCCCGTTGCCACCGGAGCGAGCGGAGGGCGCGGTCGACGTGTACAAGGACATCCGCAATCCGCTGATCATGCGCTCGCGCGAGGAGATCGCGCGGTTCTTCGAGGGGTACGACATGGTGGAACCGGGACTGGTGCCGATGCCGGAGTGGCGGCCGGACACGGTGCTGGAGGACGAGGATCCGTACTCCTTCTCCGGATTCGCCGGCGTAGGACGCACGGCGTGATCGCGGAGCCGGACGGGCCGGAGGGCAGACTGCGCAGGTTCGCGACGATCTGGAGCCGCGCGGTGTTCCCGGCGACCTCCACCTCGCTGACCCGGCCCGAGTTCGAGGAACTGCTCCTGCCGCTGGCCCGGCGGTTGAGCGAGGCGCTGCGCGCCCGGACCTTCGAGGCCGAGGAGGGCAAGGCCGTCGGCTCCGCCCTCGTCAGCGCGCACTGCACCGACCCCGACGCCCTCACCCACACCCTGGAGTGCGTCGACGCCTACCTGGTCCTCTACTGCGGCGGCGACGGCCCCCAGGAGGACCTGCGGATCCGCTCGGCCCGCCTCCAGCACGCCATGGCCGCCGGCTTCGCCCAGGAACTGCGCGAGCGCACGCTGGCCGAGCAGGAGGCCATCTCGGTGGCCGCCCTCCAGGCCCAGGGCGTCGTCGCCCAGGCCCTGCACGCGACCGAGGCCCGCTTCCGCGCGGTCTTCGAGGGCGCGGCCATAGGAATCGGCATGGCCGACCTCGACGGCAACATCCTCCAGGTCAACGGCGCGCTGCTGCGCATGTTCGGCATCACCGAGCAGACCATGGGCGGCCGCAACGTCCGCGAGTGGACCCACCCGGACGACGCGCCCCAGACCTGGACCCTCTACGACGAACTCGTCCGCGGCGAGCGCGAGCACTACCATGTCGAGAAGGCGTTCTACCGGCCCGACGGAACGGTCCTGTGGACCAACCTCACGGTCTCCCTGCTGCGCGACGCCGACGGCAACCCGCAGTACCAGCTCGCCCTCATGGAGGACACCACCGAGCGCCGGCTGCTCAATCTGCGGCTGCGCTACGAGGCGACCCACGACGCGCTCACCGGCCTCCCGAACCGCACCCTGTTCTTCGAGCGCTTGGAGAAGGCGCTCGGCGCGGGCGACAACCAGCGGTTCGGCCTGTGCTACCTCGACCTCGACGGCTTCAAGACCATCAACGACAGCCTCGGCCACGCGGCCGGTGACCGGCTGCTCGTCGAGGTCGCCGACCGGCTCCAGTCGTGTGCGACCGCGCCCGGCGAGATGGTCGCCCGGCTCGGCGGCGACGAGTTCGTGGCGCTGACCACCGGGCCCGACACCGAGCGCGAGGTCGACGAACTCGCCGGCCGCATCATGAACGCGCTGATCACCCCGGTCAGCATCGACGGCCGTGACCTCACCGTGCGCGGCTCCATCGGCATCGTCGAGGGCCCGGCCGGCGAGCGCGGCCCGGCGGAGGTGCTGCGCAGCGCCGACATCACGATGTACCGGGCCAAGTCGGCGGGCGGCAACCGCTTCGAACTCGCCGACCCGGAGGCCGACGCCCGCGCGATCACCCGCCACGGCCTGACCAACGCGCTGCCGGCCGCCCTGGACCGCAACGAGTTCTTCATCGAGTACCAGCCGCTGGTCCACCTCGGCGACGGCAGCGTGCGCGGCGCCGAGGCCCTGGTCCGCTGGCTGCACCCGCAGCACGGCGTCCTGGGCCCCGACCGCTTCATCCCGCTCGCCGAACACACCGGCCTGATCGTCCCGTTGGGCCGCTGGGTCCTGGAACAGTCCGTACGACAGGCCCGTGCCTGGCGCGAGTCGTACGGCGACGGCGTGCCCCTGCGCATCAACGTCAACCTCTCGCCCTGCCAGCTCACCCACCCCGGCCTGGTCCAGGACACCGTGGACATCCTGGAGCGCACCGGCGTCGCCCCCGACGCGCTCTGCCTGGAGGTCACCGAGTCGGCGCTGATCGGAGCCGACGACGATCTGCTGAAGCCGCTGCGGCAACTCGCCGAGATGGGCGTCGACATCGCCCTGGACGACTTCGGCACCGGCTACTCGAACCTCGCCAACCTCCGCCGCCTCCCGGTGAGCATCCTCAAGCTGGACCGCTCCTTCACCCAGAGCATGCAGCAGTTCCCGGCCGACCCCGTCGACCTCAAGATCGTCGAGGGCATCGTCTCCCTCGCCCACAGCCTGAACCTCACGGTGACGGTCGAGGGCGTCGAGACGGGCGCACAGGCCGAACAGCTCCGCATACTCGGCTGCGACACGGCCCAGGGCTGGTACTACGCCCGCCCCGGCCCGCCGGACCGACTGCACGACCTGGCGCTGGTCGACGCGACGGGCTGAGCGACCGCTGCCTCAGGGCAGCGGCATCGACCGCAGGCCGCGATGGGTGGCCGCCTGCACGACGACATGGTCCGGGTCGCCGCCCGGCAGGACGAGCCGGGGGTACTCCCCGTACCGGGCCTGCGCGTACGGCGCGGACATGCGTGCCGCGGCGGCCCCTTTCGCCTTCGGGCCGGCGTGCAGGTCGATCGTGATCACGCGTCCTCGGACGGGGGCGTCGTTGACCGGGGTGAAGGTGACGAACCGGTCACCGGCCAACTCCGCCTCCTCCGTGGTGGTGGCGTAGCTCCACAGCCTCTTGGGGTGGACGAGGTCGTACGCGTTCCAGGACCCGCCGCCCGGGTCCTCGGCGCTGTCCTCGTACAGCACGAGCACACCGTCGGACGAGATCACCCCGCGCTCGGGCTTCTGCCCCGTGTCCTCGGCCGTCCTCAGCGGCCGGAGCGTGTCCGGGTCCAGGCGCCGGAGCGGCGGGAAGGTGTCCTCCGCGGAGATCGGGCTGCCGGTGCACACGAGGTAGTGGCCGCCGGAGACGAGGTGGGGGCATTCGACGCCCTCGGCGCTGGTCGCCACGGTGTCGCCGGTACGGGCGTCGCGGGCGGTGACCTCCGTGCCGTCGGTGGTGTAGACACGGCCCCCGAAGACGGCCATGTCCCCGTACGAATCCGCCGCGACGCCGCGGTGCCACAGCGTCCTGCCGTCGGACATCCGGAAGGCGGCGAGGGGGATGATCTTCATGCCCTCCGCCGGGGTTTCGAGAACGTAGACGGTTCCCTCCGCCACCCTGAGAACCACCGGGTAGGTGGAGCCGCCGGTCAGCCGGCGCGTCCAGGCGGTCTTGCCCGTGCGCAGATCCGCCGCGCTCAGTGTCGCGCCGGAGCTGGTCACGGCCCGTTCGCTGGCCGAGTCGACGACAAGGTCCGCGTCCTTGCCGCGGCCGGCCGGCGGGACGGACCAGGTGACCCGTCCGGTGCTGCGGGAGCGCCCGACGAAACCGCCGGAACCGGTGCGGCACACGACCTGATGAGCCGTCGCCTCGCACCGGCCGTCCTCCGCCGGGTAGGAAGCGGTCCACGCCTGCCACCCCGAGTCGGCGACGGGAGTCGGCGAGGCGCTGGGCGACGCGGATGCCGAAACCGTCGTACGGCTCGACTCGCCGGAAGGCGTGCTCCCTGAGCCCGCGCAGCCCACGAGCACCAGCCCGAGCAGCGTCGCGCCCACCAACCGTATCCGGTGCAATCCGGTCACCCCTCTGAGAGAAGCCCCCATGCTAGGCGGCGATCAACGCTCCAGCAGCATCCGCTGCAACTCCCGGGCCGCCCGCGGCGGAGCCACATCGCTGCGATGCGCGAGTGCGATCGTCCGGTGCAGCCCGGGCCGCGCCAACGGCGTCACCCGCAGCCCCCGCCCCGACTTCGTCGCCACCATGCGCGGTACGACGGCCACGCCGAGCCCCGCCCGCACGAAGCCGAGCACGGCGTCCATCTCGCCGCCCTCCACCGCGAAGTCGGGCTCGAAACCCTCGGCGCGGCACGCGGCGACGGTCAGTTCGCGCAGGTCGTAGCCGTGCCGGAACATCACCAGACGCTCGCCCTCCAGATCGGAGATCCGCACGGTCCGCCCACGGCCCGGCACCGGCGCCTCCGGCGACGACACGACCACCAGGTCCTCGCGCAGCAGCTCCACCGTCGTCAGCGCCGGTGACGGAGTGGGCAGCGGCAGCACCACCAGGGCCAAGTCCAGGGCGCCGCGCGCTAGTTCGCGGACGAGATCGTGCGAACCGCCCTCCTCGATCAGCAGCCGGATGCCCGGATAGCGGTCGTGGAAGGCGCGCAGCACATCCGGCAGCAGACCCGTGCACAGGCTCGGGGTCGCCCCCAACCTGACCCGGCCGCTGCGCAGTTGGACCAGTTCGAGGACCTCGTGCCGGGCCGTGTCCGCGTCCGCCAGGATCCGCCGGGCGAGCGGCAGCAGCGCCTCGCCCGCGTCCGTGAGCGTGATGTTGCCCCGCGCCCGCAGGAACAGATCGGCCCCCAACTCCCGCTCCAGCGCCTTGATCTGCTGGGACAACGAGGGCTGCGCGACATGGACCAGATCGGCGGCCCGGGTGAAGTGCCGGGTCTCGGCGACGGCCACGAAGTACTGGAGCTGCTGGAACTGCATGCCCCCACGATAGCCGTAGCCTATGGAATCCAGGCAGATCATGTCTTGGACCGATCGACCCTCCGGCGCCTAACGTCCGTAGTCATGGCTCTGGCAACGCGGACGGACCGACGGCCGTCGATGGCGCGCACGGTGTGGGACAGCTCCGTCGGCAAGAAGACAGTGATGGCCGTCAGCGGCCTGATCATGCTGCTGTACCTGGTCGTCCACATGATCGGGAACCTGAAGATCTTCTTCGGCGCGGGGGAGTTCAACCACTACGCCCACTGGCTGCGCACCGTCGGCGAACCCTTCATGCACTACGAGTGGACGCTCTGGCTGATCCGGATCGTCCTCGTCGTCGCCGTCGTCGCGCACGCCGTCTCCGCGTACCAGCTCAGCCGCCGCGACATCAAGGCGCGCCCCAGCAAGTACGTGCACAGGAAACCCCGGGCGACCTACGCGACGCGCACCATGCGCTGGGGCGGGATCATCCTCGCCCTGTTCATCGTCTGGCACATCCTTGACCTGACGACCGGCACCGTGCACTCCGGCGGCTTCCAGGAGGGCCACCCGTACCAGAACGTCGTGGACACCTTCTCCACCTGGTACGGCGACACCATCTACATCGTCGCGATGCTCGCCCTCGGCCTGCACGTCCGGCACGGCTTCTGGAGCGCGGCCCAGACCCTCGGCGCGGGCAGCCGCAGCCGCGACCGCGCCCTGAAGACCATCGCCAATGTCCTCGCACTGCTGCTCACCGCCGGCTTCATCGCCGTGCCCGTGGGCGTCATGACCGGAGTGGTGAGCTGAAATGGCCCTTGAATACGCGGACTTCACGACCGGCGAGCCCGTCACGGACACCAAGTCCCCGACCGGCCCGATCAACGAGCGCTGGGACACCCGCCGTTTCGAGGCCAAACTCGTCAACCCGGCCAACCGACGCAAACACACGGTGATCGTCGTCGGCACCGGCCTCGCGGGTGGCTCCGCAGGGGCCACCCTCGCCGAACAGGGCTACCACGTCGTCCAGTTCTGCTACCAGGACTCCCCGCGCCGCGCCCACTCGATCGCCGCCCAGGGCGGCATCAACGCGGCGAAGAACTACCGCAACGACGGCGACTCCGTCCACCGCCTCTTCTACGACACCGTCAAGGGCGGCGACTTCAGGGCGCGGGAGTCCAACGTCCACCGCCTGGCGCAGATCTCGGTCGAGATCATCGACCAGTGCGTGGCGCAGGGCGTGCCCTTCGCGCGGGAGTACGGCGGCCTCCTCGACACCCGCTCCTTCGGCGGTGTGCAGGTGTCACGGACGTTCTACGCCCGAGGCCAGACAGGCCAGCAACTCCTGCTCGGCGCCTACCAGGCGCTGTCCCGGCAGATCGCCGCGGGCAACATCGAGATGCACCCGCGCACCGAGATGCTCGACCTGATCGTCATCGACGGGAAGGCGCGCGGGATCGTGGCGCGCGATCTCATCAGCGGCCGTATCGACACCTACTTCGCGGACGCCGTCGTCCTCGCCAGCGGTGGATACGGCAACGTCTTCTACCTGTCGACGAACGCCATGAACTCCAACGCCACCGCCGTGTGGCGGGCGCACCGGCGCGGCGCGCTCTTCGCCAACCCGTGCTTCACGCAGATCCATCCGACCTGCATCCCGCGAACCGGCGAGCACCAGTCCAAACTCACCCTGATGAGCGAGTCGTTGCGCAACGACGGCCGGATCTGGGTGCCGAAGGCCAAGGGCGACCAGCGCCCCGCGAACCAGATCCCCGAGGACGAGCGCGACTACTACCTGGAGCGCATCTACCCGTCCTTCGGCAACCTGGTGCCGCGAGACATCGCCTCCCGCGCCGCGAAGAACGTGTGCGACGAGGGCAGGGGAGTCGGCCCCGGGGGGCAGGGCGTCTACCTCGACTTCGCCGACGCCATACGGCGGTTGGGCCGCAAGGCCGTCGAGGAGAAGTACGGCAACCTCTTCGACATGTACGCCCGGATCACCGCCGAGGACCCGTACACGGTCCCCATGCGGATCTATCCCGCCGTGCACTACACGATGGGCGGACTGTGGGTCGACTACGACCTCCAGACCACGATCCCGGGCCTGTTCGCGATCGGCGAGGCCAACTTCTCCGACCATGGCGCCAACCGCCTCGGCGCCTCCGCGCTGATGCAGGGCCTCGCCGACGGCTACTTCGTGCTCCCGGCGACCATCAACGACTACCTCGCCCGCCACCCCGGACACGAGGAGATCGGCGTCCAACACCCCGCCGTACAAGAGGTGTTGGCCGAGACCGAGGACCGCATCAACCTGCTGCTCGCGGTGGACGGCGACCGCACCCCGGACTCCTTCCACCGTGAACTCGGCGAACTCATGTGGGAGTTCTGCGGCATGGCCCGCACCGACAGCGGACTGCGCAAGGCGCTGGAACGCATCCCGCAGATCCGCGAGGAGTTCTGGCGGCGGATCAAGGTCCCGGGCACCGGCGAGGAGTTCAACCAGTCGCTGGAGAAGGCGAACCGCGTCGTCGACTACCTCGAACTCGCCGAGCTGATGTGCCTCGACGCGCTCAACCGCGCCGAGTCCTGCGGCGGCCACTTCCGCGAGGAGTCGCAGACCCCGGACGGCGAAGCGGCGCGCAGGGACGAGGAGTTCGGCTACGCGGCCGCCTGGGAGTTCACCGGCACCGGCTCATCTCCCGTACTGCACAAGGAAGACCTGGTCTTCGAGTACGTCCACCCCACTCAGCGGAGCTACGCATGAAGCTCACCCTGCGCGTCTGGCGGCAACGCAACGCAGACGCCGAAGGCGCCATGTCCACCTACCAAGTGGACGGAATCTCCACGGACATGTCGTTCCTGGAGATGCTCGACACCCTCAACGAGGAACTCATCCTCAAGGGCGAGGACCCGGTCGCCTTCGACCACGACTGCCGCGAGGGCATCTGCGGCGCGTGCAGTCTGGTCATCAACGGCGACGCGCACGGCCCCGAGCGCACCACCACCTGCCAACTCCACATGCGGTCCTTCGAGGACGGCGACACGATCGACATCGAGCCGTGGCGCGCCTCCGCGTTCCCGGTCGTCAAGGACCTCGTCGTGGACCGCTCGGCCTTCGACCGGATCATCCAGGCGGGCGGCTACATCACCGCCCCGACCGGCGCGGCCCCCGAGGCACACGCCACCGCCGTGCCCAAACCGGACGCCGACTTCGCCTTCGAGCACGCCGAGTGCATCGGCTGCGGGGCATGCGTGGCCGCGTGTCCGAACGGTGCGGCGATGCTGTTCACCTCCGCCAAGATCAACCACCTCAACGTCCTCCCGCAGGGCGCCCCCGAGCGCGAGACGCGGGTGCTGGACATGGTCGCGCAGATGGACGAGGAGGGCTTCGGCGGCTGCACGCTGGCCGGCGAGTGCGCCACCGCCTGCCCGAAGGGCATCCCGCTGGTGTCCATCACAGGGATGAACAAGGAATGGCTGCGGGCGACGCGCAAGGTGGCCAAGCGCTAGACGTCCCAGCTCACGGAACGTTCGCCGGCAGGGTGCGAACGGGCGGAGCCGGAGTGGTGCTCGACCCCGGCTCCGCCAAGCACCCCTGGCATTCAACAACCCCACATCGCCTCTCTCTTCGCGGGTCACACCACGGACAGCCGGCGTCGGCACAACAGGTAAGGCGGCACCGCTCGCCGCCGAGCCGGCCCCGGCCCGTGACCAGGAGAGAGCCATGACAGGCGTATCCACGCTCGACCGTCCCCCGCAGCCTGCCGCGCCCACCCGCTACACCGTCACGCTCGCCCGAGACGAGGACGACGTACGCGCCGCGCAGCGGCTGCGGCACGACGTCTTCGCCGGGGAGATGGGCGCCCACCTGTCCAGCCCGGAGCCCGGCCTGGACGTGGACGCCTTCGACGCGTACTGCGACCACCTCCTCGTCCGCGACACGGTCACCGGGCAGGTGGTCGGCACCTACCGGCTGCTGCCGCCCGAGCGCGCCGCGGTCGCCGGACGGCTCTACTCGGAGAGCGAGTTCGACCTCGCCCCCCTCGACTCGATCCGCCCGGGCCTCGTCGAGGTCGGCCGCTCCTGCGTCCACCCCGACCACCGCGACGGCGCGGTCATCGGCCTCATCTGGGCCGGCATCGCCCGCTACATGGTCGACCGCGGCCACGACTGGCTCGCCGGCTGCTGCTCCATCCCGCTGGCCGACGGCGGCGCCCTAGCCGCCGGCACCTGGGACCGGGTCAGTGCCAAGCACCTCGCCCCCGAGGAGTTCCGGGTACGACCGCTGCTGCCCTGGAGCGCCGACGGCGTGACCCGCCCCACTGAGCGCGTCGAACTCCCGCCGCTGCTGCGCGGATACGTCCGCCTCGGCGCCTGGGTCTGCGGCGAGCCCGCCCACGACCCGGACTTCGGGGTCGCCGACCTGTACGTGCTGCTGTCGATGCGCCGGGTCAACCCGCGCTATCTGCGGCACTTCCTCTCGCTCGTCCCGGCGTGATGAGCGTCTGGCTGCCCAGCGCGCCCTGCACCCCCAGGGCGTGCATCGAGTCGAAGGGGTCCGTCACGGCCGTACCGCGCGCCGTGCTGCGCTTCGTGACCGTCCTGGTCGTGGTGGCCGTCGGGGCCGCGCTCACCCCCGTCGGCAGCCGGATCCCGGCCCGCGCGGTGCGCTGGTGGTGCCGGACGATCGTCCGGTCCGCCGGCATCCGGCTGCGCATCACCGGCACCACCACGTCCACCGGCGGGCTGCTGCTGGTCGCCAACCACATCTCGTGGCTGGACATCCCGCTGCTGGCCGCCGTCCGCCCCGCCCGGATGCTGGCCAAGGCCGAGATCCGGCACTGGCCCGTCGCCGGCACGCTCACCGCCGGCAGCGGCGCCCTCTTCATCGACCGCGACCGGCTGCGGGCCCTGCCCGAGACGGTCGCCTCCATCGCGGGCGCCCTGCGCGCCGGCGGAGCGGTCGCCGTCTTCCCCGAGGGCAGCACCTGGTGCGGCCGGGCGCAGGGACACTTCCGGCGGGCCGTCTTCCAGGCCGCGCTCGACGCCGGAGTACCCGTCCAGCCCGTCGGCCTGCACTACCTCACCGACGGGGGTACCGCCAGCACCGCACCCGCCTTCGTCGGCAGCGACTCCCTGCTCACCTCGGTGTGGCGGGTGGTGTCGGCACGCGGACTGATCGCCGAGGTCGAGGTGGGCGAGACCATCGCGCCCGGCAGCCACCCCGACCGCCGCTCCCTCGCCCACGCGGCCCAGGCCGGGGTGACCGCTCAACCTCAGCACCAGGACCACTGCACCTCGGTGGCGCAGGCCCCGCTGAAAATCCGCAGGACGGCGCGGAGGCGTCCTGTTAGCGTGGCGTCCATGAGGATCATCAGGCACACCGGCACCGCGACCGCGCGAGCGACCAGCTCGCCGGCCGCCGACGCCTGACCTCACAGACCTCTCCCGGCGGCCGGAAACGGACCGCCGGGACGTGTCGTTTCCAGCCTCTTCGCAGGTCTCCCCGCGGTTCCTTTCCGGTCTCCACCCGACCCGAAGGACCCACCGCCATGAACACCGACGACATCGTCCGCACCTTCCTCGACTTCTACCGCGAACGCGGACACGAGCCGATCACCGGCAGCACTCTCCTGCCACCGCCCTCGGACCCGGTCCTCTTCACCACCTCCGGAATGCACCCCCTCACGCCGTACCTCCAGGGCCGCCCCCATCCACAGGGGCGCCGCCTGGTCAACGTCCAACGCTGTCTGCGCACCACCGACCTCGACGAGATCGGCGACGTCACCCACCTGACCGTGTTCGAGATGCTCGGCTCCTGGTCGCTCGGCGACTACGACCACCCGCAGAGCCTGCGCTGGGGCCACGAACTCCTGCGGGACGGCTTCGGCATCCCACAGGAGAAGCTCTACGTCACCGTCTTCGGCGGCGACGAACAGGTCGGCCCCGACCTCGAATCGCTGCGCACCTGGCGGGAGTTGGGCCTGCCGGTGGAGTCGACCCGGGACGAGAACTGGTGGTCCAACGGCACGGTCGGCCCCTGCGGCCCCGACTCCGAGATCTTCTTCTGGACCGGCGACGGCCCACCGGAGGGCCGCCCGACCACCGACCCGCGCTGGGTGGAGATCTGGAACCACGTCCACATGCGCTACGAACGGGGCGAGGACGGCGGGCTCGGGCCGCTGCGGCAGGTCGACGTCGACACGGGCATGGGCCTGGAGCGACTTGTGTCCGTCCTCCAGGGCCGGCGATCGGTCTATGAGACGGACCTGTTCGAGCCGTGGATGCGGACGATTCCACTGCTGTGGGACCTGGACGAACAGTCGCTGCGGGTGGTCTGCGACCATCTGCGGTCGAGCGTCGTGGTCGTCGGGGACGGGGTGCGGCCCTCCAACACCGGGCGTGGGTATGTTCTACGACGGCTTGTGCGGCGGTTGCTGACGGTTCTGCGGCGGGACGATCCCTCGCGTACGGTGTCCGATCTGCCGGTCGAGCTCGTCGAGCACACGGTGGACCATTTTCGGCAGTCGCTGGGAACCGGCATCGTGCGGGAGGTTCTTCTCGACGAGGAGCGGCGGTTCGGGCGGCTTCTCGAGCGGGGGCGGCGGGTGTTGTCCCGGCCGGAGTTCCGAGGGCCGCTGAGTGAGGAGGACTATCACTATCTGCACGACACTCATGGGTTGCCCCGTGAGTTGGTGGCCGGTCTGTTGAGCTAGCACCGCGGACGCCAGGCGCCCCTGAAAGCAGGGGCAACTAGGCGAGCGCGCTTGCCAGATAGGGCGCCGTAGCACTTCCCTCCGCCACCGCCATCTTCCTCGGCGGGCCCGCTGCCACGATGCGGCCGCCCTTCTCTCCGCCACCCGGCCCCAAGTCGATCACCCAGTCCGCGCCCGCCACCACCGCCATGTCGTGCTCGACGACCACCACGGTGTGGCCGGCGTCCACCAGGCCGTGGAGCTGGCGGAGGAGGACCTCGACGTCGGCCGGGTGGAGGCCGGTGGTCGGTTCGTCGAGGAGGTAGAGGGTGTGGGTGCGGTGGGTGCGCTGCAACTCGGTGGCCAGTTTGATGCGTTGGGCCTCGCCGCCGGACAACTCGGTGGCGGGCTGGCCCAGGTGCAGATAGCCGAGGCCCACGTCCAGGAGGGTGGTGAGGCTGCGGGACACGGCCGGAGTGTCCGTGTCCGCGAAGAAGTCCGCCGCGCTCTCCACCGTCAGGTCGAGGATCTGCGCGATGTTCCGTCCCCGGTACGTCACCTGGAGTGTCTCGGGGTTGTAGCGTGCCCCGCCGCAGTCCGGGCAGGGGGCGTAGGTGCTCGGGAGGAAGAGCAGCTCGACGCTCACGAATCCCTCGCCCTGGCAGGTCTCGCAGCGGCCGCCGGGCACGTTGAAGGAGAACCGGCCGACGCCGTAACCCCGTTGGCGTGCCTCGTCGGTGGTCGCGAAGACCTTGCGGACGACGTCGAAGAGGCCGGTGTAGGTGGCGAGGTTCGAGCGTGGGGTGCGGCCGATGGGTTTCTGGTCGACGGACACCAGGCGTCCCACGCCGGGCAGTTCCTCGGTGATCTCGCCGATGAGCGTGGACTTGCCGGAGCCGGAGACGCCGGTGACCGCGGTGAACACGCCTAGGGGGAACTCGGCCGTCACGTCCCGCAGGTTGTGCCGGGTGATCGGGCCGACCTTCAACTCGCCGCGCGGTGACCGGACTTCGCGGGCCGGGGCGGGGGAGCGGTCGAAGAGGAAGCGGGCCGTCGCCGACTCCGCCACCGTCGCCAGCTCGGCCACCGGTCCGCTGTGCAGGATCCGCCCGCCGTGCTCGCCGGCCAGCGGGCCCACGTCCACCAGCCAGTCGGCGGCGCGCATGACGTCCAGGTGGTGCTCCACCACGAACACCGAGTTGCCCGCCGACCTGAGCCGGTCCAGCACCGTCAGCAGGGCCTCGGTGTCCGCGGGGTGCAGGCCGGCGGACGGTTCGTCGAGGACGTAGACGACTCCGAAGAGGCCGGACCTCAACTGGGTCGCCAGGCGCAGTCGTTGGAGCTCGCCCGCCGAGAGGGTGGGGGTCGCGCGGTCCAGGCTGAGGTAGCCGAGGCCGAGTTCGAGGATCGGTGCGATACGGGAGGTGAGGTCCTCGGTCAGGACGCGGGCCGCCTCCGAGGTGCCGACCGGCGTGCCCGCCAACTCCGCCAGCGGGAGCGCGGCCAGGTCGGCGATCGTGCGGCCCGCGACCGTGACGGCCAGGGCCTCGGCCCGCAGTCTGCGGCCTTTGCACACCGGGCAGGGGGTGCTCGTCAGGAAGCGTTCCGCCTTCGCCCGCAGGGTCGGGCTCTTCGTGTCGGAGAAGGTCTTCATGACGTAGCGGCGGGCGCTCATGTACGTGCCCTGGTAGGGGCGTTGGATGCGGTCGGCGTCCCGCACCGGATGGACCGTGACCACCGGCTGCTCGTCCGTGAAGAGGATCCACTCCCGCTGCTCGGAGGGGAGTTCGCGCCACGGCACGTCCACGTCGTGGCCGAGGGTGTCCAGGATGTCGCGCAGGTTCTTGCCCTGCCATGCGCCCGGCCACGCGGCGATCGCGCCCTCGCGGATCGACAGGGAGGGGTCGGGGACCAGGGACTCCTCGGTCGTGCGGTGCACCCGGCCGAGACCGTGGCACTCCGGGCACGCGCCCGCCGCCGTGTTGGGGGAGAAGGCGTCCGAGTCGAGGCGTTCGGCGCCGGGCGGATAGTCGCCGGCGCGGGAGAACAGCATCCGGAGCGAATTGGAGAGGTTGGTGACCGTGCCCACCGAGGAACGGGAGGTGGGCGTCGAGCGGCGCTGCTGGAGCGAGACCGCGGGCGGCAGGCCGCTGATCTCGGCGACCTTCGGCGCGCCCACCTGATGGATCAGTCTGCGGGCGTACGGCGCCACCGACTCGAAGTAGCGGCGCTGGGCCTCCGCGTAGATCGTGCCGAAGGCGAGGGACGACTTCCCGGAGCCGGAGACGCCTGTGAACACGGTCAACACGTCCCGCGGGATGTCGACGTCGACGCCCTGGAGATTGTGCTCGCGGGCGCCGCGGACACGGACGTAGGCGTCGGGGACGTGGGGCTCGCGGGGGCTGTGCATGACCCGGAGAGTCTATGCGAGCCCGCTCCGGGACGCCCGGTGAGCCGCGGGGGTGCGGGGCTGGCCGTGCTGTGCCACGTTGGAGGACACGGATGCCGACGGCCGCCACCGGGCCCGGGTCGGCGCGGACGACCGCACGATCGGGATCAGGGTCGGCCGAGCGGCCGAGGTCAAGGACGGCCATGCGGCCGAGCACTGACTGGGCCGTGTCCTACCTCTCTGGGAGACAGGTATGAGCAGCTATCGAGTCGCGCAAGTGGCCGCCGCCGGCGGCGAGTTCGCGATCGTCGAGCGGGATGTGCCGGAGCCGGGACCTGGCCATGTGCGGATCGCCGTGGAGGCCTGCGGGATCTGCCACAGCGACACCTTCTTCGTGAACGCCGGAGTGCCGGGCGTGCCGTTCCCGCTGGTCACCGGGCACGAGATCGCCGGACACATCGACGCGCTCGGCGAGGGCGCCTCGGACCGCGGCTGGCGGGTCGGCGACCGGGTGGCCGTCGGCTGGTTCGGCGGCAGCTGCGGCTACTGCACCCCGTGCAGGCAGGGCGACTTCATCGTCTGCGAGAACCTCAAGGTGCCCGGCTGGGCCTACGACGGAGGCTTCGCGGAGCTGACCGTGGCGCCGGTCGACGCGCTCGCCCGGATTCCCGAGGGGCTGCCGGCGAGCGCCGCCGCGCCGATGGGGTGTGCGGGCGTGACCACGTTCAACGGGCTGCGGCGCAGTCCGGCCGGGCCGGGCGACCTGGTGGCCGTACTCGGACTGGGCGGTCTCGGGCACCTGGGCGTGCAGTACGCGGTCGCCATGGGTTTCGAGACCGTGGCGATCGCGCGCGGAGCCGAGAAGGCCGACTTCGCCAAGCAGTTGGGCGCCCACCACTACGTCGACAGCACGGCGGACACCGAAGTCGCCGAGGCGCTGCGGGCGTTGGGCGGTGCCAAGGTGGTCCTCGCCACGGCGGGCAACGCCGATGCCGCCACGGCGACCGTGGAGGGGCTGCGGCCCCGCGGTGAGCTGGTGGTCGTCGGAGCGGACACCGCGCCGTTGGGGATCAGTCCGCTCCAACTCCTCATGAGCGCCAAGGTGGTTCGCGGTCACCCGTCCGGCACCGCGCAGGACGTGCAGGACACCCTGGACTTCAGTGCCCTGCACGGCATCCGCCCGATGGTGGAGACCGTGCCCCTGGACCAGGCGGGCGAGGCGTATCAGCGGATGCTGTCCGGAGCCGCGCGCTTCCGGATGGTGCTCACCCCATGAGCGAGGCGAGCCGCCGGTAGGAGTCCAGCAGGGCCGCGCGGTCGTAGGTGCTGGTGGTGACGAGGACCTCGTCGGCCGCCGTCTCCTTCAGCACCGTCTCCAGCTCGTGGGCCACCTGTTCCTCGGTGCCCGCGAGCTGTCCGGTGAGCCCGGTCTCGTAGAAGCCGAACTCCTTGTCGGTCATGGTCAGTTGCTCGACACGCTCGGCGGGCGGCAGGGGTGGGAAGGTGCCGTGGGTGCGGGAGTACGCCATCGACCAGGCCTCCGGGACGAGGAGGCGGCGGGCCGCCTCGGGGGTGGCGGCCACGGCGATCGTGCCCGAGATGACGACATACGGCTCGGCGGTCCAGGGGGAGGGGCGGAAGCGGGCGCGGTAGTGGTCGATGCCGCGCCGCATCCTGTCCCGGTTGCGGAGGTCGCCGATCACCATCGGCAGGCCGGCCCGGGCGGCGATGCCGGCGCCCTCGCCCATCGCGAGCACGAACGGCGGGACGCTCAGGCCCTCGGAGGGGCGTGCGTGCGCGCCGGTGGGCGAGGTGCCCCGGAACCAGCCGAGGAGTTCGTCGAGTTGGCCGGCGAAGTCGTCGGCGTCGTCCTTGTCGCGGCCCAGCGCCTTGCGCACGCCGTCGGTGAAGCCGACCGAGCGGCCCAGGCCCATGTCGATCCGGCCGGGGAACAGTGACTCCAGGACCCCGAACTGCTCGGCCACGACCAGGGGTTGGTGGTTGGGCAGCATCACCCCGCCCGTGCCGACCCGGATCGTTCTGGTGGCCGAGGCGACGGCGGCCGCCAGCACGGTCGGCGCGGAACCGGCGACCCCGGGCACACCGTGGTGCTCCGACACCCAGAACCGGTGATAGCCCAGCTCCTCGACCTCCCGCGCCAGCCGCACGGTGTCGCGCAGCGCCTCGGCGGGCGGATGCCCCTCGCGGGTGCGGGAGCGGTCGAGGACGGAGAAGGGGGTCGAGGCGATCACGGAACTCACACCGGGTTCAACGCCAGGGAGCCTCCGGCATTCCCCGGCCGGGCCGGGCCCTCACCGGCGCGATCGGACGCGGGCGTCCCGTGGCGGGTCGATGAACTGCAGCTCCAGCGTGATCGGCGGCTGTGCGAGCCCCGGTCCGCCCGCCGCCGCCCACTCCAGCACTTCCTCCGTGCAGTCGTCGTCCATCGCGAATCCGATCCAGGTCGGCCGCCCGCCGGCCCGGCGCCCCGCGGCCGACGGCTGGACGACGATCACGTTGGCCTGGTCGCAGGGGCCCAGACAGTCCGTCGTACGGACGCCGAAACCGTGCTCGGCGGCGCCGGACCGCAGCCGTTCCAACTGCCAGGCATGGTCGGTGCCGGGGTGTTTGCGCGGGTCGCCGCAGCAGCAGCCCCGGCAGACCACCAGGGTGCAGGGGCGCTCGCGGGCGGCGCCGATCAGGAAGGTACGGGGGGCGGGAGTGGCGGCAGACATGCCAAAAGCATGAGGCCAGGCCTCCGGAGCGGGCGAAGGGGGTCCCGCTGTCCGCCTAAGGTGGCCCGGTGACAGCTGACAGCAGGCGGCCACTCGCCGTGTTCGACCTCGACAACACCCTCGCCGACACGGCGCACCGGCAGCGGTTCCTGGAGCACAAGCCGCGCGACTGGGACGGCTTCTTCGGCGCCGCGTCGCAGGACCCGCCGCTCGCGGAGGGCGTCGCGCTGGCGCTGGAGTGCGCCGAGGAGTGCGAGGTCGTCTATCTGACCGGGCGGCCCGAGCGCTGCCGGCGCGACACGCTCGCCTGGCTCACCGCGCAGGGGCTGCCCGACGGGCGGGTCTTCATGCGGCGCAACGACGACCGCAGGCCCGCCCGGCGCACCAAGCTGGAGAAACTCAAGCAGCTCGCCCGCGACCGCGAGATCCGGGTTCTCGTGGACGACGACGAGCTGGTCTGCGACGACGCCGAGCGGGCCGGGTTCAGGGTCGTACGGGCCCGCTGGACCGCCCCCTCCGCCGCGCTGGAGGCGGCACAGGAGGGGGAGGGCCGGACCTGAGGGCTCTCGTCCTTACGGAGGTCAGTCGTCCTCGATGCGGAAGCCGACCTTCAGGCCGACCTGGTAGTGCTCGATCCGCCCGTTCTCGATCTGGCCCCTGACCTGCGTCACCTCGAACCAGTCGAGGCTGCGCAGGGTCTGTGCGGCGCGGGCGACGCCGTTGCGGATGGCCTGGTCGATGCCCTCGTGAGAGGTGCCGACGATCTCGGTGACCCGGTACGTGTGATCGGACATGCGGGTACTCCTCTCGGCCGTGACGGGCGCGTCACGCGTCACTCCACCGTGCCCCAAGGTGCGGCGGTACGCGAGACGGCCCGTCACCCGATATCAGCGCACCACGCTCAGTGACAGCGCGAAGCGGCCCTCCCGGTCGGTCCACCAGTGGGCCAACTCCAGCCCGGCCGACGCCAGTTCGGTCCGTACGCCGTCCTTGCGGAACTTCGCCGAGATCTCGGTGCGGAGTTCCTCGCCGGCCGCGAAGTCGACGGCGAGGTCCAGCGCCGGGATCTTCACGGTCTGGTCGGTGCGGGACCGCAGCCGCATCTCGATCCACTCGTTGTCGGCGTCCCAGAGGGCCACGTGGTCGAAGGCGCCGGTGTCGAAGTCGGCGCCCAGCTCGCGGTCCACCACGGTCAGGACGTTCTTGTTGAACGCGGCCGTCACCCCGGCCGCGTCGTCGTAGGCCCTGACCAGGACCTGCTCGTCCTTGACCAGGTCCGTGCCGAGCAGCAGCGCGTCGCCCGGGGAGAGCAGCGAGCGCAGACCGGCGAAGAACGTGGCGCGTTCCGCCGGGAGCAGGTTGCCGATCGTGCCGCCGAGGAACGCCAGCAGCCGGGGGCCCGGTGTCTCCGGCAGGGCGAGCGAGCCGGTGAAGTCGGCGATCAGGGCGTGTACGTCGAGCCCCGGCCGCTCCTCGATGAGGGCGTGCCCGGCCTGGGTGAGCGCGCTCTCGCTGACGTCGACCGGGACGTACAGGGCGAGGTCGGTGAACGCGTCGAGGAGGTGGCGCGTCTTGTCCGAGGACCCGGAGCCCAGCTCGACGAGCGTGCGGGCGCCGGTCGCGGCGGCGATCTCGCCGGCCCGGTCGAGAAGGATCTCCCGCTCGGCACGGGTGGGGTAGTACTCGGTCAACTCGGTGATCCGCTCGAAGAGTTCGCTGCCGTGGGCGTCGTAGAACCACTTCGGCGGGAGGGTCTTCGGGGTGCGGGTGAGGCCCTCCAGGACGTCGGCGCGCAGGGCCGCGTCGGTGGCGTCCTCGGGCAGGGTGCGGGTGAGAAGGAACGGACTCACGTGCGGGGCTCCTTCGGTGGTGCGAGGTCTTTCAGGGGGGTGAGGAGGACCTCGGCGCGGGTCGCGGTGAGCAGAGTGCGGTCGGGGACCTCCGTCCAGTGCGGGTCGTCGTCGTAGGGCTCGGAGGCCACGACCGTGCGGCGGCCGGGCTCCGCGAGGTACCAGAGGGTGTCGCCCCAGGCGGTCGCGGTGATCGAATCGCCGTTGGTGAGAAGAAGGTTGAGACGGGAGCCGGGGGCGGCCGAGGCGACCTCGACCACCGTGTCGGCCAGCGCCTGGCCCTCCTCGTCGCCCGCCCGCAGTCGGCTCAGGACCAGCGCCCAGACGAACGCCGAGTCGCAGCGGGCCTCCAGCGACAACAGGTCCACCGGCGGCAGGCGTTGGGCCAGTGCGGCCAACGTCTGCGGCCAGCCGGTGACGGCGCCGTTGTGGCTGAACAGCCAGGGGCTCGCGGCGAACGGCGCCGCCGCGGCCTCCCCGTCCGCACCCGCGAACGTCGCGTCCCGTACGGCGGCCAGCAGCGCCCCGGAGCGGACCACCCGGGCCAGGTCGGCGAAGGACTGGTCGCCCCAGATGGGCACGGCCCGCCGGTAGCGGCCCGGCACCGGGTCGCCCCCGGCATACCAACCCACCCCGAAACCATCGGCGTTGACCGTCCCGTGCTTCTGCCGACGCGGCTCCCAGGACTGGCGGTACAGGCTGTGCTCCGGGTCCACGAGGAGCCGGCCCAGCGGCTCCTCGGGTCCCAGGTACGCCAGATGACGGCACATCAGACGGCCCCCGAGCGGGCCGTACGGAATCCGGAGAAGATCTGCCGCCGGATCGGATAGTCCCAGTTGCGGAACGTGCCCCGGCAGGCCACCTCGTCCACGGCGAACGAACCGCCCCGCAGCACCTTGTACTCGGGGCCGAAGAACACCTCCGAGTACTCCTTGTACGGGAACGCCCTGAACCCGGGGTAGGGCAGGAAGTCGCTCGACGTCCACTCCCACACGTCACCGATCAACTGGCGTACGCCCAGCGGTGATTCGCCCGCCGGATAGCTGCCCGCGGGTGCCGGGCGCAGGTGGCGCTGCCCGAGGTTGGCGTGCTCCGGGGCCGGGTCGGCGTCGCCCCACGGGTAGCGCATCGAGCGGTCGTTCACCGGGTCGTGGCGGGCCGCCTTCTCCCACTCGGCCTCGGTGGGCAGCCGGCGTCCGGCCCAGCGGGCGTAGGCGTCGGCCTCGTACCAGCACACGTGCACGACCGGCTCGTTCGGCGGTACGGCCTCCGTGACGCCGAACCGGCGCCGCAGCCACTGGCCCGCCTCCCGGCGCCAGAACTCCGGCGCCGTAAGGGAGTTGCGGCGGACGTGCGCCCAGCCCTCCTTCGTCCACCAGCGCGGGTCGTCATAGCCGCCGTCCTCGATGAACGCCAGATACGCGCCGTTCGTCACCGGGGTCGTGTCGATGTAGAACGGCGCCACCTCGCGGCGGTGCGCGGGCTTCTCGTTGTCCAGGGCCCACGGTTCGGTGGAGGTGCCCATCGTGAACGGGCCGCCGGGGACGAGGACTTCGGTCGGGCCGGTGAACAGCGGGACCGGTTCCGGGTCCGGCGCCGTCAACGCCTGCGGTCCCGTGCGGAGCTGATGGGTGATCAGCATCGTTTCGTCGTGCTGCTGTTCGTGCTGGGCGACCATCCCGAAGGCGAAGCCCATCTCGGTGAGCCGCGTCCCGCGGAAGGCATGGCTCTCCAGCACGTCCGTCACCCGGCCGCGCACCTCGGCCGCGTACTGCCGGGCCTCCGCGGGCGGCAGCAGCGGCAGCGAGGGACGTTCGGAGCGCGGGTGCTCGAACGCGTCGTAGAGGCCGTCGATGTCGGGCCGCATCGCCTCCCGGCCGCCGACGGCGCGCAGCAGCCACAGCTCTTCCTGGTTGCCGATGTGCGCGAGGTCCCAGACCAGCGGGGACATCAACGGCGAGACCTGCGCGGTGAGTTCGGGCTCGTCCACGCAGCTCGTCAGGAGCGTGGTGCGGTCCCGGGCCGTGGTGAGGGTGGTCAACGCCCGTTGCCTGAGCGCCTCGATATCGATGTCATCAACGGTGGTGTCGGCGTCGGTCATGTGAGCATGTCCTTCCCGTGCGGGCGGCTGTCCGTGCCGCGCACGCGGTCGAGCAGATCGTCGGCGGGGCAGCGGCCCCGGATGACATAGCGGTCGAAGTACGCCCGGACCGCGTCCGTGACCTCGGCGGTGGCACCCAGCCGGGGCAGGGCCTCCAGCGCCGTCGCGAAGCAGACGAGGGCTGCCTCGTGCAGCTCCGGGTCGGACAGGCCGTAGCGGGCCGCGTCGATCCACAGCGGATTGTGCGGCGCGGGCAGCCCCTGGGTCCGTTCGGCCAGCGGCTTCACGGCCCGGTACGCCGTCTCGGCGGCCTCGGGGTCGTCGAACAGGGCCGTCGTCACGGCCAGCGGCACGATCCAGCCGTCGTCCCCGGGCTGCGCGTCGATCATGCGCAGTTCGAGATGTCCGCGCGGTCTGACCGGCGGGAACAGGGTCGTGACGTGGTAGTCGAGGTCCGCGCGGGTCGGCGGCCTCGGCGACCCCGATCTGATCCACTCCCGGAAGGTCAGCTCCTCCGGGACCTCCCACGGGCCCTCGTCCTGCCGTATGCACATCACCGGCGAGTCCAGGACGTGGTCGGTCCAGGCGTCGCGCGGCTCCGCGTCGAGCGGAGGGCCGCCCGCCCGGCCGGTGCCGATCTCCATCCAGATCAGCTGCCGCGTGGAGCGCCAGCCGGTCGGGCTGCGGCCCACCAGCGGGGAGTTGGCGAACGCGGCCACCAGGACCGCGCCCAGTTGGTGGGCCAGCCACCAGCGCCGCCCGAGGCCGAGCGGACCCGGCTCCTCGTGACCGGCGTCCAGGCACACCTGTACGGACGCCGAGGTGCACATCATGCGGCGGCCCGCGGGGCCGGTGCGGTCGAGGCAGGCTTCCATCGCGTCGTAGCGCGGCTCGTGCAGGAAGCGGCGCGGGGGGTGCCAGGGATCGTGGCCGACGCCGACCAGTCCCAGGCCGTCACGGCGCAGCACCGCGCGGACGGCGTCGAGATCTTCGGAGACGGAACCGATGCACTCCATCAGGGAGGTGGCGGGCGACGAGCTGAGTTCCAGCTGGCCGCCGGGCTCGACGGTGAGCGCCGACCTCAGAGGCACGGTCTTCAGAGCGGCGTAGGCCGCCGCCAGTCGTTCGGGTGTCACGGGGAGCTGCGGCAGCCGCAGCTCGTGGACGAGCCATTCCACCTCGACCCCGAGGGTGCGAGGTGGACCGGTCTTGAAGCAGATGCCCCTGACCAGGGCCTCCACCTCGGGTTCGGTGACCGCGACGGCGGGCTCGGTACAGTCGCTACAGTCACTTGCCGTATCGGACATGTCGGGATCCTCCTGAGATTCCACCATGCCACCGGCCCGGTTTCGGTTGGGCCCGGGTCGGCACACTCGTACCACCCAAGACCCTCGCGGCTGGTCGCACAAGGGTGCGTATTGCCACGTTCGGGAACGGTAATCTCCGGTTCTCCGGCCGTTCGCGGGGCCCGGAAACTCCGTTGCACCGCACGACCAGCATCGCTCAGGATGCAGGTATGAGCACGACGGGGGAGAGCACGGGGGAGATCGCGGGGCGCGCGCTCATGGCGTACACGGGGGTTATGCCATGAGCGCGCGCCTGCGCGGCATCGCGCAGCAGACCGAGCAGATCGTGGCCGCCGGCGCCTACCGCGCGGCGGACGGGCACGAGGTGTCCATCGCCGTGAAGACCGGGGCGGCCCGCGCGGGCACGCACCTGTACGGGCCGGAACCGCTGTGGATACCACCGTTCACGACCGTGGAGACGGTCTTCGAGGTCACCGGCGAGAGCAGCCTGGAGGCCGCCCGCCGCCTGACCGGCCCGGTGGCCGTCCTGAACTTCGCCTCGGCCCGCAACCCCGGCGGCGGTTTCCTCAACGGCGCACAGGCCCAGGAAGAGGCCCTGTGCCGCGCCTCCGCGCTGTACACCTGCCTGCTTCAGGCCCGCGGTTTCTACGACCATCACCGCGCCCACCGCGATCCGTTCTACACGGACCGGGTCATCCACTCACCGGCCGTTCCGGTCTTCCGCGACGACAAGGGACGCCTCCTGGACGAGCCGTACACCGCGGGCTTCCTGACCGCCGCCGCGCCGAACGCGGGGGTCGTGCTGCGCACGGCACCGGAGCGCGCCGCCGAGCTGCCGCGGGCCGTCGCCGTACGGGCGGAGCGGGTGCTGGAGACGGCGCTCGCGCACGGCTACCCGCGGCTGGTCCTGGGCGCCTGGGGCTGCGGAGTGTTCCAGAACGACCCGGCGCAGGTCGCGGGCGCCTTCCGCGCGCTGCTCGGGCCGGGCGGACGGTTCGCCGGGGCCTTCGAGCACGTGGTGTTCGGCGTCCTGGACCGCACACCGGGTGCCACGGTCCGGGACGCCTTCGTCCGGGCCTTTCCGGAGCGTCAGCTCCAGAGCTAGCCGCTCAGCTCCAGAACCAGCCCCTCAGGTCCAGCCGTAGCGCTCGTGCAGGCGGTGGCGGACGAGGTTGAAGCGCATCTGGTCGATCGCGCAGGCCTCGCGGCGCATGCCGTCCTCGTGCAGGCGCAGGACGCGGTCCACGTCGACCCACGAGTCGCGGCCGGACTTGTCCCACGGGCCGCTGCCGATCGCCACCCACTCGCGGTCGCCGTCGTGCCGCTTGCTGGAGAGCTGGACGGCGAGCAGGGTCCCGCCGGGCTCACGGGCCACGACGAGGACCGGGCGGTCCTTGCCCCGGCCGTCGTTCTCCTCGAACGGCACCCAGGTCCAGACGATCTCGCCGGGGTCCGGGTCGCCGTCGTGCGCGGGGGAGTACTCGGCACGGACCTTGCCGACCTCGCGGGGGTCGGCCTCGGTGGTGGCGGAGGGGCCGAAGCGGCCCGGGACGTTCTCATCGGTATACGCGGTCACGGAGGCACCTTAGAACGTGCCTCCGTGACCGCGGACGCCGGGCGCCCGTCAGACGATCACTTCTCGTCCTTCTCCACCGGCACCTTCTGCGACGGCGGTGCCGTGCTCCCGTTCAGGGCCGAAGTCCCGTTCGGGGTCTGGCCGTTCTGGTTCATCGAGGAGAGCAGTTGGCGGGCCAGACCGAGGCCCGTGCCGCCCATGGTGAGCGCCTTGGCGAGCATCTCCGCCATGCCGTCGGCCCCGTTGAGGACCACCATGTTGTCGACGCTGCCGAACGCGGACGCGCCCGCCTTCACGATCTCCGGCCAGTTCTCGGCCAGTTGCTGCGCGACCACCGCCTCCTGGTTCTCGGCGAGGGCCGCGGCCCTCGCCTTGATGGCCTCCGCCTCGGCGAGACCCTGGGCCCGGGTCGCCTCGGCGGCGGCCAGTCCCTTCGCCTGCGCGGCGGCTGCCTCGGCCTCACCGGTGGCCCGGGTGGCCGTCGCGGCGGCGGCGCCGCGTGCCTGGGTCGCCTCGGCCTCGGCGTTCGCGGCCGTCTTGATCCGGCTCGCCTCGGCCAGGGCCGCCAACTCGGTCTCCTTCGCCTTGGCCTGCGCCGCGGAGATCCGTGCGTCGCGCTCGGCCTCGGCGCGGGCCCGGGTCTCGTACGCCTGGGCGTCCGCCGGCTTGCGGACGTCCGCCTGGAGCTGCTGTTCCCGGCGCAGGGCGTCGAGTTCGGCGATCCGGGTCTCCTGGACGACGACGTCCTGCCGGGCGGCGGCGTCCGCGAGCGGTCCGGCCTGTCGGGCCTTCGCCGCCGCCTTGTCGCGCTCGGCCTGGTAGCCGGCCTGGAGGATCTCGCTGTCCCGGGTGGCCTCCGACATCCGGGCCGCGGCCTTCTGCTCGGCCTCGGTGGCCAAACGGTTCGCCTCGGCCTGTGCGATGCGCGCGTCCCGGTGCACGGCCGCGGCGTGCGGCATCGCCAGGTTCTTGATGTACCCGGTCGGGTCCTCGATCTCGTGGATCTGCAGCGAGTCCACGATCAGACCCAGCTTCTCCATCTCCGTACCGCACGCGGCACGGGTCTGGCCCGTCAGCTTCTCCCGGTCGCGGATCATGTCCTCGACCGTCAACCCGCCCACGATGGACCGGAGATGACCGGCGAACACGTTGTGCACCCGCTCCGACATCATCTTCTGCTGGTCGAGGAAACGACGGCCCGCGTTCGCGATCGACACGAAGTCGTCGCCCACCTTGAAGATGACCACGCCCCGCACCTTGAGCGGAATGCCCTGGGTCGTGACGCAATCCACGTGCAGCTCGGTCTCGTTGAGGTCCAGCGAGATCTTGCGCACCGCCTGCACACCCGGCAGCACCAGCGTGCCGCGCCCCGTGACGATACGGAACCCCATGCCCTCTTCAAGGCCTTCGGTACGGTGCTTGGAGCCCGAGATGATGAGTGCCTCGTTGGGCTCCGCGACCCGCCACATCGACTTGAACAGACCGATCAGTGCGAGGACGGCGACAAGCGCCACCCCCGCTACGACGCCGATGACCATCGGCATACGCCCCCTTGTGATGGTGCCCTTTCGGCACCGAACGAAGGGAGTGTGCGCCTGTGCGACACCGGGGTACAGACGTTGACGGATCCTTGTTGCAATCTTGACGCGAACGCCCTTGGAACGGCTCTCACCTGCGAGGGAGCACGCTCAACTGTCGTACGCCTCTGTGACGTAGACGGTACGTGGCGGTAGGTATTCCACGACCATCACCACCGTCCCCCGCTCGATCCGGCCCGTGCCGGTGGCGGCGTACGCGAGGAAGTGCTCGGCGCCCCCGCGCACCCGGACGATCACCTCGCCGACGAGCCCGGGTCCGACCGTCCCGGTGACCCGTCCCATCAGCCCGACCATCGACGCATCCTGCATGGTCACAGGGTACGGGCCGAACAGGCTTATACCGCCGGTGAATCCGCGGCGATCGGCTCCGGCCACCGCTCGTGCCAGCGCAGGTCCGCCTCCACCTGGGCGGCGAGCGACAGCAGCAGGGGCTCGCTGTGCGACGGGCCCAACAACTGGGCGCCGACGGGGAGTCCGCCCGCCACGAAACCCGCGGGGACGTTGACGCCGGGCCAGCCGAGGATGTTCCACGGCCAGGCATACGGACAGGCGGCGATCATCGCGCGGTCGGTGGCCAGACCGTTCAGATCGAGCATCGCGCCGACTGCGGGCGGAGGCGCGGCTGTTGTCGGCGCGAGGACCACGTCGTACCTCCCGAAGAACGCGCCGAACCGGTCGTGCAGGACCGCCTCCGTGCGCCGGGCCGCCCGCAGCGGGGTCCCGTCGAGCCGTCGGCCGAGGCGCGCGGCCTCCAGGGTGCGCCGGTCGAGGAGTTCGGGGTACGGCGCCTCGCGGACCCGCTCGGCGAGACCGACGGTGGCGCGGGGGAGGAAGGTCAACCCGATCTGTCCGTACGGCGGATCGTCCTCCACGACCGTGTGGCCCAACTGGGCCAGCTTCTCGGCGAGTTCGAGGACCCGAGCCCGCACCTCCGGGCGCAGCCGGGCCGGCAGCGCGGTGAACGGCGGCTTCAGGGAGAGCGCGATACGCAGTCGCCCGGGGTCGCGGCCCACCGCTTCCGTCCCGCTGATCGCGGGCGGCCGGTGCGGGTCCTGGGCGTGGTTGCCGCTCGCCGCGTCCAGGAGCAGCGCCGCGTCCGCGACCGTGCGCGCGAGGGTGCCGTTGACCGTGATGCCCTGGAAGGACTCGCCGCGCGGCCAGGTCGAGATACGGCCGCGCTGCGGTTTGACGCCGATGAGATGGGTCCAGGCGGCCGGGATGCGCACCGAACCCGCGCCGTCCGAGCCGAGCGCGGCCGGGACCAGTCCCGCGGCGACCGCCGCCGCCGAGCCACCGGACGAACCCCCGGGCGTATGACGGGAGTTCCATGGATTGCGGGTCGCGCCGAACGCGGGTCCCTCGGTGAACGGCCACTGCCCGAGCTCGCAGGTGTTCGTCTTCCCGACGATCACGGCACCGGCCGCCCGCAGCCGCCGTACCGCCTCGCCGTCCTCGGCCGCCGGAGGGAAGTCTCCCCGGCAGCCGAACGCGGTCGGTTCGCCCGCCACGTCCGTGTCGTCCTTGACGGCGACCGGTACGCCGAGCAGCAACCGGCGGACTCCGGCGGCCAGTTCGCGGTCCGCCGCGTCGGCCTCGGCGAGTGCCGCCTCCCTCCGTACGATCCGAAAGGCGTTGAGAGAGGCCTGAGTCGACTCGATCCGGGACAGGGCCCGCTCGGTCAGGGTCCGTGCGGTCACCTCCCCGGCGGCCAGTGCTCGGGCGGACTCGGCCAGGCCTGCGGAACGGTCGGGCGTCATGGCGGGCACCTCCGGAGGGGCGTGGTCTACCGAACGGTAACGTCCGGGCGCCCGGCATGGTGCGGATGCGGCAACCTGCCCTGGGAAGTGGGCGGTTCGGGCTGCGCGACAGGCTTCCCACAGAGATCACCCAGCACTGTGCAAAGCATTGACGTACTCCTGCCCCACCCCTACCTTCTGACCGACTTGGCGAACCATGTTCGACATGGCGAACCAGCGAATCCACCGAGTCTCCGGGAGAGCCGCCCGTGACCACACGTCCCCCCACACCGTCCCGTCGCGCCCTGCTGCGCGCGATGGCCGTCCTGCCCGCCTCGGCACTCGTCCTGGGCGAGGCCCCCGGACTGCTCGGCACGGCCCTGGCCGCCGCCCCCACCGCCGGCTACGCCACCCTCTACACCATCGTCCCGTTCCTCAACAGCGACGACGGCACCGTCAACGTCTACCAGTCCGACGACGCCACCGACTTCCGGCTCGTCCAGTCCTCGGCCTACACCCCGCCGAGCAACCGCATCCGCGACGCGAGCGTGTTCAAGCACACCGACGGTTACTACTACCTGACGTACACCACCCACACCTGGGAGGACGTCAGCACCACCATCGGCTTCGCGCGCAGCACCGACCGGGTCAACTGGACCTTCCTGTACGACTACACGGTCCCGATCACCGACCTGTCCCGTGCGTGGGCGCCCGAATGGTTCGTCGACGCCGACGGCAGTGTCAACGTCATCGTGTCCTGCTCCACCACCGACGACGAGTGGATCTTCACGCCGTACCGGCTGAAGGCGACCAACTCCGCGCTGACGGCGTGGAGTTCGCCGGTCGCGCTGTCCGGCATCGGCTCCAACCACATCGACACGTACATCGTGCGGATCGGCTCGACCTACCACGCCTTCACCAAGAACGAGACGGCGAAGTACATCGAGTACGCCACCGCCTCCAGCCTCACCGGCCCCTACACGATCTCGAAGACCGGCGACTGGGCCGGCTGGGGCAGCTACCGCGAGGGACCCTCGGTCGTCCAGCTCGACAACGGCGGCTGGCGGATCTTCTTCGACGGCTACGGCGACGGCACCTACTACTACAGCGACAGCTACGACACCTTCGCCACCTGGTCCGCGCCGACCGCGCTGACCACCCTCTCCGGCACGGCACGCCACTTCACGGTCATCAAGGAGACGGTGTCCGGCGGCCCGAGCCTCGCGACCGGAGTCACCCGCTCCTTCCGGTCCGCCAACTACACCACCCGCTACTGGCAGGAGGTGTCCTCCCTCCTCAACCTGCCGGTGGTGACCAGCGCCAGCACCACAGCGCTGAAGCAGGCGTCCACGTTCACCGTCGTCGCCGGCCTCGCCGACGCGACCGGCTTCTCCTTCCGGGACTCCGCGGGCAACTACCTGCGCCACTACGACTTCCGGGGCCGTTTCGACGCCAATGACGGCACGACGACGTTCGCGAAGGACGCCACGTTCTATGCCCGGACCGGCACCACCACCGGGGCGCTGCGCTTCGAGTCGTACAACTACCCCGGCCACTACCTGCGCCACTACAACTACCAACTCCGGGTGGACCCGACCGACGGCACGGACCTCTTCCGGACGGACAGCTCGTTCGTGCCCGTGACGGCCTGGGCCTGAGGGGCGACTGAGGACCCGTGGGGCGGGGCAGGATGCTCGTGACATCGATCGGCCATGGCCTGGAGGCGCTGGGCGCATGAGCAGTACGGCAGGAAGCCGGATCCGTGAGCTGATCGTCACCCCGATCGCCTTCCGTGACCCGCCCCTTCTCAACTCCGACGGCGTCCATGAACCGCTCGCCCTGCGCTGTGTTCTCCAACTCCTGCTGGAGGACGGCACCGTGGGCCTCGGCGAGACCACGGGCGGCGCGGTCCGGCTGGAGCGACTCGAGACGGCGGCGAAGGTCGTGGTGGGCCTGGACGTCTTCGACACGACGGCCGTCCTCGCCGCCATCGAAGCCGCCCTGCGGCCCACCGTCCCCGGCTCCCACGAACGCGCCTGGACCACCTCGGCGGTCGAGGTGGCCTGCCTCGACGCCCAGGGCAGGCTGCTCGGCCGCCCGGTCAGCGACCTGCTCGGCGGCAAGGTCCGTGATGCCGTGCCCTTCGCCGCGTACCTCTTCTACAAATGGGCCGAGCACCCCGCCCTCGACGGCAGGCCGGCGGTCGGCGACGCCTGGGGCGAGGCGCTGGACCCGGCCGGGATCGTCGAGCAGGCCCGGCTGATGCAACAGCGCTACGGCTTCCGGTCGTTCAAGCTCAAGGGCGGTGTCTTCCCGCCCGACGAGGAGATCGCCGCGATCAGGGCACTGGCCGAGGCCTTCCCGGGGCAGCCGCTGCGTCTGGACCCCAACACGGCCTGGACGGTGGAGACATCGGTGTACGTCGCCGAGCAACTGGACGGCGTCCTGGAGTACTTGGAGGACCCGACCGCCACCATCCCCGGGATGGCGCGGGTCGCGAAGGAGTCACCGCTCCCGCTGGCCACCAACATGTGCGTGATCGCCTGGGAGCATCTGCGGCCCGCGATCGAACAGCGCGCGATCCAGGTCCTCCTCACCGACCACCACTACTGGGGCGGACTGCGCAGGACCCGCGAACTGGCCGTCGTCTGCGAGGTGTTCGGGCTCGGTGTGTCCATGCACTCGAACTCGCACCTGGGCATCAGCCTTGCCGCCATGACCCATGTCGCGGCGACCGTCCCCAACCTCGACCACTCCTGTGACACGCACTACCCGTGGAACGCGGCCGACGACATCGTCGTCCCCGGCGTGCTGGAACTGCGCGACGGCGCGGTCGAGGTGCCCACCGGCCCCGGCCTGGGCGTGGAGCTCGACCTCGACGCCCTCGACCGGTCGCACCGGCTGTACCTGGACTCGGGCCTGCGCGGCCGGGACGACACCGCCTACATGCGACGCGTCCGGCCCGACCACGACCCGCGGCTACCGAAGTGGTGACGGGTCAACGAGGCCTGGTGGAGGGTTCGTTGGAGAGCATGGCGTGGGGTGCCCGGTCGGCGGACGCGCGTAGCGTCGGCTCGTTGCGCAGCCGTACGAAGGTGATGGCCAGGGCGAGCGCCTGGACGAGGGCGCAGCACAGGACGACCGTGTTCAGATGGGCCGGTGGGGTCACGGCGACGAGGATGCCGGCCACCGGGAAGGGCAGCAGCAGGAGCAGCATGGTCAGGGAGAGCGTGGTGCCGAAGGCCGTCGCCGGGATCACCAGCGAGCGCAGGGTGCGCAGGACCACGGTGAGACCGCCGTCGCCCGCCATGAACAGCGCTATGAGGACCACATAGGCGGCGTAGGACGGGGCCTGCGGGAGCGCCAGACAGGCCGCGGAGGCGAACGTCGCGCACACCACCCCCACACCCCACAGGTCGACCCGGCTCAGGGCGAGCCGGCAGAACGTGATCGCCAGCAGGGTCGCGGCAGCGGCGGCGGACCACAGCGTGCCGACGTCGGCGGAGGAACGGCCGAAGTTCTGCACCACGATCACGGGACTGGCCGACTGGAGCAGACCGAGGGCGAGATTGGAACAGGCCAGGCCCGCCACCAGCCAGCGCAGCGCGGGAACCTTGTGCAGCATGCGCAGCCCGGTCCGCAGACTGCCCGGTGTCCGCTCGCCGTCCGGGCGGGCGGAGCGCAGCGGGGTCGGCGGGGTCTGCAGGCCGAGCACCGCCGCCAGCAGGGACAGCGCGGTCAGGCAGCCGAGCATCCAGCCCGGGCCCACCAGCAGCAGGAAGCCCGCGAGCAGGGGACCGACGAGCATGGCGGTCTGGTCGATGCCGATGAGGACCGACTGCACTCCGTGCGGCCGGTTCTCCGCCCGCCGGGTGACGATCGCGCCCACCGCCTCGTTGGCGACGAAGCTGAACTGGGTCAGGGTGCCGGTCACCGCGGCCAGCACCAGCACGGTCACCGTCTCCGCGGTTCCCCGCGGCAGCATCGCCAGCGCTACGGCCGCCCCGGCCAGCACCAAGGCCCGCAGCAGCGAGGCGAGGAAGCACACGATCGCCGCGCCGCGCCGGTCCACCACTTTGCCGGCCAGGACGAACGCGGCGATCCTCGGTGTCCACTCCAGGGCGAACGCCAGACCCGTCAGCGACGAGGAACGGGTGATCGCCAGCACCAGCAGAGGCATGGCGTACGTCGCCATGGAGAACGCCAGGGCGTCGCTGGTGCGGGGTGCGTAGATCCGTCGGAACAGACTGCCGGACGGAACGGCTGCATGGCGACCGGCCGGAGGCCGGTCCTCGTGCAGGGTGATGGCCACGGAGTGGAGGCTTTCGGTGAGACGTGTCACGGAGGGGGAAACGGGCGGAACCGGCCTGGGACGCAAAGAATTCGCGGAAGGCGGGGAGTGAGTAAATCGCCTGCGAGCAAAGGGAGTTGAGGCGTGAAATATAGCGCAGTCAAATGAGTTCCGGCATATCCGGTGCGGACTTCTCCGCACGGTGTACGCGACACCTCCCCCGGCCCGGCCGACAGAAGGCGAAAAGAAAGCCGCTTTGTCGCAAATAAGGCGCGGGGGCGGAGGCATTCACGGCATTTCCGATCGCGCTCACCAGGGCACCGGCCGTCACCTACCGGCGGAAGAAACCGCACCGGCCGAACTCGGCCATCGTGACGAACCGCGGCACGTGCGACAGTTGGCCCGGAATCATATATGTCGCCGCCGGTATGCCGAACAACGACTTCCGGTCCGGGAACTCGTCCTTGGCGAAGGCGAACACGGCAAGGCGTCGAAGAACAGCGCCGGGAGATACGGGGAAGGCCCGCGTGTTCAGGGCCGGACGCACCGCGGCGGCCACCGGCATCATCCCGGTGGCCGCCGCGGTGCGTCCTGTCAGTAGGTGTGGCCGGCCTTCTTGACCTTGCGGGCGACCGTGAACCGGTCGACCTCGGCTCCGGTCGCGGCCAGCGCCCGCACCGTGAGGGTCGTCGTACGGCCGGGCGTCGCGGGGGCGACGTCGACACGGATGAACGAGTAGCCGGTGTAGCGGACCCGGGACCAGTCGACGTTCTCGGTGACCTTGCCGTCCTTGCCCGTCCAGTACGTCGGCACCGAGTCGACCGCGTCCTCGTGGCCCTCGTAGCTGTCGGCCACCGGGAAGCTGTACACGCTCTCGCCGCCCGCGCCCGCCGTCACGTACACGACACCGCCACGGGTCGGCTCGTGGGTGCCGCCGATGGGCAGGGTCCGTACGGCCTTGTCCTGGACGACCGGGTCGGTGCGCTCGTAGACGTGGTTGTGGCCGTTGACCACCAGGTCCACCTGGTGCTTCTCGTACAGCGGCACCCACTGCTCGCGCACCCCGCCCTCGGAGGCGTGCGAGGTGGTGGTCGAGAAGGCGCAGTGGTGGTGGAAGACGACGATGAAGTCGACGTCCGCACGGGCCCGCAGCTCGGCGAGCCGCTTGTCGAGCCAGGCGGTCTGCTTGCCGCCGGTGTAGCCGATGTTGGCGGGGATCTCGTACGACACGTCGTTCGCGTCGACCGACACCACACCCACGTTGCCGTGCACGAAGGAGTAGACGCCGGGAGCTGACGTGGCGTCAAAACCGTTGCCGGGCAGGGTGAAACGGGCCTCGTTGCCGCCGTAGCCGTTGGGGGAGTACCAGGACTCCATGTCGTGGTTGCCGAACGCCACCATCCACGGCACCCGGCTGGAGAGCGGCTCGATCTGCGCCAGGAACGAATCCCACTGGCGGGCGTCGTAGTTGCTCGCGTCCCCGGGCAGCCCGTGCCCGGTCTCCTCCGCGTAGCAGATGTCGCCCGCGTGCAGATGGAACGCCGGACTCTGCGCCTGGACAAGGGCGTTGAGGCCGATCGAGGTGTAGCTCGGGTTCTGGTCACCGAAGGCGGTGAACGTGAACGGCCGGGTGCTGTGCGTGCGGGGAGCGGTCCTGAAGGAGTAGATCGTGTGCGCGGCGCCCGCGTCGGCCGGGTCGAAGCCGTCGTGGCCGACGCCGTAGTAGTACGTCGTGTCGGGGCTCAGATTGTCCAGCGCCGCGTGCACGTAGTACTGGTCGATGTCGGCGCTCTTGCCGATCCCGGTGGGCGTGAACAGGTCGCGCACCTCCGCCGGTATGCGGTGGCTCAGGTCGAGGGGGCTTCGGCCGATACGGAGGAACGGTTTGTTGACGGGCAGCGGGACCTGCCACGACACCCGCATCTGGGTCCGCGGATCGGCGCCGTAGGCGAGGTGTCTGCCGAACGGCGCGACCAGCGAGCCGTGTACGGCGGCGGTGGCGGAACCCGTCACCAGCGTGGGCGTCGCGGCCGCCGCGACACCTCCGCCGCCCGCGAGGGCGACACCGGTGGCGGCGACCGCGCCACCGCGCAGCAGACCGCGCCGGGAGAAGGCGCGGCGGAGGTACTCGTGTTGCTCGGGCATGCTCAGGGTGTCGGCGAGCCGGTCGGGAAGGCCCATGCGAGGAGTGTTCATGGGCGCGACGCTGGCAGCGGCGGTTGAACGACCGATTGCCGTCTACCCATGGACTGGCCATATCCCGCCCATCGCCTGGCTTGTCTCCTACGTCTCGGATGTCCCCGGCGGCCGGGTGAAGTGGCGGGCACCGGTCAGGACGAGTACCGCCAGGGCGGCCGGCGCCGCGTACGCGAGCCGGAACTCGCCGGTGGAACCGAGCAGCCCGCTCACCGCGCCGCCGGTGACGACGCCCGCGTAGTTGAAGAGGTTCAGCCGGGCCAGCACCGTCTCCGAGGCGGTGGGCCGCAGCCGCGCGGCGGAGGCCAGACACAGCGGGGCCAGCACCGAGGCCCCCAGCCCCACCCCGCCCGCCGCGAGCACGGCGACCGGCCAGCTCGGAGCCGCGGCCATGCCCAGCAGGGTGCCCGCCACCACCAGGGCCGCCGTACGGACGACGGCGACGCTGCCGACCCGCTGCACCAGCCGGTCCACGGTCGCCCGGCCGACGACCGTGCCCGCCTGGTACGCCGCGTACGCCATCGGCGCCACCGAGAGCGAGGCGTCGAGGGTCCCCCGCAGATACACCGCCGACCAGGCCGACACGGTCGAGTCCACGACGTAGACGACGAGGAGGACCAGCCCGAAGGGGAGCAGCCGCAGCCACAGCCGACGCCCCAACGGCGCCTGCGCGGTGGGCTCTTGGACGGATACGGGAAGCGTGTGCGTGCGCAGGCAGGCCGCGACGATCAACAGGACGCCTGCCTGCACGGCCAGCCTCGCCCACCGGCCGGTCCAGTCGCGCCGCCCCGGCGGTGAGCAGGGCCGCGAGCACACCACCCACGCTCCACGCCGTGTAGAACGACCCGAAGACGCTACGGCCGTAGGCGCGTTCGATCGCGGCGGCCCGGGTGTTGATCCCGACGTCGAGGCCGCCGACGGCGAGGCCGAAGAGGACGTACGCGCAGATCACGGTCTGCGGGCCGGGGGCCCAGCCGATCAGCGTCAGGGCGACGGCCGCCGTGAGGAGGGCCCCGCGCACCGTCGCGACCGGGCCGGCGACGCGGACCGCGGCCAGCGCCAGGAAGCTGCCGACCCCCGCCGTCAGGGCCACCCCGACCAGCGTGCCGGTGGTCACGAGCGGGGACAGTCCCAGGTGTTCGGTGACGGCCGGGACGGTCGTGTACACGGCGGCGACGGACATGCCCTGCGCGGCGAACGCGAGGGTCGTCGCCCTGCGGGCACCGGCCCGGTCGGCGGGGCGTCCGACCCGGGCTCGGCCCGGAGTGCTGACTGACATGCACGGACCGTAGTCAGCCGTGGCGGGGCGGACGCAGGACGCCGGGGGCCGTTGAGGGGACTTCGGCGGCCACCACCCGCGACCGGTGGTGCCCGGACGCTTACGGTGGTCGCCCATGAGGAGGTGACCGCGATGTTCCCTGCCCCGGCCGACCCGCCCGGGACCAGCCGCAGCACGTCCGCGACGATCCAGCCGAACATCCTGCGCTATCTCGTCCTCGTCGCCGACGCACGCGGCATCGACCTACGGCCCCTGCTCAGCGAGGTCGGCCTCGACGAGACGCTGATGCGCTCCGCCGCGCTACGGGTGTCGTACCGGCAGGGCAGCGCGGTGATCCGGCGCGCGGTGGAACTCACCGGGGACGAACAGCTCGGCCTGCGGGTCGGCGCTGCCCAGCACCTGACCGCGTGGGGACTGCTCGGCTTCGCGCTGCTCGCCGACGACACGCTCCGGCACGCCATCGAGACGGGCGTGAACTACCAGAACCTCTCCGGCGCGATGACCGTGTGGTCGACCGGACTCGGCGAGGACGGCGCCTTCGTCCTGCGCGCCGATCTCCCCGACCCCGCCGTCGACCCGAGCGTGGCGTCCTTCCTGATCGAGGAGGGCTTCGCCTCCGTGATCACCCTGTCCCGACTGGCCGTCGGCCCGGACTTCGCCCCGCGCGTGGTGGAGTTCTCCGCGCCACCACCCCGCCGACGCGAGCTGTACGGCGCCCTGTTGGGCTGCCCGGTCCGCTTCCGCGCCCCGGCCGACCGCATCGTCATCGACCCCGCGTGGGCACGCGCCCGGATGCCCGGCCGGGACCCGGTGACCTACGCCTCGACCCTGGAGACCCTCGACGCCCAACTGGCCTCCCGCACCGGCCGGCAGGACCTCCTCGAAGTGCTGGAGGTGTCCGTCGCGCAGAGCCTCCCGGTGATCCCGTCCTTCGCCGAGCAGGCCCGACGGCACGCGACGAGCGAACGGACCCTGCGCCGCAGACTCGGCGACTGCGGCACGACGTACGAGGCGCTGGTCGAGGGCGTCCGCCGGGAACGCGTCGAACAACTGCTGCTGCGCCCGGAGTTGACGCTCCGTGAGATCGCGCACCGCGCGGGATTCTCCGACGAACGGGCCCTGCGCCGCGCGGTACGCCGCTGGCACGGAGCCTCACCGGTCCAGGTGCGGGAGCGGCTCCTCCAGGCGGCGGGGCACCGCGAGTGACCTGGTCAACAGGTCCATGACCACGGCGTGTTCTCACGCGGGCCGATCAACAGGTCGGTAACCAGGCCGTGTTCACATGCTGTCCTGCTCAACGCGTGCGGATCCAGACCGTCTTCTCCCGCGTCCACTGCTCGAAGGCGTTCGTCGACTTCTCCGCGCCACCGAACCCCGACTGCTTCCAGCCGCCGAAGGGCGTGGTGATGTCCCCCTCGCTGTACGCGTTCACGGACACCACCCCCGCCTCGATGCCCCGCGCCAGCCGCAGCGCCGTGTCGAGATCACGGGTCCACACGGAGGCGGCGAGCCCGTACTCGGTGGCGTTGGCCTTCCGTACCGCCTCGTCCTCCGAGCCGAAGGTCTCGACGGTGACCACGGGACCGAACAACTCCCTGGTGAGTACGGCGCTTTCGGCGGGGGCATCGGTGATCACGGTGGGCGGACAGTAGGCGCCGTACGCGGGCAGCCCGTGGGGGAGTCCCGCGGTGTGGATCCGGGCCCCGGCCGCCCGCGCGGCCTCCACGGCGCCCGTGACCCGGTCCAGGGCGGCGCGATCGATGAGCGGCCCCTGCTGGGTGCGGGGGTCGGCCGGGTCGCCGATGACGAGCTGCCGTGCCGCGGCGACGAACCGTTCCACGACCTCCTCGGCGATGCTGTGATGCACCAACACCCGTGAACCGGCGGTGCAGTTCTGCCCCATCGTCAGGAACGCGGCCTCGATCATGGCGCCGATGAGCTCGTCGCCGTAGGAGAGCGCGTCGGGCAGCAGGATCTGGGGGCTCTTGCCGCCCATCTCCAGGGAGACGCGCTTGAAGTTGCTGTCGGCGGCTGCCCTGAGGATGTGGCGGCCGGTCGCGGTGGAGCCGGTGAAGGACAGGGCCTGGACGAGCGGGTCGCGGGCGAGGGCCGCTCCGGCTTCCGCGCCGTGGCCGGGCAGGACGGTCAGTACGCCGTCGGGGAGGCCGGCCTCGGTGGCGAGTGCGGCCAGGTGCAGGGCCGAGCGCGGGGTCGCCTCGGCCGGTTTGAGCAGCAGGCAGTTGCCGGCCGCGAGCGCGGGACCGAGCTTCCAACTCGCCATCGCCAGCGGGTAGTTCCAGGGAAGGACCGCCGCGCCGACGCCGACCGGTTCGCGCGTGACGAGACCAAGCGCGTCGGGTCCGCCCGGCGCGACCCGGCCGAAGACCTTGTCCGCCGCCTCGGCGAACCAGCGGACCGACTCGATCGCGCCCGGCACGTCCCCCGTACGGCACTCGGTGATGGGCTTGCCCGCGTCCTCGCTGTCCAGCCGGGCGAGGAGTTCGGCGTCGCGGTGCATCAGGTCGGCGAGGCGGAGGAGTACGGCGCCGCGTTCGCGGACCGGAAGCCGCGACCACACCCCGGAATCGTGGACGTGACGGGCCTGTTCGGCGGCCTTGGTGACGTCGTCGGCGCTCGCGGCGGGGAGGGTGGCGAGCTGTTCCCCGGTGGCGGGGTTGACGATGTGCAGTGTGTCCTTCGAGGTCATGCCTTCTCCACCAACTCCCAGCGTCCGTCGGTCTGTCGGGCCAGTCCGCGGCCGCGGAGTTCCTCCAGATAGCGGGCCATGCCGCGGTCGCCGCGCCTGCGGAACAGAGGGAAGAGCCTGGGCAGCAGATTCGGGACGAGCATCGCGCAGCGCACCAGCCGGGACTCACCGGACCGGGGGTAGGCCTCCAGGCGGGGCCTGTCCAGCAGGCTCACCACAGCCGCCACGACGTCGGCGGGCTGTTGCGGCTGATCCTGGAACTGCATCGAGTTGCCGCCGTCCACGGCCTCCTGACGCAGCATCCGGGTGTCGGTCGCCGAGGGCAGCACCGACCCGGCCAGGATGCCCTTGCCCCGCAGATCGAGGCCGATGGCGAGCATCGCGCCGCGCAGCCCGAACTTGGACGCCGTGTAGATCGGGGTCTCGCCCAGCGGGAAGATCCCGCCGAGCGAGACGGTGGTGACCACGCGGGCGTCCCGGGAGGCCTTCAGCAGGGGGATCGCGATCCGGGTGGCGACCAGCGGGGAGGTCAGATTGAGGGCGATCTCCCGCTCGATGCTCTCGACGCTGCGGACGTCGAAGCGCTCCGAGCTGGTCATGCCCACGTTGTTCACCAGCACGTCGAGACGCCCATGGACCTCGGCGACCTGCTCGAACAGCCGCTCAAGCTCGGCGCGTCGGAGCAGATCGCAGCCGATGCCCGTGTGCCCGGCGCCGGGCAGCTCCGCGGCCACCTTCTCGGCCCGGACCCCGTCGATGTCGACGACGACACAGCGCGCGCCGCCCGCGGCGAAGCGGTGGCACAGCGCGCTGCCGATGCCGCCCGCGCCGCCGGTCACCAGCACGACCTTGTCGGTGAGGTCGAACCGGCTCATGCCGTCGCCTCCACGCGGTGCGCCGACCGCACCGGCGGTGCCTGGCCCTCGGTGCGCCAACCCATCTGTCGGGCGACCTTGCCGAGATACTTCACGAACGCCCCGCTGTCGACGTAGCCGGTGTGGCGGGGTGAGTCGACGAACTTCAGCCCGCCGGACAGATCGGGCCGGTCGGCACGGATCATCTGCGTGAACCGCTCGGCGCCGGGCAGACCGTGACGTGCGTCGCTCAGATACCCGGCTATCAACTGTGCCTGGGTGTCGAAGAGTTGGTACGCGCCGGAGTTGGTCTCGACGAACCCGATGCCGAACAGGCCCCGGTGCTCCCGCGAGAAGGACGACAGATACAGGTCGGGATGCTGCTCGTCGCCGAAGTACCTTTGCGCGACCGGCACTTTGTGCACATAGCCGGTCGCCAACAGGATCAGGTCGACGTCGTCGCTCGTGCCGTCCGTGAAGTGCACGGTGCTGCCCTCGGCGCGCGCGATGCCGGGCCGGGCGGTGATGTCGCCGTGCTGGAGGTGGTGGATCAGCATCGAGTTGATGGCCGGGTGCGTCTCGAAGAGCTTGTGGTCCGGCTTCTGCAGGCCCAGGCGGGTCGGATCGCCGTTGACGATCCGCAGCAGTCCACCGAAGACCCGCTGCGCCAGCCACATCGGCAGATGAGGCCCGCTGTTGGCGATCGTGTCCACCGGCCGCCCGAACAGATGCTTCGGGATGAACCAGTACCCGCGCCGCATGCTGATCACCGCACGGTCCGCCGTCCGGGCCGCGTCGCACGCGATGTCGCAGCCGGAGTTCCCCGCACCCACGACCAGCACCCGCTTGCCCCGCAGCTCCTCCGCGCTGCGATAGCCGGCGGTGTGCCGGACCTCCCCGGCGAACTCACCTGGAATCTCAGGGATGTTGGGACTCCACTGCGAGCCCGTGCACACCACGACCTGCCCGTGCAGGCTCTCCCGTCCGTCGGCCCGGACGACCGTCCAGGTGCCGTCCGCGTTCTTCTCCACGCGCTCCACCGCGGTACCGAACTCGATCCGTTCGCTCAGCCTGTAGGCCTCGGCGAAGGACCGCAGATACGACAGGATCTGCCGGTGCGGCGGATAGTCCGCGAAGTGCTCCGGCATCGGGAAACCGCCGAAGCCCGACAGGGTCCGGCTGGAGATGAAATGGGCCGACTCGTACATCGGGCCGCCCGGGTTCTCGATGTCCCAGATACCGCCGAGCCCGGTGTGCCGCTCCAGATGCGTGTACGGCAGCCGCCGCTCGGCCAGCGCCCTGGCGACGGCGAGCCCGGCGGGCCCCGCCCCGATCACACACGTGTCCAACTGGCTGTCTTCCTGCACGAGCCTGCCTCCTCGGTCGTCCCGTTCCACGGGTGGTGGAGGAACCGTATGCAGGCGCTGAGCTGCGGGAACTGACCCGCGCGGCCAGAGACCGGACCTCAGCGGCCGGGGCGTGGCCGGGGCGGCACGAGGGGGACGGCCGGGAACTCCGGAAGGTGAGGGGCCGTTACGCAAAGAGAGTCTTGGGGCGGAGATGAAGAAGTTTTCCCCCGAGCCCCGAGTGCACAGGCCGATCACCCGAGTCACGAAGTCCGCCCAACTCCCTTTCACGCAGCCCCCGTTCACCCCCACTCGTCCCCGGAGGCCCGAACGATGACCCGGATCCACCCCCACGCGCACCCCCGGCCCACCC
>NZ_JAENRY010000549.1 GCF_016612545.1 Streptomyces sp. MBT65 | reverse complement strand
TGTCCCCACCCCCTCCCATCTGCAAGGCTTGTGGCTCACCCATGTTCGACGTCGCCGTCTTCGGCTCCCTCTTCCTGACCCTTTTTGTCATCATGGATCCCCCTGGGATCACCCCGATCTTCCTCGCGCTGACCGCCGGACGACCGTCCAAGGTGCAGAAGCGGATGGCCTTCCAGGCCGTGTGCGTCGCGGGTGGGGTGATCACCGTCTTCGGGCTGCTGGGGCATCAGATCCTCGACTATCTGCATGTCTCCGTGCCCGCGCTGATGATCGCGGGCGGACTGCTGCTCCTGCTGATCGCGCTCGACCTGCTCACCGGCAAGACCGACGAGCCGAAGCAGACCAAGGACGTCAACGTCGCCCTCGTACCGCTGGGCATGCCGCTGCTCGCCGGGCCCGGTGCGATCGTGTCCGTCATCCTCGCCGTGCAGAAGTCCGACAGCGCGGCCGCGCAGGTGTCGGTGTGGACGGCGATCCTCGCCATCCATGTCGTGCTGTGGATCGTGATGCGGTACTCGCTGCTGATCATCCGGGTCATCAAGGACGGCGGGGTCGTGCTGGTGACGCGGCTCGCGGGGATGATGCTGTCCGCCATCGCCGTGCAGCAGATCATCAACGGGATCACCCAGGTGATCCGGGCGAGTTGAGGCCGTGAACGCAGAACCCCCGCACGGCATCGGTGCCGTACGGGGGTCCTGAAGTGTGGTCGCGATCCGTCTTCGGTACGCGGGTAAATGTCGTAGGTGTTACGAGGTCTTGGTCTCGGCGGGACGGATCCACAGTCGCTGTCCAATGGCGGCGGCCTGTTGCACGATCCGATTGACGGAGGCGGCGTCCACGACGGTGCTGTCCACGGTGGTGCCGTCGACCTCGTCGAGACGCATGATTTCGAAGCGCATGGCTTCTCCCTTCGTCTGGTCATCCTCCTGAGGAGAACTACTTGGTTACGTATGGAGTCAACGGGATGCGTGTTACAAACATTCCCTACGCTAAGGAAATTTTTCGCACGCCTAATTACTGACCGGTAAGAGATCGGCGCGAGACTGACCGGGACCGGTTGTGTTCGCAGCGTGACCGCCGGGACAATGGAGCCGATGAACGACGACCTCGCGGCCCTCAGCGCCCGCATCGACCGCACGAACGAGCTGCTGCAGCGCATGCTCGCCGAAGTGGCGAAGACGCCCTCGACGCATGCGATCTTCGTCGACGCCGGGTATTTGTATGCAGCCGCAGGCCGGCTCGTCTCCGGGACCGAGGACCGACGTACCTTCGATCTCGACACCGAGGGCCTCATCGAGGCGCTCATCGACAAGGCCCGCACGATCTTCGCGGACAGCCGGCTGCTGCGCGTCTACTGGTACGACGGCGCCCGCCGCCGCATCCACACCGCCGAGCAGCAGGCCATCGCCGAACTCCCGGACGTGAAGGTGCGGTTGGGCAATCTCAACGCCAACAACCAGCAGAAGGGCGTCGATTCACTCATCCGCTCCGACCTGGAGTCCCTCGCCCGGCACCGCGCCATCAGCGACGCGGCCCTCATCGGCGGCGACGAGGACCTGGTCTCGGCGGTCGAGGCGGCCCAAGGGTACGGCGCCCGCGTCCACTTGTGGGGCATCGAGGCGCCGGAGGGCCGCAACCAGGCGGAGCCGCTCCTCTGGGAGGTCGACAGCCAGCGCACCTTCGACCTCGACTTCTTCAAGCCGTACGTCTCCCGGCGCGCGTCCGCCGTCTACGAGGCCGCCGCCACCCGGCCCACCCGCGACGACGTCCGCTTCGTGGGCGCGCAGATCGCGGCGAAGTGGCTCTCGGCGCGGGGGCGGGAGGCGCTGGTCGAGCTGCTGCCCGGGCATCCGTATCTGCCGGGTTCGGTCGACCAGGATCTGCTGGTCGAGGCGGAAGGGCTGCTTCAGTACTCGCTGCGCGGCCAGGCCGATCTGCGGCGGGCGCTGCGGGACGGGTTCTGGGAGCACCTCCAGACGCAGTACTGACCCTTCTGACGGGGGCAGTGCTGACTCCCTTCTTAAAGGGCTGCCGTGTCCCTTCTCAAAGGGCGGCCGTGTCCCAGAAGTCGGCGATCGCCTTGGCCGTCGCGGCCGGCTGGTCCGTGTTCGGTGAGTGCTCGGCCCCCGCGACGACCGTCCGCCGCGCCTTCAGCCGTACGGCCATGTCGTCGAGGAGCGGCACCGGCCAGGTGTCGTCGCGCGAGCCCGACAGGACGTGGGTGGGGAGCCCGGTGGCGGCCAGCTCGGCGACCCGGTCCGGCTCGTCGCACAACTGGCGTCCCGCCGCGAGGAGTTGAGCCGGCTGGGTGCCCAGCCAACGGCGGCGCAGGTCGGCCCGGTCGTCGAGACCCTCGTCCAGCCCACCGCCGGTCTCGGTGTCCTCCGGGGCTTCCATCGCCTGGATCGCGTCCCACACCTCGGCCATCGACATCACGGCGAGCGCGTCCCGCAGCAACTTCACACGCTGCTGCTGGGAGGCGGAGATCTCCGCGGGACCCGACGCCATCAGCGTCAGCGACACGAACGGCGAGGCGTCCAGGAGGACGGCGGCCCGGGCGACATGCCCGCCGAAGGAGTGCCCGAGCAGATGCACCGGCGCGCCCACGGTCTCCGCCAGCGCGAGCACGTCCCGCGCCAACTCGGCCTGGGCGTAAGGGGATTCGTCCTTCGCCGGTCCGTCCGTCTCGTACTGGCCGCGCCCGTCCACGGCCACGGTCCGGTACCCGCGCGCCCCGAACGCCTCGTGCAGGGGGTTGAAGTCCTCCTTGCTCCCGGTGAACCCCGGCAGCAACAGCGCGACGCCCTTCGGCTCGACGCCGTCGCCCACGGGCGAGTCCACGACGGCGAACACACCGCGAGCGGTCCGCAGCGGGTAGGCGCGAGCGCCGGGGGGCGGGGTGAAGGAGGGGGGCCTGCTCATGGG
>NZ_JAENRY010000548.1 GCF_016612545.1 Streptomyces sp. MBT65 | reverse complement strand
GGGGTGGGGCGTCGGCGGGGAGTGACCGGTCTGCGGGGTGGCGGTTCTCGGCCGCCGGAAGAGCCGCTCCCGGCACCGCCTACCCTTGTCACATGACCAGCGGTGACCGGAGCGAAGCAGTGGACGTCAAAACATACGAAGTGCGCACCTACGGGTGCCAGATGAACGTCCACGATTCCGAGCGGCTCTCCGGTCTCCTGGAGGGTGCCGGCTATGTGCGCGCGCCCGAGGGCTCGGACGGGGACGCGGACGTCGTCGTCTTCAACACCTGCGCCGTGCGCGAGAACGCCGACAACAAGCTCTACGGGAACCTCGGCCGGCTCGCCCCGATGAAGACGAAGCGCCCCGGGATGCAGATCGCCGTCGGCGGCTGCCTCGCCCAGAAGGACCGCGACACCATCGTGAAGAAGGCGCCCTGGGTGGACGTCGTCTTCGGCACGCACAACATCGGCAAGCTCCCGGTGCTGCTGGAACGCGCGCGCGTGCAGGAAGAGGCGCAGGTCGAGATCGCGGAGTCCCTGGAGGCCTTCCCCTCGACGCTGCCGACCCGGCGCGAGAGTGCCTACGCGGCTTGGGTGTCGATCTCCGTCGGCTGCAACAACACCTGCACCTTCTGCATCGTCCCGGCGCTGCGCGGCAAGGAGAAGGACCGCCGCACAGGCGACATCCTCGCCGAGATCGAGGCCCTGGTCGGCGAGGGCGTCTCCGAGATCACGCTGCTCGGCCAGAACGTCAACGCGTACGGCTCCGACATCGGCGACCGCGAGGCCTTCAGCAAGCTGCTGCGGGCCTGCGGGACCATTGAGGGCCTGGAGCGCGTCCGGTTCACGTCGCCGCACCCTCGCGACTTCACCGACGACGTCATCGCCGCGATGGCCGAGACGCCGAACGTGATGCCGCAGCTGCACATGCCGATGCAGTCCGGCTCCGACCCGATCCTCAAGGCCATGCGCCGGTCCTACCGCCAGGAGCGCTACCTGGGGATCATCGAGAAGGTCCGCGCGTCCATCCCGCACGCCGCCATCACCACCGACATCATCGTGGGCTTCCCCGGGGAGACCGAGGAGGACTTCGAGCAGACGATGCACGCGGTCCGCGAGGCGCGCTTCGCGCAAGCGTTCACGTTCCAGTACTCGAAGAGGCCCGGCACCCCGGCCGCGACCATGGAGAACCAGATCCCCAAGGAGGTCGTCCAGGAGCGCTACATGCGGCTGGTAGCCCTCCAGGAGGAGATCTCCTGGGACGAGAACAAGAAGCAGGTCGGCCGCACCGTGGAGCTGATGGTCGCCGAGGGCGAGGGCCGCAAGGACGGTGCCACCCACCGTCTCTCCGGGCGTGCCCCCGACAACCGCCTCGTCCACTTCACCAAGCCGGACCAGGACGTGCGCCCCGGTGACGTGGTGACGGTCGAGATCACGTACGCCGCCCCGCACCACCTCCTCGCAGAGGGGCCCACCCTGAACGTGCGTCCCACGCGCGCGGGCGATGCCTGGGAGAAGCGCAACGCGGCCGAGGCCGCCAAGCCGGTCGGCGTGATGCTGGGCCTGCCGAAGATCGGCGCACCCGCGCCGCTGCCGGTCGCCACGGGGAGCGGTTGCGGCTGCGACTGAGAGCGCGACCCGCTGAGCGACGTCGGGTCGGTGGCGGATTGTCGGCGTGGCCATGTGGGGCTGTAGTCCGCGTTGATCCGTAGGCCATGTGGACTGTCGGCGTGCCGTGTCAGTGCGGCTTGTTAGTGTTCCGGCCATGCTCGTAGCCGCCGCCGTCTGCCCCTGTCCTCCGCTCCTCGTCCCCGATGTCGCCGCGGGTGCGGCGCCCGAACTGGCCGCCGCGCGGGCCGCGTGCACCGACGCGCTGGGTGTACTGGCCGCCGCCCGGCCCGACCGCCTGGTGGTCGTCGGACCCGCCGAGCAGAGCGGGCGCGGGCCGCATCCTGAGGGCACCCGGGGTTCGTTCCGCGGCTTCGGTGTGGATCTCGACGTACGGCTGGGAGGGGACCGGCCCGGGGACGGCGGCGCGGCATCGGAGCGTGAGCTTCCGCCCTCGCTGGCCGTCGCCGCGTGGCTGCTGGAGCGGACCGGGTGGTCGGACGCCCCGATCGAGGGACTCGGCGTCGGGGAACCTCTTGAGGCCGAGCGGTGTATTCAGACCGGGAGGGACCTCGTCGCGCAGCCCGACCGGGTCGCGCTGCTGGTGATGGGCGACGCCAGCGCGTGCCGGACGCTGAAGGCACCGGGTTATCTCGACGAGCGGGCGGCACCCTTCGACGCGGAGGTCGCGCGTGCGCTGGGGGCGGCGGACGTAGCGGCTCTCAAGGCGCTGGACACCGAGCTGGCGTACGAACTGAAGGCCTCGGGCCGTGCGCCCTGGCAGGTCCTCGCGGGCGCTGCCGAGGGCGCGGACCTGGGCGGTGCGCTGTTGTACGAGGACGCGCCGTACGGGGTCGGGTACGTGGTTGCTACCTGGTCGTAGGTGCGGGTGCGGGTGCGGGTGCG
>NZ_JAENRY010000547.1 GCF_016612545.1 Streptomyces sp. MBT65 | reverse complement strand
GCATCAGCACGACCGGCAGCAGGATGGAGGAGAGGGTCGCGCCGAAGCCGGGACGGTTCTCCAGGTCCTCGGAGGGGCGGGAGGGGATCATGCGTTCGGGGGCCTGGACGTCCACCCAGCGGGCGGCGACCTTCGAGAACAGCGGCCCCGCGATGATGACGGTCGGGATCGCGACCAGCACGCCGAGCGCGAGGGTCAGCCCGAGGTTGGCCTTGACGGCGTCGACGGCGACCAGCGGCCCGGGGTGCGGCGGAATGAGTCCGTGCATGACCGACAGACCGGCGAGCGCCGGGATGCCGATCCGCATGAGCGAGTAGTTGCCGCGCTTGGCGACCATCAACACGACCGGGATCAGCAGCACGATGCCGACCTCGAAGAACAGCGGCAGCCCGATCACGGAGGCGATCAGCACCATCGCCCACGGCATCGACCGCGGGCTTGCTTTCGCGAGGATGGTGTCGACGATCTGGTCCGCGCCGCCGGAGTCGGCGAGCAGCTTGCCGAGGATCGCGCCCAGCGCGATCAGCACACCCACACCGGCGACGGTCGAACCGAGCCCGGTGGTGAAGCTGGTGATCGCCTTGTCCAGCGGCGCCCCGGCGAACGCGCCGAGCGCGAGCGAGCCGATGGTCAGCGCCAGGAAGGCGTGCATCTTGAACTTGGTGATGAGCAGGACGATGACGGCGATGCCCGCCAGTACGGCGATGCCCAGCTGAGCGTGTCCGGCCGAGGTGATGGGCTCGACGGGGTCCGCTGCCAGCATCTCGACGCTGAGTCTGGTCACGGTGGATTCCTTGCGGATACGGGGGAGGGGGGACAGGTACGGAGTGCTAGGAGGTGGGCTCGGGGACCTGCTCCAGCGCGGTCATGGCCCGCTCGGCGATCTGCTCCGGGCTGCCGGTGACGTCCACGGCTACACCCGCCTCGTCGGCCTCCAGCGGCTGGAGCGTGGCGAACTGCGAGTCGAGCAGCGCGGTCGGCATGAAGTGCCCGTGCCGGTGCGCCATCCGGTCCTCGATGAGCGCGCGGTCGCCGGTCAGGTGCACGAAGACGACCCCGGGAGCGGCGGCCCGCAAACGGTCGCGGTACGACCGCTTCAGCGCCGAGCTGCTGACGACCCCGCCGAGCCCCGCGCGCCCGTGCGCCCAGTCGCCGATGGCGTCCAGCCAGGGCCACCGGTCCTCGTCCGTCAGCGGGTGCCCGGCCGACATCTTGGCGATGTTGGCCTGCGGGTGGAAGTCGTCGCCCTCGGCGTACGGCACGCCGAGCCGGGCCGCGAGCAGGGGACCGATGGTGGTCTTCCCGGTGCCCGCTACGCCCATCACCACGACGACATGGGGGGTACGCATCGCTGCCTCACTGTCTCCGTCGACACCTGATGTCGAACCCACTGAAACCGATTAGGTACGACGAATTCAAGAGTCTGTGACATATAAGTCTGACTTTTTGGTTCCGTGATGTGACCCGTACGCTGAGTGCATGACCACTCCGGGCCGCGGGTTGCACGGCCGCGTACTCGACTCCCTCGGCCCCGCCATCACCGCGGGCGAGTACCCACCGGGCAGCGTCCTGCGCACCGACGAGCTCGCCAAGGACTTCGAGGTCTCCCGCTCCGTGATGCGCGAGGCGGTCCGCGTCCTCGAATCCATGCACCTGGTCGAGTCCCGCCGCCGGGTGGGCGTCACCGTACGGCCCAAGGCCGAGTGGAATGTCTACGACCCGCAGGTCATCCGCTGGCGGCTGGCCGGCGCCGACCGCCCGCAGCAACTGCGCTCCCTCACGGTGTTGCGCTCCGCGGTCGAGCCGATCGCGGCCGGGCTCGCCGCCAAGTTCGCCACGGCGGAGCAGTGCGCGGAACTCACCGAGTGCGCGATCGGCATGGTGGCCAACTCACGCGGCCACAAACTGGAGGCCTACCTCGTCCACGACGTGGCCTTCCACCGGGTGATCCTGGCCGCCTCCGGCAACGAGATGTTTGCCCGCCTCGGAGACGTCGTCACGGAGGTCCTCGCGGGCCGCACCCACCACGAGGTCATGTTCGAGGACCCCGACCCGGCCGCCGTCACCCTGCACGTCCAGGTCGCGGAGGCGGTCCGCGAGGGCGACGCGCTGCGCGCGGAGACCCTGACCCGCGAGATCACGGTCGGCGCACTCCAGGAACTCGACATCCTGGCCCCGTAGTTGACCTGGTTGTCCTAGTCGTCCTGGTCGAGGAACTCCCCGTCGACGTACACCCACGCCCCGTCGACCCGCTCGAACCGGCTGCGCTCATGGATCGCGCCGCCCTTGTACGAGGCCCGGAACGTCACGGTCCCCGCGGAGTGGAACGCCGACCCGCCACCCGTCTCCAGGATCTCCAGCCCCGTCCACCGCATCCCCGGGTCGAGATCGAGGGGTTCGGCGGGGCGGGTCCGGGGGTGCCAGGTGCGCAGCAGGTAGGGCGCGTCGAGCCGCACGAAGGCGGTGTAGCGGGAGCGCATCAAGGCCTCGGCGGTGGGGGCGGGGGTGGGGCCTGAGTG
>NZ_JAENRY010000546.1 GCF_016612545.1 Streptomyces sp. MBT65 | reverse complement strand
CCCCCAACACGCTCACCCACAGGAGCGCTCCCCCGCTCAAAAGACCCCCTCCGACCTGCGAAAACCCCGGGCAACTACGACACCCGGTGCCGCCGCCGGAGGCACCCCGTGCCGACTTTCCCGTAATCAAGATATTTTGCCCGGGAACCTTTGATCGATCATCGATCAGGGAGTTACAGTCACCGACGGGCTCCCACCACAGGGCCCGCCGCCCTGTCCTGCCAAAGACCAAGGGCACCCCCGAAATCCCCTTGCCGATGAGGGAACCCCCCTTCGACCGAGGAAGGCGGCGTTATGACCGACCCCTACGCCATCCAGCCGAGCGAGCTCGACCAGCTCCCGGACCGCGACCCCGAGGAGACCGCCGAATGGCAGGCCTCCCTGGACGCCGTCACGCAGGCTGCGGGTCCGCACCGTGCCGCATATCTGATGCGCCGCACGCTGGAGCGCGCGGAGGGCAACGGACTCGCGCTGCCCAAGCTGCTTGAGACGGACTACCTCAACACCATCCCGACCGCCGCCGAGCCGGCCGCGCCCGGCGACGAGGCGCTGGAGCGCCGTATCACCGCGTGGAACCGCTGGAACGCGGCGGCCATGGTGACCCGGGGCGCGAAACACGGCGTCGGCGGCCACATCGCGACCTTCGCGTCCGCGGCCTGGCTGTACGAGACCGGCTTCAACCACTTCTTCAAGGGCAAGGAGTCCGCGGAAGCGCCCGGCTCCGGCGACCAGCTCTACATCCAGGGCCACGCCTCCCCCGGCATCTACGCCCGCGCCTTCCTCGACGGCCGCCTCACCGAGGCGCACCTCGACAACTTCCGCCAGGAGGCGGGCGGCAACGGCCTCCCGTCGTACCCGCACCCCCGCCGCCTGCCGTGGCTCTGGGAGTTCCCGACGGTGTCGATGGGCCTCGGCCCGCTGTCCGCGATCTACCAGGCGCGCTTCAACCGCTACCTGACCGCGCGCGGCATCAAGGACGTCTCCGAGTCCCACGTCTGGGCCTTCCTCGGTGACGGCGAGATGGACGAGCCCGAGTCGACGGCGGCCCTCGCACTGGCGAGCCGCGAGGGTCTGGACAACCTGACCTTCGTCATCAACTGCAACCTCCAGCGCCTCGACGGCCCGGTCCGCGCGAACTTCAAGATCGTGCAGGAGCTGGAGGCCCAGTTCCGCGGCGCCGGCTGGAACGTCATCAAGTCCCTGTGGGGCAACGCCTGGGACGAGCTGTTCCAGCTCGACACCACGGGCGCGCTCGTACGCCGCCTGCGCGAGGTACCGGACGCCCAGGTGCAGACGTACCAGACGCGCGGCGCCGCCTACATCCGCGAGGACTTCTTCGGCAAGGACCCGGCGCTCGTCGAGCTGGCGAAGCTGATCGGCGACGACAAGATCCTCGAGTGTTTCCACCTCTCGCGCGGTGGTCACGAGGCGCGCAAGGTCTACGCCGCGTACAAGGCGGCCGTGGAGCACAAGGGCGGCCCGACGGTCATCCTGGCGCAGACGGTCAAGGGCCACACGCTCGGCGAGGGCTTCGCGTCGAAGAACGCCAACCACCAGATGAAGAAGCTGTCGACGGACGAGTTCAAGCAGATGCGTGACCTGCTCGAACTTCCCATCTCCGACGCTCGGTTCATCGACGGGGTCGTGCCCTACGGCCACCCCGGCGCCGACTCCCCCGAGGTCCGTTACCTCCAGGAGCGCCGCGCCGCCCTGGGCGGTCCGGCCCCCGCGCGTCGTACGCACCCGCTGCCCGCGCTGCCCGCCCCGGCCGAGAAGGCGTTCGCGTCCTTCGACAAGGGTTCCGGCAGCCAGAACGTCGCCACCACCATGGCCTTCGTCCGTCTCGTCAAGGACCTGGTCCGCGACAAGGAGACCGGCAAGCGCTGGGTGCCGATCGTGCCGGACGAGGCGCGCACCTTCGGCATGGAGTCGCTCTTCCCCTCCCTCGGGATCTACTCCCCCAAGGGCCAGACGTACGAGCCCGTCGACCGCGACCAGCTCATGTACTACAAGGAGGCCAAGAACGGTCAGATCCTCAACGAGGGGATCACCGAGGCGGGCTCCATGGCGGACTTCATCGCCGCGTCGACGTCGTACGCGACGCACGGCGAAGCGATGATCCCCTTCTACATCTTCTACTCGATGTTCGGCTGGCAGCGCACGGCCGACCAGATGTGGCAGCTCGGCGACCAGCTCGGCCGCGGCTTCCTCGTCGGTGCGACGGCCGGCCGTACGACGCTGACGGGCGAGGGTCTCCAGCACGCGGACGGGCACTCGCCGGTGATCGCGGCGACGAACCCCGCGGCGATGTCGTACGACCCGGCGTTCGCGTACGAGGTCGCGGCGATCGTGAAGGACGGTCTGCGCCGGATGTACGGCGAGACGGCCCAGGGCGAGGACCCGAACGTCTTCTACTACCTCACCGTCTACAACGAGCCGATCCCGCAGCCCGCCAAGCCGGCCGGCCTCGGTATCGACGAGGGCATCGTCAAGGGCCTGTACCGCTTCAACACCGCGGAATCGGCGGGGCTTTCGCCCGCCGCCAACGCGGCGCGCATCCAGCTTCTCGGTTCCGGTACGGCGATCCACTGGGCGCTGAAGGCGCAGCGGCTGCTCGCCGAGGAGTGGGGTGTCGCGGCCGATGTCTGGTCGGCGACGTCCTGGACCGAGCTGCGGCGGGACGCGCTCGACGCGGACGCGGCGCTGCTGCGCGGCGAGGAGCGGGTGCCGTACGTCCGGCAGGCGCTGCACGGCGCCGAGGGCCCGGTGCTCGCCGTCTCCGACTACATGCGGCAGGTTCCCGACCAGATCGCGCAGTGGGTCGAGCAGGACTGGTCGTCACTGGGCGCGGACGGCTTCGGCCTCTCGGACACGCGGGACGCGGCGCGCCGCTACTTCGGTGTCGACGCGGAGTCGATCGTCGTCGCCGCGCTGGCGCAGTTGGCGCGACGCGGGGAAGTGAAGGCGACGGCGGTGAAGGAGGCGCGGGAGCGCTACGGGCTGTAGGGCTTTTTTCGCCCCCGCCGCCCCTACCCG
>NZ_JAENRY010000545.1 GCF_016612545.1 Streptomyces sp. MBT65 | reverse complement strand
GGCATGGTCCCGCCGACCGTGCCGGCGTTCCCGGCCGAACCCGATCTCGCCGTCGTCGGCCCGATGGCCCGCACGGCCCGCGACCTCACGCTCCTGCTCGACGTCATGGCCGGACCGGACCCGCTGACCTTCGGTGTGGCGTACGACGTGACGCTGCCGCCCGCGCGCCACGAGCGGCTCCGTGACTTCCGGGTCCTGGTCCTCGAGGAGCATCCGCTGCTGCCGACCGGGGCCGCGGTGCGGGCGGGTGTGAACCGGGTGGCCGACGCGCTCGCCGAGGGCGGGGCCCGGGTCGAACGGCACACTCCGCTGCTGCCCGATCTGACCGAAGCGGCGCTGGTCTACACGCAGTTGCTGTTCTCGGGCACCGGCGCGCGGCTTCCCGACGAGGTGTACGAGCAGGTGCGCGCCCACGCCGCCGGGCTGAGCGCGGACGACGGCGGCCTCGACGCGGCACGGTTGCGCGCCATGGTGTCCAGCCACCGCGACTGGATCGGGGCGAACAACCGGCGCGAGCTGCACCGGCACGGCTGGCGAAAGCTCTTCGGCGCGTTCGACGCCGTGGTGTGTCCGGTGACGCCCACTCCCGCGTTCCCGCACGACCACGACCCCGACTCGATGGCACGCCGGCTCGACATCGACGGCGTGGATCATCCCTACCTCGACCAGCTCGTGTGGGCCGGGCTGGCCACCATGCCCGGCCTGCCCGCCACCGCCGTACCGGCGGGCTTCTCGCCCGAGGGGCTGCCGGTGGGAGTGCAGATCATCGGCCCGATGTTCGAGGACCGCACCCCGCTGCGGCTCGCCGAACTGCTGGAGGAGCGGATCGGAGGCTTCCGGGCGCCGGCGTAGGGGGCTGCTGCGGGACAGCGGAACAGCAGGTCGGTCGCGGAATCGCACGGAGTCCTCGAACGTTGAGCACACTGGGCAGGGAGACCGGTGCGGTACGGGCCGGGTGACCGAGGTGCCCGACTGATCGAGCTGATGGACAGCTGACGGAAATTGGAGGGTCGCAATGGCTGCGCAGACGCAGAGGGCCGTGCTGGCGGGCGGATGCTTCTGGGGGGTGGAGGAGCTGGCCCGCCGACTCCCGGGTGTGACGGCGACCCGGGTCGGCTACACCGGCGGAGACGTGCCGAACGCGACGTACCGTAACCACGGGACGCACGCGGAGGCCATCGAGATCCTCTTCGACCCGGAGCGGACCGACTACCGCGCGCTCCTGGAGTTCTTCTTCCAGATCCACGACCCGAGCACCAAGAACCGCCAGGGCAACGACATCGGCCTCAGCTACCGCTCGGCGATCTACTACGTCGACGACGAGCAGAAGCGCATCGCCGAGGACACGATCGCCGACGTGGACGCCTCCGGACTGTGGCCCGGCAAGGTCGTCACCGAGGTGGAGCCGGTCGGCCCCTTCTGGGAGGCCGAGCCGGAGCACCAGGACTACCTCCAGCGGTACCCGGACGGGTACACCTGCCACTTCCCGCGCCCCGGCTGGAAGCTGCCGGCGCGCGCGGAAGGCTGACGGCGGGGGGCGGGTCCCGGCGCCCGGTGGCTAGCTGGTGCCGTTCTTGGCGAACGTCCACACGGCGTGGGTGCCGGGGCCGACGGTGAGGGTCGAGTGACCGATCTGCTCCACGTGCCGGTCCTTCACGGGCCGGTTCAGTGACAGGTCGACCCGCTGCATCCCAGCCTGCGCGCGCGGCACGACGTCGAACCGGATCGTGGTGCCGCCGCCCACCGCGACGACGCCCCCGCCCGCCAGGGTCCTGACGGTGAACCCGCCGGCCCGCAGCAGTGGCACGGTGTCGGCGAGGTCGCCCTCGGTGACCGCGAGGTGGATCGCAGTGACGTCACGCATCAGATGGGTGCGGTAGTCGTCGGAGAGGTAGCGCTCCCGGCCGACGTCACCGGGGAAGCTCGGCGGTTCGGTGTTGCCGCGGGGATCGGCGAAGTACTCCGGCCGGTACTCCATCCCCCAGGCGTCGAAGGCGTCGTACTCGAGCGTGGTGAGGACGGCGTCGAACCACGGCACGGGCACCCCGTCACCGAAGTCCCGGGTCTGCAGAAAATCGACGGGTTCGGCGACCCCTTCGTCCTTCAGGCGCGCGGTGACCGTCGCCAGGTCTCCCGCCCGCTCGGTCGACAGCCCCAGCCCGGCGGCACCGAGCGTGCCGTCCTGACCGGGCACGTCACCGACTCCGAACAGCTCCAGATAGCTCTCGCGCCCCATCAGATAGCGGCCGGTCCAGGTCTCCCCTCCGGTACCCGTCGTGGTGCGGACCTGGAAGTTCGCGAACTCCCGCAGATAGTCGGAGTGCTCGATCGCGTCGGCGGTCTCCCGGTCGAAGACCCCGAACGAATGGTTGTAGAACAACAACTCCCGCGCATGCGCACCACCCGAGACTCCCTTCCCCGCGGCCTGCGCCGTCCCGACCCCACCCCCGATCGCTCCGGCGAGGGCCACAGCGAACACGATGATCATCCGTAGTGCACGACGAATCAGCATGTGCGGGAGCGTAGGGCGGGGAG
>NZ_JAENRY010000544.1 GCF_016612545.1 Streptomyces sp. MBT65 | reverse complement strand
GTGAAGTAGGTGGTGAGGGGCCAGTTGCCGGTGGCGCGGGCGAGTTGGCGGATGCCGTCGAGGGGGAGCTTCTCGACCGGTTTGCCGAGGAGACAGCCGACCGCGCGGCCCAGCCAGGCGGCCTGGAGGGTGGCCGGGCGGGGTGCGGAAGTGGCTTGCGGGGCGGGCCAGTTGGGACACAGGGCCTTGATCCGCGCCAGGTCCGTCGGCTCCCGGTCCGCCAACGTGCCGGGCAGGTCGGCCAGTTCGTCCAGCAGGTCCTCGGCGAGCAACCTGAGGTAACGGCTGGGGGTTTGGGCGGACGCGCCCGCCCGGTCCGGGGCCTCGGCACCTCCCGCCGCGCGCCAGCGCGCCGCGATCGCCGACGGTTCGCGGCCGTCCTGGGCGGCCTGGCGCAGTTCGTGGCCGAGCAGGTCCTCCGGCTGGACCCAGGTCAGTCGGAGCACCGCAGCCCTCCGATCTCGGTGAACGCGGCCTCGTGGGCCCGGCGTCGGCGGACATCGCGCTCGAAGACCTCACGGGTGACGGCGGTGAGGGTCGCCGCCGGTTCCCACAGGTCGAGGCGGCTGGCCTCGGCGACCGTCTTCGACCAGTCCTGCGGGACCGTGGAGCCGAGGGCGCCGGCCACCGCGCCCGCCATCGTCGCGATGGAGTCGCAGTCACGGCCGTAGTTCACCGAACCCAGCACCGTGTGGCGGTAGTCGCCGCCGGAGACCACCAACATGCCCAGGGCGACGGGGAGTTCCTCGATCGCCTTGGTGCGGGAGGGGCGGCGGGCGTCCAGGGAGGGGGAGCGGTAGTCGGGGCCCACCGTGTCGTACGGCGTGATCGCCTTCCGCAGCGGTGCGAGCGCCGACTCGAAGTCCGAGTGCCGGGCGGCCACTTCGCAGACCTTCTCGATGGCGGTGCGGGTGCCGTCCTTCGCCAGGGCGAGGCAGGCGGTCACCACCGAGTCCGGGGTCGCGCCCGGCACGCAGGCCGCCGCGACGGCCGCCGCGAAGACGCCCGCCGCCTCACGGCCGTACGACGACTGGTGTGCGCCCGCGAGGTCGACGGCCTCGGCGTAAGCACCGGCAGGATTGGCCGCGTTGACCAGGCCGACCGGTGCCATGTACATCGCGGCACCGCAGTTGACGATGTTGCCGACGCCGGCCTCGCGGGGGTCGACGTGGCCGTAGTGGAGACGGGTCGCGAGCCACTTCTCGGCGAGGAAGATCCGCTGGAGGGGGATGGCCTCCGCCTCCAACTCCGGGATCCAGCGCGGATTCTGCATCAGGTCCGGGACGAGGTGGTCGGCGATCGCGTACGCGTCGAGGTGGTCGCGGACGGTCGCGTAGACCCGTACCAGCGCGTGGGTCATCAAGGTGTCGTCGGTGACGTGGCCGTCGCCCTTGTGGTACGGCGCGATGGGGCGGGCGGTGCGCCACGCGTCCCCGTTCCAGGGGCCGACGACGCCGTGGACGCGACCGCCGTGGCGTTCCAGGATCTGGTCGGGGGAGTAGCCCTCGACGGGACCGCCGAGGGCGTCGCCGACCGCCGCGCCGACGAGGGCCCCGGTGATCCGGTCCTCAAGGCTGACATCAGAGGCTTTGGCTTGTTTGAGTTGTTTAGGTCGTGTGGGTTCTTTGGTGTCTTTGGGTTCTTTCGGGGGCATGCACCGAATCATCCTCCTGGCGGGGCCGGTTGTGTGGCTTCCAGGAGTTCGGCGAGTTCCACGAGGTCGGTGCCGGTGAGGCGGGGGAGGGCGCAGCCGGAGAGGGTGCGGCAGGCGTCCCGCCAGGTGGTGGGGATCGCCCGCCCGCCGCTGAGCGCGCCGGTGAGGGCGCCCACCAGGGCCGGTGCCGAGTCGGCCACGCGGGAGAGGCAGGCCGCGGCGGGGACCGCTTCCGCGATACGGCCGCGGGACGCGGTGGCGAGGGCGAGGGCCACGGGCACGGTTTCGGCGGCGGCGATGCCGTAGCTGTAGACGTGGTCGACGATCTGATGTTCCAAGAGGGGGATCAGGGCGAAGGCGTTGTCGCTGTCCCGGGCCAACTTCAGGGCGTGGCGGGCGTTGCGGCCGATCTCCGTTGCCTCGGGGAGTTCGCCTACGGCGGCTGCCACGCAGTCGTCCACGTCCGCTCCGGCCAGGGCGAGTGCGAGGGCCGCCGCCATGGCTCTGGCGCCGTGGACCCCGTCGCCGTCCTGGGTGTAGCGGGCGTCGAACTCGGCTAGGGCGGCGGCGCGTTGGGGGTCGCCGGGGTGGGCGACGGCGAGGACGCAGGCTCTTACGCAGGCCGCGTCGTCGAAGTAGTGGGGGTTGTCGTGGCCGGTGGCGGGTGGGCGGAGGCCGGCGACGAGGTTGCCTAGGCCGGCGCGTACGGAGATGCGGGCGCGGAGGGGGAGTACGGCGGATTCGACCTCGGGGGCGCGGTCCGCCGCGGCGGCTACCTCACTTGCTACGGCGTTCCAGCCGAGGTCGATCGCGGCGCGGGTTCGGCGTTCTCTGCTGAGGTCGCCGAGGACTGTGTCGTCGCCGGCTCGTAGTACGGCTTCCG
>NZ_JAENRY010000543.1 GCF_016612545.1 Streptomyces sp. MBT65 | reverse complement strand
CGCCTGCGCGAGGCAGCCGGCCTGACCCAGGCCGGCTGCCTCGCGCAGGCGGGTGCGTTCGGCCGGGGCGGGCAGCACCGTGCCGTCGTCGACGGCGGCGAGCAGCGAGTCGACGGCCGTGAACAGCTCGTCGGGCTGGTTCGTCATCTGCTTCTCTTCCTCTGCTACCTGACGCCCTGGCGGATCTCTTCGAGCCGTGTCATCAGCCGCTGGTAGCGCTGTGAGGCGGCCTGGGAGGAGTTCAGTCCCTGGTAGCGGGCGATCTGGCGCCAGTCCAGGCCGCGGCGCCGGGCCTCGATGACGACCTGGGTCTCCAGGCGGTCCAGCTGGTGGCGCATGGTCTCGAACAGGCCGAGGGCCGCGCCCACGTCGTCGGGGTCCACATGCGGTGCGTGCCCGTCGTTGTTCTGTTCGCCGGCTGCCGCCAACAGGCGTCCCAGCAGTGCGGCGTCCTTCTGCAGGCGGTGGGCCGCGGTGGTGTCGGCCGCGGGTGGGTCCCCGAGCGCGGAGAGGCGGTCACGGGCTTGCTGGCGGGGGTCGCGGGCCATGGTGTCACCCTACCGCAGTGGACAACAGAACAATGTTCTGTTGTTTCGTTTGTTTCGTCGGGGGCCTCGCGGAGCCCGGTCCCGGTCCGGCGTGTCCGGGGCCCACAGGGCACTGCCGTACTCCCCCGTCACCCCCTCCTCATGTGCAACATGCGAGGTCAGGGCGGTGTGGTGGTTTGTTCAGGGAGTTTGCCGGAAGTGCTGCGCCCGGTGCGGGAGGCGCATAGCGTGCGGTGATCCGGGCCGTTCTCCCCCGCGGTTTCGCGGTCCGTGCCTTGTGGGGCCCACGACCCTCTAGGAGATCTTGGGATGTCTTCCGACAGTTCCGAGTTACGTCCGCTGCCGCACCGGGCCGGGCGGCACGCGTCCTCTGTCGCGCCGGGGTGGGCGGTGGGGCGGGTCCGTCCGTGGACCGGGCCGCACCGGGATCTGAGGCTGCTGCGGCGGGCGTGCCGGTGGCAGCGGCGGGTGGCAGCGCTGGCGGCGCTGGGTTATTTCGCGGTGTTTCTGACGCTGACCGTTCGGATGCCGTCGCTGATGGGGCGTCCGGCGCCGGGCGGGCTGCCGTTCGGGCTGGTGCTGGCGCTGGTGCAGCTGCCGGTGACCTGGCTGGCGGTGGTGTTCTACGAGCTGACCGCGCGCCGGTTCGTGGATCCGCTGGCGCGGCGGGTGCAGCGGCAGGGCCGTGACGGGGAGTGGCGGCCGTGACGGACTTCAAGGGCGCCGCGCAGTCCTGGTCGCTGGTGGCGTTCTGCAGTGTGGTGACGCTGACGCTGCTGCTGTGTGTGATCACGGGTCCCGACCGGGAGGACCTGGACGAGTTCTACACCGGGTACCGGTTCCTGTCGCCGCTGCGCAACGGTCTGGCGATCGCCGGTGACTACATCTCGGCGGCGACGGTGCTGACGGTGGGCGGGATCATCGCGCTGTGCGGGTACGACGGTGTGGTGCTGGCGCTGAGCACCCTGCTGTCGCTGCTGCTGCTGATGTTCGTGCTGGCGGAGCCGCTGCATCACACGGGCCGGTTCACGATGGGGGATGTGCTGGGGCGCCGTATGCCGGGGCGGGCGGTGCGGATCACGGCGTGCGGGGTCACGCTCGCGGCGCTGGTGCCGATGATGGTGGTGCAACTGGCCGGTGTGGGGCAGCTGCTGGGGTTCGTGCTGGGGTTCTCCGGCGGGGCGATGCGCACCGGGTGCGTCGTGGGCGCGGGGGCGCTGATGATCACGTATGCGGCGATCGGGGGGATGCGCGGGACGGCGCTGATCCAGATCCTGAAGACGGTGATCCTGCTGGGCTCGGGGCTGGTGGTGGCCGCGCTGGTGCTGCACACGTTCGGGTGGAGCCCTAAGGCGCTGTTCGGGGCGGCGGCGGTGCACAGCGGTGCGGGGCCGGCGTATCTGCGCTACGGGCTGCAGTTCGCCGGGGGCCGGTATCCGGCCTGGGACATGGTGAGCACGCAGTGCGCGATCGTGCTGGGCGGTGCCTGTCTGCCGCACGTGACGATGCGGATGTACACGGCGGGCAGTACGCGTCAGGTGCGCCGGGCGATGTCCTGGGCGGTGTCGGCGGTCGCGCTGTTCATGGGGGTGATGACGGTGGTGGCGGTCGGGGCGACCGCGCTGATCGGGGGCAGGGAGATCGCGGCGGCGGATCCGCGGGGCAACACCGCGTATCTGCTGGGGGCGCGGGCCGCGTTCGGGGCGGATCTCTCCCGTGCGGAGGGACTGCTGTTCACCACGGTCACCACGGCCATTTTCCTGACGCTGCTGGCGTCGGTGGCGAGCATGACGCTGGCGTGCGCGAACTCGCTGGCGCACGATGTGCTGGCCCGGGCGGGGACGGCGCCGTTGCGGGAGATGGCGCTGGCGCGGCTGTCGGCGCTGGGGGTGGGGGTGCCGGTGATCGGGCTGGCGGTGCTCGCGCAGCACCGCAGTCTGCAGCCGCTGGCCATCGTGTCGTTCTGTCTGGGGGCCTCGGCGATCGCGCCCGCGCTCGTGCTCGGTCTCTTCTGGCGGCGCTATACGCGGGCGGGCCTGCTGTACACGCTGATCGGCGGGAGCGTGAGTGTGCTGGTGCTGATGACGGGGACGAATCTGGTCTCCGGTTCCCCGCAGTCGGCGTTCCCGGGGGCGGACTTCAACTGGTTCCCGTTCACGACCACCGCCCTGGTGTCGGTGCCGGCGGGTTTTCTGTGCGGTGTGCTGGGGACCGTGGTGTCGGGCCGGAGGGCGGCCGCGCGGGAACGCGGCCGGTACGAGGCGGTCGAGGCCGTTGTGCTGGCCGGGCCGTCGCATCCCCGGGGCGGCTGAGTACGGCCCCGCGCGCCGCGGCGTGCTCCGCGGCCGCGGCGGTGACGCCGGGGCCGTGGAGGTGGGAGTGGGGTGGGGGCGCCGTGGCGCGTTCCGTCCCGGCCCGCCCGCCGGCCGGCCGGGTGCCGGCCGCGCCCAGGACGTGAGCCGGCCGGGACAGGACGGCCGGTGGTGATCCGGGCGGGTGCGGGCGGAATTCCGCTGCAGAAACGCTGTGTTCCGCGCTGAGCAATCTCGGCGATGACACGGCCCGCGGGCGGCCCGCATTCTGATGGGTGAACGTGCCCGGCGGGAGCGGGAGTTGATGTCACGCGGCTCGCGGGTACGGCCGAATCCATGACTGGGGAAGGTCTCGCATGTCGCCCACTCTTTTTGGGGTCACTGAGGATTTCGACGTTATCGTGATCGGCGGCGGGCCCGCCGGTGCGACCACCGCGGGGCTTCTCGCCAAGCGCGGGCACCGTGTTCTCGTGCTCGACCGCGAGCGGTTTCCGCGTTATCACGTCGGGGAGTCCCTGATTCCCGGTGTGATGGTGCCCATGGAGGAACTCGGCCTGGTCGAGCGCATGGAGGCGAAGGGCTTCGAGCGTAAATACGGCGGAACTCTGGTGTGGGGCAACAACGAGGTCCCGTGGAATTTCTCGTTCACCACGGGCGGCCGTATTCCGTACGCCTACCACACACGCCGTGCCGACCTGGACGCGCTGCTGCTGGACCGGGCGCGGGAGCTGGGTGCCTTCGTCGTGGAGGACGCGACGGTGAAGGAGCCGCTGGAGGAGGACGGCCGGGTCGTGGGTGTCCGTTACGCCCTGCGCGGTCTGAGCGGCACCCAGGAGGCGCGGGCCGCCCTGGTCGTCGACGCGTCGGGGCAGGCGCGGGTGCTGGGCCGGAAGTTCTCCGCGGTCAACTGGAACGACCAGCTGCGCAACGTCGCGGTGTGGACGTACTTCGACAACTGCCACCGGCTGCCCGGCGACGAGTGGAGCAACATCCTCATCGAGGGGACCCGGGACGGCTGGTTCTGGGGCATCCCGATCGACAAGGGCGTCTTCAGCGTCGGGTACGTGACGCGGTCGGACGTCGCGAGCGGGAGCGACAAGTCGCTGGAGGACCTCTTCGAGTCGGAGATCGCCCGCACCACCAAGCTGAAGGACATCCTCAAGGACGCCACCCAGGCCGCCGGCTACCGTTCCGCGCGCGACTGGTCCTACACCAACGAGCGGTTCCACGGGAACGGCTGGGTGCTGGTCGGGGACGCCGCCGCCTTCGTGGACCCGCTGTTCTCCACCGGTGTCGCGCTCGCGACGCTGGCGGGCAGCACGCTGTCGAAGGTGATCGACACGGTCCTGCAGCACCCGGGGATCGAGGAGAAGGCCCTGGACCGGTACTCGCGCGCCTACCAGGACTTCTTCCACGACATCCGCACGTTCGTGGAGGGCTTCTACGACCGTTCGAAGACCAAGGGGTTCTACTTCAACCTGGCCCAGGAGATCAACGACCCCGGCCAAGAGAACGACGCGCAGGTCGACTTCGTGAAGCTGATCTCCGGGCTGAGCGGGCGGGCCGGCGGGCTGTTCGACCTCGATCTCGGCGACCTGGTCGCCGACGCCACGCAGGCCGGTACGGCCGGCGCGTGAGCCTCGCGCAGGACCGCGGTGCGGCAGTTCCCGGGAGCCGGGGGCTGCCGCACCGCGGTGTGCGGCCGGGGCGGGGTGTCAGGCCGCCGCGTCGGGGCTCTTGCCGCCGGGGTCCTGGGGGGCGGCCAGCCAGCGGACCGTCTGTATCCGTCCCTCGCCGATACCGAGGGCCAGGGCGCCCAGGGGGGTGCCGTGGCGGTCGTGGAAGACGGCGCCGGGGCCGCCGTCCACGTCGTCCTGCGGTGTCATGGTGACGCCGATGCCCAGCAGGGCCGGGACGACCGCGGCCAGGACCCGGGCCACCTGGTCCGCGCCGGCGATACGGCCGGGCCAGCGCGGGCCCGGGCTATCGGGGCCATCGGGGCCGTCCGGAGCGCCGGGTTGGTACGGCGCCGTCACGGAGGCGGTGACGAGGCGCCGGGCGACCGCCTCCGAGCAGCCCACGGCCGACGCGATCCGTGCCGCGCCGCATCCGAAGATCTCCCGCAGGGCGAAGACCGCGCGCTCCAGCGGGGAGAGCCGCTCCAGGAGCAGTACGGCCTCCGCCGTACCCGGCCCGGCCGGCGACGGCGGAGGCCGTACTGCTCCTG
>NZ_JAENRY010000542.1 GCF_016612545.1 Streptomyces sp. MBT65 | reverse complement strand
ACGATGGGGTGCCCTGCGGGGCCGGGGTGGGAAGCGCGCGGAGGATTACCACGTACGGAGCGCACCCGACCCTGAGTCCCCCCGGCCCCCTGCCCCTACCTCCGGTACGGCGTCGGGTCGGTGACCCAGCCCGCCGTCAGGACCAGCCGCGACTCCCGGTGCACGGCCAGGAAGCCGAACGGGCGGTCGAAGCGGGCCGTGACGACGGTCGTCGTGTGGCGGAGGTCGGGCCGGGAACCGCCGGGGCCGGGCGCGATCGCGGTCACCGCGCCCGCGCGGAAGCCGAGTGCGCCGAACTGGGCCACCGCGGACTGTTCGGCCTGCCCGACGGCCAGCGGGGACGGGCTGATGCCGGGAAAGTGGCCGCCCCTGCTGTCCATCGCCGTCGTGAGCCCGAACAGGCCGTGCAGCTCCCGGAGATCGTGCCGGGCCCGCATGTCGTATGCCACGGTCGTGACGGTCAGTTCCGGCTGTTGCGGTGCGGCACACCGGTGTTGCTCGACGCGCAGGCCCGGTCCCACGTCTCCGTGCGGGAGTTGACCGCTCGCCACGACCGGGAGACGGCGGGCCAGGACGTCAACTCCCCTGCCCAGCACCTGTCCTGGGGTCATGCGCTGTTCGCCGAGCAGCAGATGGACGTCGATTCCGTTGTCGCCGGGGACCTTCACCTCGGTGACACGACCGCGCGGGCCGCTCGCCACACCGGCCCTGTCGAGACGGACTCCGGTGCGGCGCAGACCGGTCAACTGCCGTCCCTGCCACGGCCCGGCGTCCGGTCTGAGCATCAACTCGCTGAAGGGGCGCGGCCATTCGGTACGCAGCGCGAGCGCGCTCGCCAGGACCATCAGCACGTCCTGGTCCAGCGCGACCGGCATCCGCTCGACCAGCCCGTCCGTCCGCTCGGCGGCCCACGCGTCCAACGCCCGCTGGGAGCCCGGGAGATCCTCGGTGAGCACCCCGTGCGTGTCCGCCGGCAGCCCCGCCAACCACTCCTCCCGTACGGCCAGTTCGCGCCGGGTCCACAGCCCGAGCGCGGAGTTCAGCCCGGGCATCGCTCGCATCAGGGCCGACAACTCCCGTGCGGCGGCGCCCGCTTGGTCGGCGGCCACACCCATCGCGTCCGAGAGTTCCGCCCGCGCGGCCCCCGCAGCCCCGTCGGCGAGGAACGCGAGCAGCGGCCACACGCCGGCCGCCGAGAACACGGTGCCTCCGGTTGTGGCGTCGGCCCAACGTGCTGTCAGCCGGTTGACCGCGTCGACGGTTCCGCCGCCGACGGCTGTGTCCGCGACCACCGCCCCCTGAACCGCTCCCAATTCCGCCCCCGCCCGTGCCGTAGCCCAAGATCGCGCAGCCGCGTGATCTTGTACGGGAAGGCTATCGTCGCCTGCTCCGCCCCGATGATCAGCCCTGGTCGTCGTCCTCGGGGAACGGCTCAGGGTCCGTGACCCAACCCGCCGCCAGGACCAGCCGGGTGTGGCGGTGCAGGTCGAGGAAGGCGAAGGGGCGGTCGAAGCGGGCGGTGACGGTGGTGGTCACGTAGCGGAGGTCCGGTATTCCGGCGGCTGTCCCGGTGATGGCTGTCACCGCCGCCGCGTGGAAGCCGCGTGCGTGGAACCTCGCCACCGTGGACTGCTCGGCCGAGCCGATCGCCAGCGGGGAAGCGCTGATGCCGGGGAAGTGCCCTCGCGTGGGGTCCTGGGCCGTCGTAAGGCCGAACAGGTGGTGCAGGTCGAGGAGATCGTGCCGCGCGCCCATGTCGTACGCCACCGTCGTGACGTCGAGTGTCGGTGGCTCCGGGCTCGTGCAGCGTTCCTTCGCCACGTGCAGGCCCGGTCCCGGTTCGCCGTAGGGGAGTCGGTCTCCGGGTAGTACGGGGTGACGGCCGTCCAGGATTCCGAGGCCCGCGGCCAGTACCTGCCCGGGCGTCATCCGCTCCTCGCCGAGGAGGAGATGGACGTCGATCGCCGTGTTGCCCAGGACCTTGAGCCGGGTGACATGGCCGTCCGGGGTGTCCGCCACGCCGATCCGGTCCAGCAGAAGCGTCTCCCGACGCAGGCCGAGTGGGACCCGGTCGCTCCAGTACACGCTCTCCATCGGCACCTCGTCGAAGGGCCGCAGCCACTCGGTGCGGAAGGCCAGCGCGCTCGCCAGCACCAGTTCGGTGGCGTCCGTCAGCTCCACCGGCATCCGCTCGACCAGCCCACCGGTGCGTCGTACGGCCCACGCGTCCAGGGCCGCGCGGTCGGCATCGAGGTCACCCGTGAGCACCCCGTGGGCCTCGGCCGGCAGCCCCGCCGCCCATGCCTCCCGCAGCTCCAGCGTCCGCTTCGTCCACAGGCCGAGCGCCGAGTCCACACCCCGCATCACCGCGAGCCCGGTCAGCAACTCCCTTGCCGCGGCGGCCGATTCGTCCGCGGGCATCCCCACCGCGTCCGCCAGCTCCGCCCGCGCCGCGCCCCCGGCACCGTCCGCCAGCAGCGCGAGCAGCGGCCACACCCCGGCCGCCGAGAACACCGTGTCCCCGTCGGCCGCCCCCGCCCACCGCGAGG
>NZ_JAENRY010000541.1 GCF_016612545.1 Streptomyces sp. MBT65 | reverse complement strand
CCCTCCGCCTCCCCTCCGCCGCGCGCCTCGCCACCAAGGTGCTGGCGCTGCTGCCCCTGCTGCTGATCGCGGTGTGGGCGGCGGTCGACTGGCGTGCCATGTACGAGGGCACGGCCCGGCTCGCCTCCGCCGACCCCTGGTGGCTGCTCGCCGCGTTCTTCTTCACCTGCCTCGGCTGGGGCACCGCCGCCCTGGTCCGCCAGGGTGCCGTGCCGGAGCGGCTGCCGACCGGTCTGCTGATCGCCTCGCAGTTCGCCGCCGGCGCCGCCAACCACGCGCTCCCGGCCAGCATCGGCGCGCACGCGGTCACGCTGCGCTTCCTCCAGGGCCAGGGCATCCCCCTCCCCCGCGCCACCGCGTCGCTCGCCCTCTACTCACTCGTCAGGCCGATCGCGAAGACGCTCGTGCTGCTGGTCTTCCTCGTCTCCTTCCCCGAGATGCTGCGCTTCGGCCAACTGGTCCCCGCCGGCTGGTCGTTGGTCCTCGCTCTCGGCGGTCTCACGACCGTCCTCGTCACCACCACCCTCCTGCTGACCGTCGTACCCCGAATGCGCCGCCCGGTCCTCCGCTGTGTCCGCACCGCCCTGACCGACGTACGGCAGCTGCACACCATGCCCAGCCGGATCCTCGCCCTGTGGGGCGGGGCCGCCGCCGCTCCCGTGCTCCAGGCGACCGTGATCTTCTCCGTCGGCGCCTCGCTCGGCCTGCCGCTGTCCTGGGCGCAGGTCGTGCTCGCGTTCCTCGCCGCCAGCACCGCCGTCGGCGCCGTTCCCGCACCCGGCGGGATCGGTCCGGTGGACGCGGCGACGGTGTTCACGATGGTCGCGTTCGGCGCCCCCATGGATCTGGCCACGGCGAGCGTCATCGGCTACCGCGTGCTGACGGTGTGGGTGCCACTGCTGCCGGGCGCGTTGCTGCTGTCGGCGCTGGTCCACCGGAAGGTGCTATGACCGAAATCCCCTTGTACGGCAGCCGGTTCCGCGTCTAGCGTCGCTGCTCATCGGCGTGTAGCTCAGCAGCAGAGCACCGGGCTCTTATCCCGGAGGGCGCAGGGGCAGGACCTGCCACGCCGGCTTATGGACGACGACGCTGACCAGCAGCACCTCACCGCGGCCCCCGGCTACGCCCGGGGCCAGTTGGCCAAGGCCTTCACGACCGCCCTGACCCACGAGGACACCGAGACCCGCCGTCGCGCGGAGGGCCGTGTGGAGCGCTGGCGCGCGGTGCTCGCGGGGATGGCCGGCGGTCTGCTGACGGTCGGTTCGCGCACCCCGGTCGCCGGGCTCCCCGCCTGGGTCACCCCCGAGGTGGTGCGCGGCGGCTTCGCCACGGGCACCCCGAGCGCGGGCGGCCCGCTCCAGCCGTACGAGACGCGGCTCGCGGAGCAGTTCGGTGTGCCCGCGGACCGGCGGGCCCTGTTCGCGCACTGCCTCACCGACACCGGACTCGCCTGGCTGTGGGGCCAGTTGAACAGTGGGCGGTACGAGGTGACCGTGCCCGAGGAGGGCGCGCTGCTCACCATGGCGTGGCTGGTACGGCACGGGGAGCCGGCCGCCGCGCTGGACCTGGTGGCGGAGTTGGGGCCGTTCGCGGGTCGACTCCGGTTTCTGCCGCGCCCGTCGACCGGGCGACCCGCGCAGGACGTCACCGACGCGCTGCACCGCCGTACCGTCGACGACACCGTGAACAGGCTGGTGCGGCGGCGGCCGAACCCGGCCGTGGAGGCGCAGCGCGAGGCGCTCGCCGTATGGCAGCCGTTCGGGGACGAGGTGCTCGCGCACTGGCTGGAGACAGTGAGTGGGGCGGACGGCCGGGTGCTCGAACTCGCCCCGGACGAGGCCTGGTTGGAACGCGGGGCCGCTCTGTTGGACCGCTACCGGCTGCTGGCCGAGGAGCACACCCGCTGCACGAAGCACCGTAGTCCGAAGGAGAATCTGGGCATTCTGCGCGGTGCGCTGGAAGAGACCGTCGCGGGGCGGGAGTTGGACGCGCGCCGGCTGGGGCTGCTGCGGCACGCCGTCGCGTCGATGGTGCGGCGGCGCGGTCTGCCGGGATCGCCTGCGCACTCCGAACTGCGGGACGCGCAGCGGGTCCAGGCCGCTCTGCCCTCGCATCACGCGCTGGCACAGGTGGCGTTGCGCCGGCTCGCCCTGCTGCCCCAGGAGTCGGGCATCGCCGATCTCACCCCCGTGCTCGCCCCCGTGTCCGGACCGGAGGAGCGGGAGACCGGCGTCCCCGCCGGTGCCCAACTCCCGCCTGCGCTGGCGCGGTTGATCGAGGGCGCGCTGAGCGCACCGGTCGCCACCCTCGTGGAGCGGGGAGTCGTCCCGTCGGCCGAGGCACTGGCCGAACTGGTACCGCAATTGGTCGCCGTCACCACCGCGCGGAGCTACGAGGACAAGGCACTGCGGACGCTGATGGCCGCCAACTACCGCGCGTTCCGCAACCGCCGCTCGCTGCTTCTGCTCAACCTGGAGCACCAGGTCCGGATCGAGGAACTGCCCTGGGTACGGGCGGTGGCCGCGCGGCGCGGCGACGGCTCGGCCGAAGCGGCCCTGCTGCTGCGGCAGTTGGGCGAGCTGGCCGTGCGGGGCTTCCCGGGCACGATCCTGCCCAACCCGCTGGTGCGCGAACTCGGCGTACTCGCGCGCCGGTCCGGCCTGGGCGCTCCGCTGGTGGAGGAGCTGGCCGCGGACATCTTCATGGACGCGTTCGGCCCCAAGTTCCTGGTGGCGGCCGGGATCGCGGGCGAACTGCTCGAAGGCTCGCTGTACGAGCGGTACTACGGCATCGACTACGCGGCGATCCGTGAACTGGCGAGCGCCGAGGCGAGCGGGGCAGCGAACAGGGCGGCGGGCCGGGCCAGGACATCTCCGGGGTTCGCGCGGCTGTGCGCGGAGCGGGCCGCGGCGGCGTCCTCGGCGGCGGGATCGTCCGAGTCCCCGTCCGGGCCCTGGGTGGCGGCCAACGGCAAGGTGATCGAGCAGGCCCAGATCCTGACCACGCACAACCTGGCCACCCTGGTCCACCGGGTCGGCATCGCCCCCGAGCCGGGGTGGGCCGACCTGGCGCGCCGCTGTTTCGTCACCGTGTGCCGGCTGACGGCCCGGGTGCACCGCAACCCGTGGCCGTACCCCACCGTCAAGGACGCGGCGTACGCCTGGCGGCAGTTGGTGTTCCACCTGTCCCTCTGCCCGCCCGGCGAGCAACGGCGGGTGCTCGACGCTCTGGACGAGGAGGTGGCTCGTCACCCCATCCACGTCCTCATCCGCCTCGGCCCCGCCCTGGCGGGGCTGCGTCTGATCACCGACGGCGGTTCCTTCGGCGCCGACGGCACGGCGGACGGGGGTCGTACCCGGCGTCTCCTCGGCTGGACCACGGACGGTCACTGGCTGGCGTCCGACCCGACGACCGGTGCGCCGCACGGCAGTTGAGGGCCACCGACCCGGCCTAGGACCGGTCGGCCGCCGCGCGCACCGCCGCCTCCGTCAGGGTCACCGCCGTGCGTACGGCGCTGGCGATCGCCTCGTCGGGGGTGAGCCCGCACTGGTCGGTGAGGGTGAACAGGGCGTCCGCGGCGACGACCACGGCGAGGCTCCGCTTGAGCTGGGTGAAGGCGTCCGGATCCGTCACGCCGAGGGTGGCCGCCAGGGGGGACAGCGCGTGGTCGATGAGCCCGAAGCGGACTCCGGGTCTCATGTTCTCCGAGCCGGGGCGGACGATGGTCGCCGCCATCATCGCGCGCACCCCGCCCTGCCGGGCCAGGGTGCCGCGGAGCAGGAACTCGCAGGCGAACGCCACCCGTTCGACCGGATCGCGGGAGTCGGCGACCGGAGCCAGCGCCTCGACGGGGTCGGGCCAGACACCGGCCAGGGCCTCCCCGATCAGCGAGGGCAGGTCGGGGAAGTAGCGGTAGGCGGTGGCCTCGGAGACCAGGGCCGCGCGGGCGACCTCGGGCATCGTCACCTCGCCGCCCCCGCCGATCAGCCCGCGGGCCGCCTCGACGATCGCCGTACGGGTGCGCTTCTTCTGATTGCTGCGGCCCGTGTCCGTCTGCGCTGTCGCCATCGGTGCGTCACTTCCCCGTGTTCGCTCGCCGTCGCCCGCCGTCACCAGGACGTTATCACAAACAGCTCTCATCGTAAGAGTCTGCTTGCATAACGAGAGCAGCCCACTTAGTGTGCGTGGTGGGCGCGCCACGGTGTGGAGCGCCCAACACGCGGCGAACACAAGGGAGTCGGCGATGAACGAGGTTTCCGTGGTCGGTCCGGACGACGGCGAGTCGATACGTCTGGGCCCGGTCACGATGCGCATCCTGGAGGACGGCAGCACCACCGGCCACCGGCTCGGCATCGGCGAGATCACCATCGCCCCGTACACCCAGGGCCCTCCGCAGCACCGCCACGCCCAGCACGACGAGGGCTTCTACGTCGTCTCCGGGACCGTGCGGTTCACCATCGGCGAGACCGTCCACATCGCCCCGGCCGGCACCCTCGCGATGATCCCGCCCGGCGCCCCGCACACCTTCGCCAACCCCGGCGACGAACCCGCGGTGATGATCAACACCTTCACGCCCGACCTGTTCGTGCAGTACTTCCGCGACCTGCGGGACATGATCGCCGGCGGCCGGGAGTTCACCACCGAGTCGACGATCGAGATGATGAGCCACTACGCGACGGTCCCCGCGACCGACTACGCCTGAGCCGGCCGCCCCGGCTCAGGAACCGCCCGCGCTGGACGGGCCGAAGAACTCGATCTCGGCGATGGCCACCTGCTTCTTCCCGGAGGTTCCGTAGGCGGACTCGATGGTGAAGCGGACCGCCGTGACCGTGCCGACCCGGAAGGAACGGCGCTGGGCCCCCGCCCCCTGGTCGAGGGTGAGTTGACGGGTGACCTTCTTGCCGTCGGCCATGGTGATCTCCGCCTCGATCCGGTGCGGGAGCGCCGACTGGGTGAGCTGGTCGGGGCGGGTGGAGACGCCCGGGGTGATCATCAGGTCCAGCAGCCGGGTCGGCTCGTCGAAGCGCGCCTCCAGCCACTGCCCCTTGCCCGACTGGCTCACCCCCGGCCCCCACCAGGTGTTGTTCAGCCGGTCGAAGGCCAGCTCGGGCTTGTGCCCCGGGAAGGAACGGGAGGCGGTGACGCGGTCCGGGTAGACGGGGGCCCGCTTCGCGAAGTGGTCCTTGGCCGCGTCCACGCCACGCGGGATGTTGACGGCCAGCACGATCAGCAGCGTCAGCACGAGCGCGGCACCGAGCCAGGTCAGCACCCGGTCGAAGGTACGGCGCAGCCGGGGCCGGTCGCCCGCCCACGGGATCTCGCCGTTGCGGAACGTGAGCAGCCGCCGCCACCACGGCAGCCGGCCCG
>NZ_JAENRY010000540.1 GCF_016612545.1 Streptomyces sp. MBT65 | reverse complement strand
GTCCTGCTCCAGCTCTCGCCCGCTGCCCCGCACCACCTTGATCCCCCGCGGCTGCTGGGCCTCAGCCCAGGCGTTCACCAGGGAGGTCTTCCCCATCCCCGCGCCCGCCCGAACCAGCACCACCGCACCCCGACCGGCCCGGGCCTCATCGGCCGCGCGGTCAAGTACCGCCAGTTGACGGCGACGATCGAGCAGACCTGATGTGATGGCGCCGTCATCGGCCGGGGGACCGCCCTGCCGACCAGAACGGTCGGCGGCAAGCAGCGCGACGGCGTCGGTGTCGGTCAGTCCCAACGCCTCCAACAGCAGCTCCACCGTGCGCCGCTGCGGCCGCTTCCGGCGGTCCCGCTCCAGATCCCTGATCGACCTGGCCGTCAGTCCGGCGGCCTGGGCGAGCTCTTCCTGTGTCAGCCCTGAAGCCCGGCGCAGATCCCGCAACTTCTCACCGAACGTCATCACACGCCCCCACAGCCAGCCCAGAACGCCGACCACCGAGAGGACGTGACGGTATGTCGTCGCGCCAATAGTGATCATCAACGTCTGGGCAGAACCCTACCGGGGGATCGCGAGGTTGCGCAGAGCCAGTCCTTGCGCTTGAAAATTCCCCTTGACGGCGCGCCACTCGTCAGGGCAGCAGGTGAATGGCCAGAATGGAGCGGTTCTGGTGTATCGAGACGGGACCGTCCCACTTCAAAACCACCCGGTGATTCCTCGGTGACGTGAATGCCGGGTCCCGGACGGCGACCTGGCTGCCTGCCACCAGGGCCTGCTCGCCCGCATTCGGCCCCACCGCGCCAGGACGGAGACACACCCTCCTTGAAACAAGGACTCCCGATGATCCGAGCCGCATCCCGCCCGGGGCACCTCGTCAAAGCCCTCGCCGACGAACCTGCCCCGGTGCCGCCCGGCCGTGAATTCAGCGTGCTGTGATGCACGGTAACTGTCGTGCAGGTTGCCTGGAGCACATCGGTGCCTCCAGGCAACCGACTTGAGACTCTAGAAGAACCCGAGTTTCTTCGGGCTGTGTGAAACAAGAAGGTTCTTGGTCTGCTGGTGGTACATCGTGCGTTCGGTTCTGACCTGGGCGTGTGCGTGATGCGAAGGGTAGGTGGCGTGGGCCGGCCCGTGTATGGTCCGGATCTTGGTCGTGAGTTGTCCGCCCCGGAAGGGCGGAGTCGGCGGTCGATCCAGGTGGGCCGTCAGGGACAGTCGTACGAGAAGTGGGCGGCGCTCGCCCGGTGACCGGGGGACAGGATGCGCAGTTCCGCCCATGCCGCCCGGTGGCCCGGGCCTTGGTAGGTCCATCGAAGGTGCAGGCGCGCCTGTCGCTGCCCCCGGACCATTACCTCGTGCAGGACGTCGGACGCTGTGCCGTCGCTTCGGACCCATCGGTAGGAGAGGGTGCCACGACGGCCGTTGGTGGTGACCAGACCGACGATGTCCGCGGTGCCGTCGCATCCCATAACCGTCGGCCTCGCCGTGACGGCAACCTGGGTGACCGCCACGGACTGCCCGAAGCGCTGCCAGGCCAGGAAGACGAGGACGGCTACCACCAGCAGCGTCGGCAGAGCGTTCTTGCGCAGCCTCCGACCGCGGGGCGCGGGAGCCGACGACGTGGCGGGAAGCATCTGGACGGTGCGGTGCGCGACGGCGGCCGTGACACCGGGCCCGAAACGCAGCACGCTGCCCTCGACGCGGTCGGGCCGGGTCGGGGAAGCGCTCGCCGGGACCGGTTCGACGAGGGTGTCGTCCGTTTCGGGTCGCTGGATCCAGTGGCTGGCCAGCACGGTGGCGCTGTACTCGCTGTCGGGGCTGGAGGTCCGGTCGTCGGGGACGTGGCCTTCGGTGGGCCCGAGGTGGAGTGTGGTGCTGTGCGCGTCGGCGGGTGCGAGTGCCCGCGTGGGCTCCTCACCCTTTGCCGCCGGCGCGGGCGTGTCGTCGCTCTGAGCAGTCATCGGATCTCACACTGCCTGGTCAGGATCTGCTGTGAGGCGCCGCCGGAAGCCGGTGCCGGAGTGGTCGTGGCCTGGACCGTCCAGTAGCAGCCGTCGTTCTGGAAGGTGTGGTCGACGGTGATCGTGTACTGGGTGGCTCCGCTGCGCTCGAAGGTCTGGGACGCACCGTCGGGGGAGCCGGCCCCACCGCTCGCCTCGCCCGTGAACCACGAGACGGTGACGGAGATCGGCCCGCTGCCGTCCGTGGTGACGGTGATGGTCGCGGTGGAGGTCGTGGGGCCCGTCTGACTGAAGGCCGATACCGCGACGTTTTTGACGGCGGGAGCGACGGGCGGGGTGGAAGAGGCGGTCGTCGGTGTCGCCGGCGCGGACGTGGTCGCCTCGCCGGGCGTCGTCGACTGCGTGGGTGAGCCGGTGGCGGAGGCGGAAGGCCGACCGGTCGGGGTGGCCGACGGGCCCGAGGGGGAGACACCGGGTGTCGGAGACAGGTCACCTGACGGAGTGGGCGCCGTGGGCGGGGCGGTGGGCGGCGCCGCCTCGGTGCCGGCCCCCGCCGTGGTGGTGGCCAGGGCATCGGCGGTCCGCTCGGCGGTGCCTGCCGAAGCGTGCTGCATTCCGTAGGTGAGCAGGAGG
>NZ_JAENRY010000053.1 GCF_016612545.1 Streptomyces sp. MBT65 | reverse complement strand
TACGGCCGTGCCCTCGGCGACCTCCGCCCCCGCCGCGCGGGAGGCGTCGCGCAGTCGCTGGTCGAACAGCCGTCGGTCGAGGTGCCAGCCATGGCCGTGCGGGTCGTTGATGAAGTCGACGGTGTGCAGGTCGGCCGAACCCCAAGCCGAAAGACTGCCGTAGCAGGGCAGGTGTCCGGAGTCGAGAACGCGGTCGGCTATGCCGAGGTCGCCGAGCAGGACCCGCCCGGCGGGTACGAGCGTCTCGCCGACCTTGGGCGGCCCGGTGCCGGCGTCCGCCAGCAGGACCGAACGGCCCGCCCGGGCAAGCATGAGCGCGGCGGCGCTGCCGGCCGGGCCGCCGCCCGCCACCACGACGTCGTAGGTGTCCGCGCCGAGAGCGAGGGCGGCGCTCACCGCGCGTCGCGGAAGGGGTCGAGTTTCTCGAGGTATCCGGCGGTGATCTCCTCCTCGCGGTAACCTGTCGCCCTGGCCGCTTCGCCGACCGCCCGTGCCGCCGACTCGGCTTCGGGGGCGAGCATTCCCTCGGGCGAGCGGCCTGCCGCCGCGGCCAACACGTGCGGACCCACCTCGGGCACCTGCACGTTGACGAGGTTCGCCCTGTCCGGTGCCTGAGCGAGCGGTTGTGCCGGGCGCGACTCCACCAGGATCCGTTCGGGGAACTTCCCGTCGCCCACGGTGTAGTCGCGCACCTCGACGACGCCGAGTTTGAACCAGTCCTTGATCATCTGGGTGCGCTGCTCGTTCATGGTGCCGGTGAGTCCGCGCAGCCAGGTCGCCCGCCGCTCGAACGCCTCCTCCCGGGCGCTGTCGTCGCTCCCTGCCGACGGCGTGTTGACCTTCTCGAAGTCCTCCAGCTTGAGCACATGGTTGGGTACCTGGGCAGGCCAGAAGGTCGGCAGGTACGGGCTGTACCGGGGCCCCAGGTTGGCCAGCACCTCGTAGCCGGAGCGGCAGCTCGCGGTGTCCGCCTGCCAGGGGGCGGCCATCCAGCGGGTGAGGTCTCCGGGGCCCTGTGCCTGGAGGGGGCCAGTGGCGGAGACCGCCTCGTCCGGAAGCAGGGTGGGCCCGTAGTCGGGTTCCGCGGTGGCGGGGGCGCGGTGCCGGATGCGGAAGGGTGCGCTGAACATGCTCGCGTGCCTGATCGGCCAGGTGACCTCGATCCCCGGGTGGAACGCGTCGGCGGCGCAGCCCTCCAGGGCCGCCCGGTCCAGCAGCCCCGGCTGCTCAGCGGCCGGGGCCGCGTCGACCGTGGGGCGCGGCTGCCGCAGGGGTCCGGCCACGAACGCCCCGTCCGCCCAACGCTGCAGCATCCAGTCCTGGGTCGGTGACAGCGCCAGGTGCTGAAGCGCGGACTTGGGCTTGCTGGACATGGCGTCGCCGTACAGCCAAGGCCACGGCAGCGGGGACTTTCCGTCGCGGTTGTAGTCGCGCAAGGAGGCGTACACCTGGCGGCGCAGTTCGCGGGTTCGGTTGGACGGATCGGCGAGCCTCTTGCGCATCGTCGGGGAGAGGAAGAAGTTGGGGCCGTTCCAGCCGAACTGGGTCGCGAAACCGTGGTTGACCCACTGCAGATCGCAGAACCTGCGGAATATCGGCTCGATGTGGTCGGTGTACGAGATCTGCTGCGGGCGGGTCAGCGAACCGGCCTGGACGAAGACGTCGAAGAGCAGGTCGTAGAGGGTACGGACGGACTTCACGCCGGGGGCGTAGTGCGGAGGTCCCACCACGACCCAGGCCGGGACGGCGGTCAGATCGTGGCCGTCGATTGTGACCTTCGCTGTCACCGGGCCGTCGGACACGTCGTCGTACCAGGTGTCGTTGTTGGTGACCCCGGTGATCGGCTGGTTCTTGTAGGAGGCGGAGTTTCCCCGGCCGCCGAGCACCACCAGGCGGCCGTCGGAACGGGTGGAGATCTCGCCGAGGTACACCGCCTTGTCCATGACCTTGCCGGTGTCGACCTTCTGCGTCTCGGTCTTCGAGCCGTGAACGGTGCGGGTGCCGGGATCGTTGACCAGCTTCTTCCTGTCGGTGCCCACGACGGCGGCGTTGCGTCGGCCGTACTGCTCTGCCGTGAGCGTCTTGCCCTCGGGGATGTCCAGCGCCAGATGGAACTGATACCAGGCGGCCTTCTTGTTGGCCAGATGCACCGTCCACTGGATCTCGGTGACACCCTCGCTGCCCGGCTTCAGTTCCCGTACGACCTCCCCGGCGGCGTTGTAGCCGTACACACGGAATCGTGCGGCCTGCCTCCGTATCGCCCCGGAAGCGTCCTTGTAGGAGCCGGCGTCCGCTGGTTTCTGGTCCGGTGATTCCGGGCCGATGAAGGGTGCCTCTGCGCTGTTGCCGACCCGGGCGACACCGATGGCGGGGTGGATCTTCACCTGCACGATGTGACTGTCCATCAAAGAACCCTCCGTTGTGGATTCAACCGGTCGAAGGTACGTGATCGCACATGAAGAGGGCGCAGGCCGAGCTCGCGTTCCGAGGGCGGGGTTCGGGTCAGGGTCCTACCCGACGCCAGTCCGTCACAGGGCCGGGGTCCGTGTGGTCCGCAGGCAAGAACTGCATCTCCAGATTGCTGGGCGCGGCAGAACGTTCTGGCTCCTCCTGCCCGCTGAGGAGGAGTTTGAAGACCGACTTCTCCCTGGTCTCGTTCAGCGGATTCCGGGTGCCGAGCACCGGTGAGTGCTGGTCTGCCATACGCGTGTCGTTGACGACGGCCAGGCGCGCGAGGTCCCGGAAATTCAGCGGCAGCACGTTGCCGCGGCCGCTCTGGAGAATTCTCTGGCCGTCGATCCCCAGTACGGTCAGCAGGTAGCGGGAGATGTTCTTCTTTGACTTGGCGTTGTGCTTGAACTTGAGAGCCTCGTCCGCCGGCTCCGACGGCACCTCTCGGAGATCGTGGTTGAACACCTCGATGGTGTCGCCGCCGATGGCACGGGACAGGGTGAGACTGCGGCCGTCGCTCACTCGTAGGCCCAGGAGGATGCGGGTGTAGCCGTCATCCTCCGGAATCGCGGCTCTTTGTGGTTGGGCGGGCGCGTCCGGTCGGCGGCCCGGCACGCCAGCCCGTACGCGGCCCGCTCCCCCGGCTCGTGCCCGTGCCCTTCCACGTAGCCGACGGTCGTGGCCGCTCGGACGCGCCGATTCAACACCACTTGCAGCACTGGATCGTGGTGCGCGAACCGGTACCGTGGCACGAGACCCCAGACGCAGGTGCGGACGGCCCGGTGGTGCCCCTTCGCGATGGCGCGGCGGAGGACATCCGCACCTTCCGGCGCCATCGCCCCCGCCCGAGCCCAAGGCCTGCCCAGCGCCCTGGACCTGGTCCGAACCGACGCAGCACGTGGAACACGGCTGGACCACACACTCCTCAGCAGCTGGCAACAGCGCGTCGTGGGGGCGCCGCACTCTTCACTTTCCAGGCCTTGGCCGCAGGGCGTTCCAGGCGGCGCTGTTGTGGAAGTAGGTGTCGTAGAGTTCCTGGACCCCGAGCAGGCTTTCCGGCGGGACCCTGCCGTGGGCGATGCGTTCCAGGTGGCGGAAGTATTCGAAACGTTCCACGCCGGGGGTGATGACGATGAGGATGTCGGCGTTGAGGCCGGGGGCGGCGGCGAAGGCGTGGGCTGTTCCGGGTGGTACAACGACCAGGTCGCCGGTCTGTGCGGTGACGATCTGGTCGCCGGACAGCAGTTGGGCCGTGCCGTCGAGTATGTAGAACAGTTCGGCGGCGTTGGCGTGGTGGTGGGGTCTGGCACCGTCGGCTCCGTCGGTGAGGGTGACCCGCTGGGTGGACAGGGCGCCGCCCGTGGAACTGCTGTCGGCCAGCAGGCGGATCGTGGTGGGAGCCTGGCCGATGGCCTCGGATTCGCCGCCGCGTACGACAACTGATTCGGCGAAGTCGACGATGAGTGACATGGTGCTGCTCCGTGGGTTTGAGATGGGGGGCCAGGCGGCGAGCCGCGGAACCGTGTTGATCAGGACGACGGCTGGAGTGGCGAAGCGGGATGCCGAACGCCACGGTCTTCGTCTCGCCGTCACGTAGTCCGCTTGGGCGTCGACCAGTGGGAAGTCCGTGGACGGCGGTTGCGGGAGCGGGCTGCACCAGGAGCCGAACGCTGACGGAGAAGATCAGCAGCTCCAGGCCGATGGCCGGACCACGGCGAAGAGGCAGACGTCAGCCTTTCTCGTCTCCGACAGCACCAGGTTCCAGATCAACGGCTTCAGCGCGGTGAGCAGGGCCTGGGCGCTGGCAAGGACGAGGTCAAGTGATGATCACTGGCCGCCACGGTCACGACCTGACAGCTGGCCGCAGGCCGGCGGAGGTGGTCAGGAGGCCTGCGTGTAGATCTGGAGGATCACTCCGGTGGAGAAGGTCTGGGCCGATGCCAGTCGCAGTTCGACGGTGTCGAGGTCGTCGAACCACCGGGCGCCCTTGCCGAGCACGGTCGGGTGGACGAACAGTTGCAACTGGTCGAGCAGTCCCGCGGTGAGCAGTGAGCGCACGAGGGTGAGGCTGCCGGTCACGGCGATGTCCTTGCCCTCGGAGTTCTTGAGCGCCTGGAGCCCGCCGAGCACGTCGCCGCTGATGATCTCGGTGTTGTTCCAGGTCGCCTCGGCCAGGGTGTTGGTGACGACGTACTTCTTCTGGTTGTTCATGAAGCCGGCGAACTCATCCTCGCTGGAGGGCCAGTACGCCGCGAACTGCTGGTACTGGACGCGGCCGAGCAGCATTGCGTCGGACTCGGCCATGGCCGCGCCGACGGCGTTGCCCATCTCGTCGTTGAAGTAGGGGAAGTGCCAGGTGTCGGGCGCCTCGGCCACGCCGTCGAGGGACACGAACAGACTCGCGATGATCTTGCGCATGAGGACCTCCAGGTGTTCGGAACACGTATAGTTCGATGCCTAGATAGTAAGGCGTCAAACTATCTCTCGTCAAATAGTATGATGGCAGCATGCGTGAGAACGATGAGGTCGACACGGTGATCGAGCAGTGGCGACGGGAGCGGTCCGACCTGGACTTGTGGCCGGTCGAGGTCCTGGCGCGGGTGACGCGGTTCGCCGCGATCATGAACCGTTCCTTCGACGAGGTCTTCGCCCGCCACGGCCTGCGAAACGGAGAGTTCGACGTGCTGGCCGCGATCCGCCGGTCCGGGCCGCCCTACGTGGTGATCCCGTCGGTGCTGTCCGAGCAACTGATGCTGTCCCGGGCCGGGATGACCAACCGCCTCGACCGGCTCGACCGGGCAGGCCTGATCCACCGGCAGCTGGACCCCGAGGACCGGCGCAGCTTCCTGGTGACACTCACCGACAAGGGCATGGCAACCCTCGACGCGGCCATGAGTGACCACGCCGCCAACGAGGCCGCACTGCTGTCCGGGCTGTCCCAACGGCAGCAGCACCAGCTGGACGACGCGATGTACACCCTCCTGCAGGCGGCCAAGAACCGCGACATCTGAACGCGCTGAGCGCCGGCACGTCTCCCTTGCTCAGCCGGTACACCAGGGCAACGGCGTCATGGAAGGCTCTGCCGTCAGCACCGACCCGTCGAAACAGCTGCCCGCAGCGGTGGCCGAGGTCGTCCTCGCGGCCGACGAGGCCGCCTCCCCGTTGGCCCTGCGCTCCAAGCCCTCGCCAGTGTCGGTGCACAGGTGGTCGAGCGCATCGACCGCGCCGCTGAGTCAGAGCTGCGCTGCCTCGGTGAGTTGACGCGCGTGCGATCGAGTTTCGTCGTTCATCGGGAAGAAGCACTCGATGCGCAACTCCTGCAGCGTCACGTCCTGCGGTGTCCCGAGCGTCGTGACGGTGGAGAAGAAGTCGAACCGCCGGCCACCGTGCACGTACTGGATCGGCACGATCGGCAGCACCGGCGTGGCCGCATCGAGCGACCGCAGCGAGGCCGGCACCCCTGGGTAGTCCAGCACCTCGTCGAGGATCCGCTGGGCGCGCTCGTCGGTGACACCCCCGATCGCCTCCCGGCGCGCGCGCTGGACCAGCGCCTCCGCAACGTCCGGCCAGTTCGTCACGTGCCGGCGGAGGCCGTCGGGGTGGAACATCCGGCGCAGCACGTTCGCTGGTCCAGGAGCTGTCTTCGCCTGCCCGTCATGGAGGAAGGCGAAGAAGCGGCGAGCGGCGGCGTTCGTGTGCCGGATGTCCCAGCTCCGGTCCATCACCAGGGCTGGGAAGGGCTCCTGCTGCGTCAGGATGGTGTCGAGCGCGTCGCGGACGGCGGCGAGCGACGGGGCGTCCAGTTCGGACTCCGGGTATTCGGGCGCGAACCCGGCCCTGAGCAGCAGGGTGTTGCGTTCGCGCAGGGGTACGTCGAGCACCTCGGCGAGCCTCAGGACCATGGCCCGGCTGGGATTCGCGCGGCCGGTCTCGAGGAAACACAGATGGCGGATCGACACCGCAGCCTCGGCGGCCAGAGCCAGCTGGCTCAACCGCCGGACGCTCCTCCAGTGTTTCAACAGTGGACCGACCTCAGACACCACTCGAGTATCCCGCAGTCCACGCGTGCGGCTGCACCGCCGCCTCCAGCGGTGGCCGGGCGACATTCGCGGTGTAGTTCGTCATCGCGGAGATCGCCACCCCGGTGATCACTTCGAACAGTTGCTCCTCTGTGAAGCCGGCCGCCGTGAACGCGGCCACGTCCGCCTCATCAAGCCGGCCCCGCTTGTCGATGAACGAGCGGGTGAGCGCCGACAGCGCCGCCATCCGCGAGTCGGTGGGAAGATCGCCGCGGCGCAGGGCCTCGACCACGGCCGGTTCGACCCCGTCCGCGAGCGCCTCCAGCGTGTGGAACGCGACCGCCCATTCGCTGCCGTTGGCGACCGCGTTGGACAGAAGCAGGACCTGCCGTTCGTCCGGGCCGAACGTTCCGCCACCCCGGAAGTGCCCGAACGCGGAGAAGAAGGTGTTCAACAACGCCGGCGAGTTCGCCATGAGCCCGGCCGCGGCCGGAACGAACCCGAATGCCCCCTGCAAGACCGTCAGCGGCTCCTTCGCGGCTTCGGACGCGGTGTCGGCGGTGTGGATCTGGTAACTGGTCATGACTCGGAGTCTGCGGCAGCCACGACGTCGAACCAATTCTCTCGGAGGTAAATGCGCGTGATACCGCTCGCGCGTGGTCACCGCAGCAGTTCGACGGGGCCGGCAGCTGAGCCCGCGTTGTGCTCCGCGTCGAGCGGGCTCACCCAGCACCCCCGACGACCTTGGGCCGGATCTCACGCTCTTCGGTCACGTCGTCCGGGTCCAGGACACGACTCGCGACCGGGATCAGCACTACGACGACTCGGAACCTGTCAAAGCGATCAAGGCAGGTAGTGCGGTCTATCCCTGTGCCGGGATCGTTTGATCGTCGTGCCGGAGGTCGGCGGGCTTGTTGATCCAGGCGGCCTCGGGGAGTTTCGGGGGTTCGGGGGCCCCGCGGACGAATCTCTCGGGGTGCTGCCGGTAGACGCTCGTGAGGACGTCGGCACGCATCTCGCGGAGCTGGTCGGCGAGGCCAAAGTGCACGTCGAAGGGGGTGTGCATGGCTATTCCGGAGTGCCGGTGGGCGAGGTTGTACCAGTCGAAGAAGCCGGTGCACCATGCGCGGGCGTCCTCGATGCAGCCGAACCGCCCGGGAAAGTCATGCCGGTATTTGAGGGTCTTGTACTGACTCTCCGAGTACGGATTGTCGTTGGAGGTCTTGGGCCGCGAGTGTGACTTGGTGACGCCCAGGTTGTTCAGCATCTGCGCAACGTTGTGGGCGATCATCGGTGATCCGCGGTCCGAGTGGATCGTCAACTGGCCTTGCCGGACGGGGTACTTGGCGATCGTCGAGGACAGGAACTGCTCGGCCAGCGTCTTGTTCTCGGATGCGGCGATCATCCAGCCGACGGTGTAGCGACTGTAGATGTCGATGATCGTGTAGAGGCAGAAATAGCTGCCCTTGACCGGGCCCTTCAGCTTCGTGATGTCCCACGACCACACCCGGTTGGGTGCGGTGGCGATCAGCTCGGGCTTCTTGCGCGGCGGATGCGTGGCCTGCCGGCGCCGTTCGCGGACCTCGCCGTGCTTGCGAAGGATCCGGTACATCGTCGCCTCCGAGCACAGGTAGATGCCGCGGTCCAGCAGCACCGCGCAGATCTCGGCGGGCGCCATGTCGACGAACTCGGCCGAACGCAGCACGGCCAGGACCTTCGCCTCCTCGGCCGCCGTCAGGGCCCGCGGATGCCGCTTGCGCTCCCGCTTCGGCCGCACCGGAGCCGGGGACGTGCGGTGGTGCCGATACCAGGTCGCCCGGCTCAGACCGAGTGCGGCGCACGCCTGCACCCGTCCTACCAGCAACGACAGCGATTCCAGGGCCTTGGCGCGGGCGGCCTCGAAGACCCCTCCCGCTGCCGTCACGGCTTCTCGCCCGTCGTCCCGTCGCTGCCCGTGGCGAGTTGATCCAGCAGCGCGGAGAGTTTTCCCTGCACCTCAATGACGGTGCGGGCCTTGCCCAACTCGTTCTCCAGCCGGGCGACGTGGGCTTCCAGCCTGGCAATCTCCTTGTCTCTGGGATCCGCCTTCGGCCGGCCCGCAGGGGCGGCGAGTGCCGCCTTCGCGCCGTTGTCCCGCTGCTGGCGCCAGTTCGTGATCAGTGACGAGTACAGGCCCTCGCGCCGCAGCAGGGCACCCTTGCCCTGCTTGTCGAGCGTCTCGTACTCGGCCAGGATCCTCGTCTTGTACTCCGCGGAGTACCGCCGCTGCCCGGTCGATCGGGGTGTCACCTACGGATCCGGGGCCCCGTGGTCGTTGGTGCTGGCCACTACGGGCACTCCTCCTTCTCCGCCCTCGACTCAATGAATCATCCAGTATGCCTGGCTTGAGTCACTTTGACAGAGAGGGGACCGGCCTCGATGAGAGCCAACGCATTGAGCGTGACACGACCTCATGAGTCAGCACGGAGCGGGAACATGACGCTCAATCGCGGCAGTCTACGAGTTGCCTCTGCTTCATCCCTGACATTCCAGCGTTCCCCCGCCAACCCCCGGTTGACCACGTGCTCGCCGCGCTGAGCCCGCACCGCGGCATAGAACTCTTCGCCACACGGATCTGGATTCCCGGTCACAAACCCGTAGGCTTCCGACGCCACGTAGTCCAGCAACTCCCACCCAGGCCAGTCCTCGCCCCAGTCCCTCCAGCTCCTCCCGGTCAACGCCAGCACCTCAGACGCATCAGCCAGAGCGTCCGGGTCAAGCACCGCTCGCCCGAAGATCTCGCCTCCGAGCCCGACCATCCAGAGGCCAAAGTAGTCGAAATCGTCGTCCGAGCACCGGCCGCCGAAGATCCGCTCAGCTGCAGCAACCAAGTCCCAGTGGAATGTCTGACGGGTTACCTGGTCGAGGCACAGCTGGAACTCGACGATCTCCACCTGCGACCTTCGCGACAGTTCATTCCGCAACCAGGCAAGTCGCGCATCCCTGCCCTCCGACTGTCGTCGGCAGGTCTCCATCAGTTCCCAGAAGGATTCAACGTTCACGCGGCACACACTGCCAGGTGCCACTGACAAGCACCGAGATCACTTCCGCGAAGGCCAGGTCGTTTGAGAATGCCGCCAACACCGGGCCGCCGACTACTTGGCAGCTCCGCAGGTCAGCGCCGCATCACCTGCCATCCGATCTGCGACAGGACACTGGTCCACTTTCCGTGACGAATTCTGCGAAAGTGCGACGCGAAGCGCCGGCAGACCTGTGTGCTGGCGCCATGGCTGCCGCCTCCGCTGTGTCCACTCCTGTTGTGGGACCGGTCTGGTCCCACAACTGCTCCTTCGACGAGCTCGCGGTGCTGTTCGAGGTACCGGAAGCGGGCGACGTGCTGGATACCGGGCCGGGGTGGCCACGGCGGTGGTCCGCCACGTGGCGGACCGCTCAGGGAGAGATCGTGACCCCTGTGCGCGATCTCGCTGCCTTCGAGTGGCCTGTATCGAGGCCTGCCCGCGCGTTCGCCTGGCGGCCTGGGCAGCGGCATCGTCCGGGCCTGGCCTACATGTCGGCGACCGGGCGGCTGCATGGGTTCGAGAGTCTGGCTGAGCGGCGTGTGCTGCTGACACTCGACTTCGTGGGCGGCGTGACGGAGGTGTTGTCGCAGCCGTTCACCCTGAAGTTCGCGACGCACGAGCGCCCCGGGCGACACACGCCGGACTTCCTGGTACTGACGGACGGGACGGCACTGCTGATCGACGTCCGACCGGCAGATCTGATCAAGCCGGACGACGCAGAGAAGTTCGCCGCTGCTCAGCGCGCAGCGGGAGCCGCCGGGTGGACGTACGCCGTGGTCGCGGGTTGGCGGCTGCAGTGCTGGGCGGCGCTGGAAGCGTTGTCCGCCCGACGCCGTGCGATGTCCGACCCCTTGAGACTGTTGCCGGAACTCCTCGGGCTGGCCGCGGAACAGCCGCGGCGACTGGGCGAGCTCGTGGCGGCCACCTCCCAGCCGGCCCTCGCTCGCGCCTACGTTCTGCACCTGCTCTGGTCCCGGCGGCTGACCGTGGACCTGGCTCTGCCGCTGGGCGATGAGTCGTGGGTCTACCTGCCGAGGAGGGGCTGATGGCAGAGGGCGGTCAGGTCCGCCGGGCCGAGGACCTCGCCGAGCACGATCTCGCCCGGGCCCGGATCCGTCAGGAGCACCTGCTGGAGGTGGAAACCGGCTACCGGAGCGGGAGCCGGCTCTGGGCCCGGGCGGACGAGCCGCGGCCCGAGTTCGATCCGGCGCGGACCACGTTGACCGAGCGACGTCTGGCGAAGGTCCGGGAACTCCGGGAGCTGGGTCCGCAGGAGGCGAAGCAGCTGGGGCTGGAGGCGATCAGCGAGCGCACGCTTCGGCGCATGGCTGCGCAGCACGCGGAGCGAGGTCTTGCCGGCCTTGCTGACGGCCGGTGGACACGTGGGCTGTCCGGCCATGCCTCGGTGACGCCGGAGGTGGAGGAGGCCATCGTGGCCGTGCATGCGGAATCGCTGCACCGCTCGCGGATGAGCATGAAGTCGAGGGAGCGGATGATGCACCAGTACGTGTTCGAGCGCTTTCCCGACCGCGCGGTCCGGGTCCCGCACTACACGACCTTGATCAAGGTGTGGCGGGAGTGGTTCGGGCCGGGCGGCGGTCGCCAACGGTACGTCCGCTCGGCTGCCGCGGCCGCAGCCACGTGGATGCCAGAGACGACAGTGCACGTCAGTCGGCCGGGGCAGGTGGTGGTGCTCGATACCACGCCGTTGCCGGTGAAGGTGCTGGATGACGTGTTCGCCGAGCCGATCACGGTGCACCTGACGATCGCGCTGGATGCCTGCACCCACTCGATCGTCGCGTTCCGGCTGACGCCGGTGGCGGAGTCGTCGGTGGAGGTGGCGATGTTGCTGCGGGACGTGCTGCTGCCGCTGCCGATGCGGCCGGACTGGGGCCCGGAGACGGAATGGCCGTATCCCGGCGCCCCGGCGGCGCTGGTCGCCGAGGTGGCCGGGCACCCGGTCGCAGGGCTGCCGTTCTTCGCCCCGGAGACGGTGACCAGCGACCACGGCGCCGTGTACAAGAGCCACCACTTCGTCCAGGCCGCGGCGACGCTCGGGATTGATCTGCTGCCGGCCCGGGCGATGCGGCCGCCGGACAAGGCCGCCTGCGAGCGGGCCTTTGCCGGGATCCAGTCGCTGCTGCTGGAGCTCCTCCTGGGCTACCGCGGCATCGACGTCGCCGACCGCGGCGCCGATCCGGAGGGCGACGCGACTTGGACGCTGTCGGAGATGGAGCACCTGCTGGCCACGTGGATCGTGAAGGTCTGGCAGAACCGGCGGCTCGACCAGCACGCGCCCGCCTGGGATCCGGGCGGCCGGCACAGCCCGAACACCCTCTTCGCCGCTGCGGCCGCGCGGGACGGGATCTGCCTTGAGATCCCGCCGCCGGAGCTCTACTACGAGCTGCTGCCCGTGCACTTCGTACGGATCGACGCCCGGCGCGGCGTGAAGATCGGCGGTCTCTGGTACGGCGCCCGCAGCCCGGTCCTCGAACCGTATCGGGGCCGCCTGTCGGGCCGGGGCGGCCGGCACGCGGGGAAGTGGGCCGTGCACCGTGACCCCCGGGACTGCCGCCAGGTCTTCATCGAGCTGGACGGCGCTTGGCACGAGCTGCTCTGGAACGGGCTTCCGCCCGGCCAGGAGGTGCCCGCGTTCTCCGACGCTCGTATCGGGGACGTCCTGCGGCAGGCGGCCAAGGCCGGGCTCAAGCCCCGCAGCGACGCCGAACTCCTGCCGGTGCTCCTCGGCCTGGTGGCCGCCAAGACGCCCGTGGACGCCTGGCCGACCCAGATGACCCGGCAGCAGAAGACCGACCGTGCCCGCGAACTCGCCCGCGCCAGGGCCGCAGCCCTCGACCGGCCTGCACCTGCCCCGCCACCGGGACCGTCATCGCAAGAGGCCCGGACTGTGCACCGGCAGGCGACCGCTGCCGTGGAGGCGGACCGTCGGCGCCGCCGTATGGCCGCGGTCCCCGTCCCGCCGCCGGCCCCACCGCTGCTGGCCGATTCCCTCAGGGCCAAGAACCTCTTTCTCCTCCCCGACGAAGAGCAGGGCACTTCCGGGGAAGCAGGCCCGGGTCGGACGGAGGAGCGCTCATGACGCAGGCCACCACCGGCCTCGGGCTGATGGCGCCCGCGGCGCGGGACCAGGCCGCAGGCTGGGACACATGGCGGCGGGCACGGCACGCCCTCACACCGGCGCCGGTGCGGTCACTCGGGCAGTGGCGGGCGATGAGCGCGCGGGAGCGTTCCGCCTACGACCTGCACCGGATGGCCACCCACGCCAACCTCCCGCTCCTGGACACCCCGATGAGCCAGCGGGTCGACCGGCTGCTGAGCGCCCGGATCCGCACCAACGCCTTCAGGGCCAAACCGTCCACCCGCGCGGGCGTGATGATCAGCGGCGGCGGCTACCAGGGCAAAACCGAGACCACCTGCGAGATCGTGGCCGCCTTCGAGGACTCCTGGCGCGCCCTTCACCACCAGGTCCACCCTGACGTCGCGCCCGGCACCCGCGACCTGTGGGTGCCCGTCGCCTACGTGCAGACCCCGGTGACCGCGAAGCCGAAGAGCACCTGCAAGGCAATCTTGAACTTCTACGGGGCGCCCACAAAGAACATGGACCTCCCCGACCTGATCCGGCAGGTCGCCACCTCCATGACCGACCACGGCACCAAGGTGCTGGTTCTCGACGACATCACCCGCCTACGGATGCACCGCGCCGACGACCAGGACACCCTCGACCTGATCCGCGCGTTCATGAGCATGCACGTCACCCTCGTCCTTATCGGCGTCGACATCCCCGCCTCAGGTCTCCTGCGCGAAGGCCGCCTGGATGCGGCATCCGGGCAGAGGGTCCTGCCGCCGTCCCGGCACGCCACCGCGCACGGCCTTGAGGCCACCCAGACCGAGCGCCGTTTCGATCTCGTCGAACTCGACCGCTTCCGCTATGACACCGACCAGCAGATCACCGCCTGGACCACCCACCTCGCCGGCCTGGAGAGCGCCCTCCGGCTGCTGAACGCCGAGCCTGGAATGCTCACTTCGGGCTGCATGCCCGAGTACCTCTTCACCCGCACCAACGGCGTCGTCGGCCTCCTCGAACGCCTCATCGAGGACGGATGCACTGAAGCGCTCACCAGCGGCGCCGAGTGCCTGACCGAGACCCTCCTCGACGGCCTCCCCCTCACCCTGGGTGGTGTCGGCCGCGACGCCGAGGCAGGCGAGATCCCCACCGTCCCCGCAGCCTCTGCCCGCCGACCGCGAGTCGGCCGACGCCGCAACTCCGCGTTCGACGACCACGGCCCCGCAGCCTCGGACACAGCATGACGGGCACGCCGCTGCCCAGAAGCCTGGATCCTGCCCAAGGTGAACTGCTGGCGGGCTACCTTCTGCGTCTCGCCCACCGGATCGGTATCTCTCCGCTCGACCTCGCGCACCGGTGCGGACTCACCGCAGGGACGACGTTCCCCACCCACCACCTCGTCCGCCTGGACGACAACCGATCCCGACAGACCGCCACCGTCTGCCGACTCACCCTGCCCGAGGTCCACGCGCTCACCCTCGCGACGCAGGCCCCCAGCTATCCCCCTCTACACCCCGTTTACCTGGGACGACACCAAAGCCAGATCGACATGGCCAACGACGGCTGGGTCTTCACGGCCTTCAGCCGGTACTGCCCCGCCTGCCTGGCAGACACTACCGGTCTTCCGGGCGGGTCGGTCTGGCAGGGCTCGTGGCGGCTCCCACTCACATTCCTCTGCACACGCCACCACCGCCTTCTCGACTGGCGGTGCCCCGACTGCCAGGCACCCGCATTCTCCAACGGCTACCGGGCCGACGGAAGATGGCGCCCCACCCAGCTCACCCCGTCACCGCGTAGCCGCCTCCACCCGGCGCAATGCCGCCATCGGCCCGGTACCGGTCGGGACCCGGCATGCGCCCAGCGGCTGGACCATCCGTCCGCCACCGGCAAAGGCCCGACCGAGGCGATGGTGCACGCTCAACAGCGGCTGTCCGCGGCCGCGCGTTCCGTGGCCGGGCAGCAGGTCGAGAGTCTGGGCCGGCCTACCTCTCCCCAGCGGTTTCTCAACGATGTCCGTGCCACCACGCTCGCCATCTGCAGCACCTGGCCGGCCACAGCGGAAGCCCTCACCAGCACCGAACACCTAGACGCGGTCGCCTCTCACACCGAGACCCTGAACCGAGCGCCTGCGGAACGATCAGGACCCCAAGGGGACGGCTGGCTGGCTCGCTCCGTCGACCACCCGCCTGGCGATCCGCTGCGGGCAGCCGCCCTGATGGCCCTCGTCGTCCGGATCCTCGACGACCCGGACGGCCAGACAGTCCTCGCCCGCGTCCTGTCCCGGCTTCCCTCCAGCCGTGCCGGATACCGACGGCTCAAGCGCCTCGCCCCACACTGCTCGCCCGGCATGAACACTGCCATCGACGAGAGCACCCACCTGCGTCACGGAACTGTCGGGCCACCCGCGCTCTTCCCACAGCCTCCGAGCCACCAAGGACTGATCGACCCGAAGAACATCCCGCAACATCTTCCGGACGCCTGGCCACTGGACGAATTGAACGGGCCCGCAACCCAACTGCGCCGAGACGCCGCGATCCGCCTCGTCCAGATGACCCGCGGTGGCTCCCGCGCTGCAGCTGCCCGCTACCTCGGCATCACCCCCGGCGCCCTCCAGTCCGCAACCGTCACCATCCGCGCCTGGCAGAAGATGCCAGCCAACGCAGACGCCTACCAGGACGCACTTCAACGCATCGCCGAAATCGCCGCCGCGACCGAGGCTCACCGCTCCTGATGAGATGACCGTCGGGCCTCGAACCCGTCGATGCGGGGACCGCCTCCCCCCGGTCGCGGAACCGGGACCGAGATCTACGCTGGGCACTCCTTCCGCCCCGTCCGAGGAGTAGCGTGCCGCCGGCCTTCCTCCACCGGATCACCAAGTACGACCCCGCCGACCGCGACGAGCACGGTCACTACACCGGCGCCCAGGAAACGATCAGCGACCAGGGGCCTGTCGAAGCGGCGTACCTGACGGCGATCGCCGCCTTCGCGGAGGCATCGGACATCGACCGGCTGGAGATCCGCGACCCTGCGGTCACCGGTTTCGTCCACTTCGGCGGCGAGCCCTCGGTTGCAGGGCACGGCCTCGGCGGGCTCTTCCCGCCCGACCTCACCGGCTACCACGACGGGGCCGAGGTCTCTCTCCCGATCGCCCTGGAACTGGTCCGGGTCATACTCCGCGACCAAGGCGCCTGGTGCCGACTGGAGATGGGGGATTTGTTCACCGTGCATGTCGGATGGGACCAGTATGTGTACGTGGGCAGCGACCGGCCCTGCGCGGACACCGTGGCCCGTACGCGGGAACTCGGCCTCTTCCCGGAACCGCTTACGGCCTCGCCCTACGCGGCCGAGGTCGACGAAGCGGAAGTGACGGAGCCGGCCGACGAGCACTTCTGGATACGCGTGCACACCGCGCTGGCCTCACGGCATGCGTTGCTCCTCGAGGAAAACTACGTTCGCAACGCCGCACGCTGGCACCGAATCACGCCGGAAAACCTCGACACAGTGCGCGCCGGTCTCGGCCCGCGCGCCTTGCTGACCGTCTGGCCCGACCTGACCCCGGACGTCGGTGCCGTCCTCGCCGCATTGCCCCAGGAGGAATCCATCGCCTTCGTCTGGGAGGCGCAGGACGGGACGATCAGCCACGCGATCGTCGACGACACGGACTACCAGGAGCTCAGCGCCCACGTGGCCGATGCCCGCGCCGCCTGCGCCCTGGCCCTGTCCCTCGCCGAACACCACCCGCTGCTCTGTGCTGCCCTCCCGGACAGCGACGGCGTACTGCGCGCCCGGTGGTGACCCGACTCGCACGCCGGGCGAGCCAGCAGGCGCTGTGCATCGAATTTGTCCAGCCAGGCCAGATGTCGTGCTCAGTCACAGCAGCTGTGACCGAGCGCCCCGAGCTTTGAAAGTCCGGGGTGCGCGCTGGACGGGCTTGGCATGCTTACGCGGTGATCGTTGACCTGGCTCCTCGCTTCCTGACCTGGGCCGACGTGGACCCCGCCCGCCACGCCTTCGACAGCGCATCCGTAGCGCAGACGGTGCGTTCGCTCGGTCCTGCCCGGTGCGTGCCCATCCGCCCCGACGTTCCTGCTGCTGACAGCGGTTCACGAAGCAGCGAAGAGGCCGAGTCCTGGGCCGATGCCATGTCGTATGCGCTCGTCCTGCACTACGGCCGGTGGACCCTCGGGTGGCGCTGGGCGCACGACGAGGGTGACTTCGGCGGCGGACCGGTGGGGAACTGGTGCTGCCCGCGGGACTCGATCACCACGCCGGAAGAGACACTGGCCCGTGTGGAGGCGGCCCTGCGGGAGTGGCGCGAGTGGCTGGAACACCTCGCCGCCTGGTTCGAGGCCTACCCGCTGGACCTCAGCGCCATCGAAGACCAGCGGATCCTGTGGGAACGCGCGGCGCGGAACCTGATTCTGCAGGTCGTCGACCGCACGGGGTGCGGCAGCGGCTGGCACAACCACTGCCGCCAGGTGCTCGCCTGGTTCCTCGACCGCTGGGGAGTCGCGGTGGAGGTAGCCCAGGGCCTGGTCGAGGAGGCGGTCGGTGGACGATTCCACAGCTGGACCGGCCCTGACACGGTGGTCATCGACGACGTCGCTGAGCAGCTCGCTCGCTCTCTACAGCCAGGCGACGGCGGTACTCGAGCGGCCGTCCAGGCTCAGGACCACTTGCAGCGCTGGCTCGCGATCCGCGCGTCGGTGCCGTGGCACGAGATCCCGGATGCCGGCGCGGACGGACCAGTGGCCGACCTTCGCGACGGCCCCGCGGAGGACATCCGGGCCTTCGACGGCGCCATCGACCCTGCTCGGGCCGAAGGCCTGCTCCGCGCCCTCGAACTGCTCCGGGCCGACGCGGCACGCGGAGCGCGGCTCGACTTCGCGCTGCTCAGCACATGGCATCAGCACGTCCTGGGTTCTCCGCAGCCGCCGCCGTTCCGCACCTCCTCCGCCTTCGCCAAGGGCGACCGGGAGCGTTACGGCCTCGGACCGGACACACCCGCCCGCTTCGACACCAGCCTGACCGAGAGCGCAGCCACCGCCAGCGAACCCCTCGGACTCACCGCCCGGGCCGCCCGCACCTACCTCGACGTCTGCTTCTTCCACCCCTTCGACGACGGCAACGCCCGGTCCGCCTTTCTCGCCCTAGTCTTCGTGCTGGCCCGCGAGGGCGTCGCACTCGGTTCAGTCGGTCTTCTGCGCCGCGTCACCTTCGAGGCCGACCACCCTCAGGACCCGCTGACCCTCATCCGCTATATCAACATCCACCTTGCGGAGACCCGCGGCAGCGCCACCGACCCGACCGTCTCGGCACCGGGGTGAGCACTCGAGTCGGTGAACGCTCACGGATCCGGATGAGCCAGAGACTCGGCCGGACCACGTAAGCACGCGCGTAGCGAAATGGAGATGCCGGCTCCCGGCCTGCGCAGGCAGGATCTCTCTATGTCGACCGATGTCAGCGGAATGATCGAATGCCGGCCGGGTGCCCGCCTATGGGGCCCTGACGACGAGGACTCCGTATGGGAAATCGGCATCGATCTCTTCCTCCTCAACAGGGGCAATGCCTACGACGCCCTGGCCTGCCTCTTCGGAGTCCGAAACTCCTTCGGCTTCCGTCCCTTGTCGGAGGATCGCGGCTTCCCGGACGACGCCTCTGACGGGCTGCGAGCTGAGTTCGCCGGCTACGGCGGCCCCCACGATGTGCACGGGACAACCTGGCTGACCTGGGCCGAGCTGGACACCACGGACTGGCAGGAGACCGACGCCTCAGGCACACGAACCCGCGCCTCAGCCGCAGGGATCGACACCGACTGGGGCCGGGTCTGGAGCGTCATGCGCATCCTCAGCGAGGTCCACGGGGCCGAGAACGTACGCCTTGTCGTCTGGTTCCACTGACTCGCAGCTGAGCAACCGGTTGGCCACTGAGTGTTGTAGTTGGCCGGAGTAACGTACCGACCGTCTACCGCCCGATCCGGCGGGCCGTGCGGGATTGTGTGCGCAAGGCAGGCAGCCGGGCGGTGTCTTCCGCTCCGGACAGGCTTTCGCCCAAGGTCAGCAGCGAGAGGAGCCGCACCGGCCGACCGGCGGTGGCGGCGGCCTCCAGTTTGTGGTGTCCGTCGAGGAGGAAGTGGGTCAAGCCCCAGTGCACGAAGTAGTCGTCTCCTCGGTCGATGGCGGGCTGGCACACGTCCAGGGTGGAGATCGCCACCGCCGTGGGGACCATTCCCTGCTCCATGAGTGCGACGTATTCCTCGACACGCTCCCGCTCATTCCACGTCGGGGGAACCATGGGCACGACGAACTCGTAGAGGTGGGCGTCCGCGTCGACCGCGGTCTCGAAGGTCCGGTAGTACGGGGTGTGCGGGTACTCCGGAAGGCCCCAGAACTGATCGATCCCCCACGTAGTGACCTGTTCTCCGCTGAAGTAGTCGCCCTCTCTGCCGGGAATGACCAGCCGGGGTTCCACCTCCAAGAGCAGCGGAAGGTACTCGCCCTTCGGCAACAACGTGCCGAACGCATCGATCACGCCGCCGTCGTCCGGATCGTCCAGCGTTCCGGTGAGCCGTTCCTGCATGCTCTCCAGGGACAACTTCTCCCGCGCGGTCTCCAGCCGGCGGAACAGGAGCGGGCACGTGCCGCAGTAGAAGCTGAGCTCGAAGGCAGGCTCGTCGTCGACCATGAGCAAGCGGCGCCGCGGTCCGCCGCCGAGCTCCTGCAGTTCCGTATCGAAGGTCAACCGTGCCTCGGAGGCTGGAATGCCGAGACTGCGGGGGTCGCCCGTTTTGATCATCACGGGTCGACCGTACGGGACACCGTTAACGGGCTCCACCGAGTACTGAGCGTGTATCTGGCCGGACGGGCCCACTACGACGCTCAGTCACAGTTGTGACGGAGCACCGTAGTTTGCGAGTGGTGCACGGTTGTTTGCGAGCAGCGGGGAAGGCCCGTCTGATCTGGGATTTTCCCGCCCCTAAGGGCCGTTCGATTGGCGGCACTCGCAAGATGCGATGCTCCGCCTTCGCGAACTGCGGTGCACCACCATGGCGCTGACCAGCCAGTTCTAAACGATCACTCGCGAACTACGGTGCTCCGTCACATCATGGATGTGACTGTGCACCGGACGTGTCCAGTGAGCACTGGACCTGTCGTGGGTGTGCATTCCACTTGGCGAGCAGAGGGCGCTCAGCGGAGGTGACCTGGGCTGCTCTCCGAAATCCTGACCTCGGACTGGGCAGCGGAACCTACGCTGGGATCCACTTCAGCCCACCCAGGGAGCAGCGTGCCGCCGTTCGTCTATCGGATCACCAAGTACGACCCCGCCGACCGGGACGAGCGCGGTCACTACACTGGTGCCGAGGACACGGTCAGTGACCACGGGCCGGTTGAGGAGGCTTATCTGGCGGCAATCGCCGCCTTCGCGGAGGCGGCAGGCATCGATCGGCTGGAGATCCGCGAGCCACAGATCGGAGGCTTCGTCCACTTCGGCCTGGAGCCACAGGTCGACGGCTACGGCTTGACCGGCCTGTTCCCGGCCGGGCCGGCCGGATTCCACGACGGCGCTCTGGTGCCGATCGGCGTCGGCCTGGAGCTCGTCCGGGCCATGCTTCGCGACAACGGTGCCTGGTGTCGCCTGGAGGCGGGGGGAGCGTTCGCCGTGCACGTCGGCTGGGACCAGTACCTCTACATCGGCAGCAAGCTGCCCTGCGAACCCGCACTGGCCCGTACCCGCACGCTCGGCCTGTTCCCGGAACGCGTGGACGCCTCACCGTACGACTTCGCCCCCGACGACCCGGCGTACGTGCAGCGCCCGGCCGACGCCGACTTCTGGGCCCGCCTGCACTGGACCGTCAGTGCCCACCGCGCGGTGTTCCTAGAGGAGGTCTTCGCCGTCAACGCCTCCCAGTGGCACCGCCTGACGCGCGACACCATCGAGACCGTGCGCTCCAAGCTGGCCCCACGCTCCCAGTTAGCGGTCTGGCCGGACCTTCTCACCGACGTCGACACGGCCGTGGCCGCTCTGCCCCATGAAGGCCTCGTGGAGATCGTCTGGGAGGACGAGGACGGGCAGATCACGAGCACGGTCGTGGACGAGACCCAGTTCGAGGCAGTGACCTCCCAGCTCGCCACCGCGCGTGCTGCTGGCGTCGTATCCATGTATGCCGGTGAAGATCTCCCGCTGTTCACAGCTGTGCTGCCCGACAGCGACGGTGTCCTGCGCGCTCGCTGGCAGACCGAGCCGACACCCAGCGACCGGGACTGGGCATTCCTGAAGACCCTGAGGCGCGGCCAGCTCGTCACCGGCACGGTGACGTCCATCGCCAGCTTCGGCGTCACCTTTGTGGACATCGGAGGCTTCACCGCGATGATCAACATCCCGGAGTTGTCCTGGCGTCCCTTCAACCACCCGTCCGACGTCGTCAACGTCGGCCAGGAGGTCACAGCCGAGGTCCTCGACGTCGACATGGTCTGGGAACGGGTACCGCTGTCGCTCCGAGCAGTGCAGGAAGACCCCTGGCCGCAGGTAGCGCAGAGGATCGGCGAGGTGGTCATCGGGCCGGTCACCAAGATCGTGCCGTTCGGCGTCTTCGTCCGCATCGAGGACCGAGAGGACGGCTTCCAGGGGCTCGTGCACACCAGCGAGCTGGATGAATCGTCCAGAGACGTCGCCGAGGTCGGCGACGCCCTCACTGTCAAGATCATCGACGTCGATCTCGCGCGCCGTCGTATCGCCCTGTCACATGTCCAGGCTGGTAGCTCTGGTACACAAAGTCAGCCGCGTGACTGACGACACGAGGAATCCGGTACAGGCCGAATTGAGCATGATCGCGTAGAGCAACTTGCCGCTTCGCGGCGGCCTCGGGAGAACAGGGCCGTGAGTCCCGTGGGTTCAAGGAAACCGAAGGTCCTTCAGCCTGAACTCACGGGTCCACCGATCTGCTTCAGGCCGGTGGACCCGTGGGTTCGGTTGGAACACGGGGATGCCGTGCAAGCCGAAGAGCTTCGGACGTGACATCGGCGTCGACCTGCGCCTGTGTTCTGTCGCCGTATTCGAGGACGTCGTAGTCGTCGTCCAGGTTGGCGAGTCGTTCGACCAGAGGCAGCTCATGCCCGAAGAGCTGATGGATCCTGAAGGCCAGCTCGCGTGGCGTCAGTTCGCCGGCCAGCATCCGGGCGGCAAGTGCTCGCGCCGCGGCTTCCTGTCCGGCAACGCTCCCCGCTGGGTGGAAGGTGAGGCCCAGTTCGTCGAGTGCCGGGGGAAGGAGGTCGGGGACGTCGTAGTCCGCCTCCGCGCGCGTGCACGCGGCCGGGATCCGTAGGGCAGGACTGTCGAGGCCGGCAACGAGTGCATCACAGGCAGCAGTGACGACGTCGGTTGCGCGGATCTCGCCCATGCTCCAGAGAACGGCGCGGTCCTGAAGCTCGCGGGCGGCTGATTCGGTCGACGGCATGGGGCCATGATCTCGTCATGGGGTTGAGCAGGTCGAGCGGGTTTTACTGCGATGCCTGCTCGACAGATTCGCCCAGAAGCGCTCGCGCTGAGTCCGCGTAGCGGATGGCGGTCTTCTCGTCGATGCCGAAGACGAGTGCTAGGTGGAGGGGGTCGGCGCCGTGGGTGAGGGCCTCTTCGAGCTGGCGGTCAACGCGGAGCCGTTCCAGGGTGGCGGTGAGGTTGCGGGTGGCCCGGGTGGTCCAGAGCTTGCCAGCCGGGCCGAGTTCGACGGCGGTCTTCTGGGTGATCAGCAGGTGGGGGTTGGCCGTGTTCGGCCAGCGGCTGTGTCGGTGACCGAGCCAGTCCAGGACAGCACGGCGGGTGAGGTCGTCGAGCGGGCGGACGTGGCCGCCGACGGTGATGCGCCGGTTGCCCAGGTCGACGTCCTCCAACTGCATGGTGCGGATCATCTTCGGCCGTGCCGCGTGAACGGCGGCCAGGGCGACGATGAGCCGGACGTCCGGGGTGCTGGCTGCGGCAATGGCCTCGTCGATGTCCGCCTGGACGAGGGCTTGGAGGACGCCGCCGGTCTGCCGAGGGACACGGATGCGGATCGTGGGATTGCGGAAGATCTGGCCGTTCTTCTTCGCGTGCCGGAACAGTGACCGCAGGGCAACGATCCGGCTCTCGCGCTGCTTTCCGGTAGCGGCGTCCCGGACCGCGATGATGTCCTCCCGGGTGACCTCTCGCAGGTGGTCGTAGCGGCTGGACCACTCCAGCAGCACCGGCTGGATTTCCCCCAGGTAGTCCCATGCCGTATGCCGGGAGCGAGGCTCAGACCGGGGGCCACCGTCGAGGAGAGTGCGAACCCAGGCTTCGACGGCGCGAGAATGCCCGTGGGCATCCCGTCGAGTTTCCGTTCCAGCCACCGGTCGACAGCGGGTGCCCGGTCGTCGGCGAACAGGCCGAGACGGTCGAGGACTTCGGCAGTCCGCACGACCGGAAGCCCCCGGACTCGCAGGGCCGGGAAGAGTTCGGAGTACCGGATCGACTCGCCGTCGCGGAAGCCGGACAGCACGATGACCAGGGCTCGGTTCACGTCGCTGGCGATCCAGCGGCTCCAGCCGCGGGACTCTCCCAGCGCCCGAGCGGCCTGCCGGGCCCGGACCAGCCAGGGGTTGGCCAGGTCGGCATGGAGTTCCCGGTCGAACCGGCTGAAGTCCCGAGTGGCAGTGAACAGAGTCAGTTGCGTCGTGGTGATCACGCGGTGTGGTTCGGGAACCGGTGGCGGCTTCAGCACGCGCCGCCCGGCCTTGCCGACCCGGGGCCCGCCGTTCTTGGGCCGCTGGAGGTTCGCGAAGAACAGCTGCTGGCAGGTCACCTGCCGGAGGTACGGCTCGATCACCGAAGCCTTGCCGCTGGCCTTGATCGCCCAGGTCGCCTGGGCCCGGCAGAGGCGGCAGTAACCGTACTTGTCATCGACCGGAACCTGCCGCCGGCAGCCGACGCACTCGCCGACGGTGTGTTGCTGGCCGTAGGTATAGCAGCCGCGGCAGAACCGGCCGGGCAGCTGCCCCCGGGCGAAACAGCCCGAGCAGGAGGCCGCCGGCTTGTTCTCGCTGATCTTCCCCATGATGGTGGTGACCAGGTCACATCGGCGGCAGGGAACCGGCCTTGGGGACCAGCGGAACAGCCAGTAACGCCAAGCACTTGATCTTGGGCTTCTAGCACAGGTGATCGGTGCTGTGCGGGGGTTCGGCGGAAGGTCCCCGATCGCTGGTGGGGGATGGCTACGGTCCGCCGCATGCCGGTGGAATTTCTGACTGATGAGCAGGCTGAGGCGTATGCGAAGTTCGCCGAGGAGCCGACGAAGCCCGAGCTGGAGCGGTTCTTCTTCCTTGATGACGAGGACCTGAAGCTGATCGCGAAGCGGCGCGGGGACCACAACCGTCTCGGCTTCGCGCTCCAGATGTGCACGGTGCGGTACATCGGGCTGTTCCTGGAGGACCCCCTCGCGGTGCCGTGGCCGGTCGTCGAGCATCTGGCCGAGCAGCTGGGGATCAGGGATGTCTCCCAGATCAAGCGGTATACCGAGCGCAGGCCGACGCCGTACGAGCACGCGTGGGAGATACGTGACGCGTACGGCTATCACCAGTACGAGGACCACGACCAGGGCCGGAAGTTCAGGGCCTTCCTGCACGGCCGGGCGTGGACGGCGCACGCGGAGGGGCCGAAGGCTCTGTTCGATCACGCGGTGGGCTGGCTGCGCCGCAACCGGGTGCTGCTGCCGGGAGTGAGTGTGCTGGCCCGGCAGGTCGCCGAGGTCCGCGGCGTCGCGGACAAGCGGCTGCACGCCACGGTCGCCAGGGCGGCCCGGCGGGCGGACCCGGCTCTGCCCGGCCACCTGGTCGCCACGCTGAAGACGCCGGAGGGCAAACGGCATTCGGAGCTGGAGCGGATGCGCCGACCGCCGACGCGGACCACCGGCACCGCGATGAAGGCCGCGTTGCAGCGGGTCGAGGACATCGCCGCCTTCCAGCTGGGCCGTCTCAGGCTGGAGCAGGTTCCGCCGAACCGGCTGTCCGCGCTGGCCCGGTACGGGCTGGGCACCAAGGCGCCGAAGCTGGAGCGAACCCCGGAGCCCAAGCGCACGGCGATGCTCACCGCGGTGATGCGCTACCTGGAGGCGAAGGCGATCGACGACGCGCTGGACCTTTTCGAGATCCTGATGGCCACCCGGCTGATCAGCTCCGCGAGGCGGTCCACGGACAAGCAGCGCCTGTCCACGCTGCCGCAGTTGGAGAAGGCGGCACGGATCACCGCCCGGGTCTCGAAGGTGATCATCGAGGAGCTGGAGCTCATCGAGGCGAGCGGCTGCGATGTCGACGTGGCCGGGCTGTGACGGGCCTTGGAGGAGGTCGCGCCTCGGGCCGCGCTGTCCAGCGCGGCGGCCACGGTGGTGAGCCTGGTGCCGGAGGACGACGGCACGGCGGAGACCGCGCTGCGTGGGGCGCTGGCGCTGCGCTACAACACCGTCAGGCCGTTCCTGTCGCTGCTGGGTGAGTCGAAGGCACTGGACGCGGCGCCCGCCGGCAGACGGATCCTCACCGGTGTGCAGCGGCTCCCGGCTCTCTCCCGGCGGAAGGTGGGCGAGAAGCCGCTGCTGCCGCGCGAGGTCGACGACAAGCTGGTGCCGGCGCACTGGCACAAGACCGTGTACGCGAACGCGGAGCTGCCGCAGGGGGCGGTGGACCGGGATGCGTACGTGGTGTGTGCTGGAGCAGCTGTTCGGCGCGCCGAGGCGCCGCGTACAACTTCACCGCCTCCCAGTCGGTGAAGGGGCTGCGGCCCCTGCGCGACCCGGATGCCATCGACCTCGACGATGACGACGACGGCCAGTGGCTTTAACAGCGCAGTTGGCCCCACCAAAATCGGCCCGCCGTGGACCCACGAGCGCGTTCGATTCCGGCCCGACCTGGCCCCACTGTGCAACGTCGGACCTGGCGAGTCGTGGGGCCGCTTCGGATCGGAACTGGGTCTGTCCGCTTTGGGCGGAGCCGGCGCAAGCCGGAGAAGTGGGGCCGCCGCAGAGCGTTAAAGCCAGGCCAGGAGGAGTGAGCGCCGCATCCGCCGTCCGGGGCGGGTCGTTGTACTTCGAGAAGACCAGCGCCGACCGGCGGGGCAGTGAGAAGGGGGCGCCGGTGTGACCGTGACCGACTCGTACGACGAGATGAGGGAGCACCTGCGGGAGGCCAACGAGCGGTTCGCCGCCGACCGCAGGGACGCGCCGATGACCATCCGCTTCGAACCCATCGAGGTGACCTGACCTCCACGAAGCCTCTATTTTCGTGTCAGAGTCAAGCTCAGCGTCCAGCTTCAAAGCCTCCATGGCGCGGCGGCACGGCCGTCCGCGGCTCCAACCTCACGCTCCCGGCCAGGACAGCTCAGGCGTGCCAGTCGTGGTCCATCCGCAGGAAGTACGGGAAGAGGGTGCGCTCCTCGAAGTCGAGATGTGCCTGGAGGTGGTCGGAAAGCGCGACGATCTGTTCCAGCACCACGTGGACGGAGCGCTCGTCCTTGGGGTTCAGCTGCCGCGCGTCGGCGCGGATGCTCACGATCATCTGCTTGACCTCCTCATGCTCGCGCCGGAGCCGCCCGATCTGACCGCTGAGCTCGGGGAACCGGTGCTGCATGACCGGCAGCATCCGAGCGTCCTCGATCGTGTGGTGGGCGTCCAGGTGGGCGCAGAAATGCTGGCAGCCCACCTTGAGCTGCCAGGTGAGGTCCGCGACAGTCAGACCGCCGAGCAGCTCCTCGATGTCCTCTGCGCGTGTGGTCGCCGCATCGAGCACCTCAAGCCCCTTGCGCAGGGCGGCGACGTCGCTGCGCAGCGGCGCATGCGCCATCAGCAGCTGCTGCACCATCTGGCGGCCGGCGACAGTTCCCGCCTGCGGCTGTGTCATCGTCGATGCTCCTTTGCGACTGCCTCGCGCACGGCGGGCGCGACCTTCTCGATGATGGGGCGCAGCGCGGACTCGTCGACCGGGCCGCTGAAGATGTAGCCGTTCATGCCGTGCTCGACCGACCAGCTCGTCAGCAGGTCGACCCGCTGCGTAGTCGAACGGTCACCGACCAGGTTGTAGACCCGGTTGGTCCGGCTCGGGTCCCGCCCGGCAGCGCCGGCCGATTCGCCGGTTCGCGTCGTCCAGCTCCTCCGGGGCGAGAAATTCCTTCGAGGGCAGCCAGCCGCCTGTCCCCGCTGGAGTTCGCCCACGGCGGCCGTGAAGCGTGCTTCACGGCCGCCGTCCGGAGGGCGCTGTTTCTAGGCGGCGATGCGGTGGGCTATCGCCTTGGCCGTGGAGGCTGCGTCGTCCAGTGCCTGCTGGCGGGAGGCTTCGAAGAGGGGGATCAGCTGAGACATCGCCGGGTTGTGTACGGCCATCGTGAGTTCCGGGACGATGAAGTTCACGTCCAGGGCGAGCGCGTCGGCCAGAACGGCCGTGAGGTAGTTCTGCACGTATTCGTAGCCCTCGCGAGGCGTGCCCGGGGCGTAGGAGCCGCCGCGGCTGGCGACGACGGTGACGGGGGTGCCCTTGAGCCTGGAGCTTTCCACGCCGGCGGTGCGGCCGACGAGGACGATGTTGTCGAGCCACGCCTTGAGGGTCGAAGGAATCGAGTAGTTGTACATCGGAGCGCCGATCAGTATGGCGTCGGCGTTCTCCAGCTCGTCGATCAGCGTCAGCCGGTGGGCGAGGGCGGTGGCCTGGGCGGGGGTGTGCGTGGCCGGGTCGGTCTGGCCGGCGGTATGGGCGTCGGCGGTGAGGTGCGGTACGGGGTTCGTGGCGAGGTCACGGTAGATGACCGTGCCCTCGGGGTGGTGCTCCTGCCAGGTCCGGCGGAAGGCGGCGGTCACGGCGCGGGAGGAGGAGGCGTCGCCGGAAAACAGCGAGGAATCGAGGTGCAGAAGAGTGGTCATGGGATGTTCCTCAGGTGTAGCAGTGGTCGGGAATGCGGATGATCGGTGACGGTCCGCGTGGCGAGGGCGGTCTCGCGATCACCCGGCCGGGTTTGCCGGGCGGAAGGTGAGCTGTGGCGCCTCGGATTCAGGCGCTGGTCAGGAGGCGAGGACGAGCGTGGCGGCGGCAGCGATCGCGATGATGGTGAGGATGATGGGTGCCATCGCGCTGCCGCGGGTCTCGGGGTTGGCGTAGTCGCCGGACTTGGCGTGGAAGCCGACGGCTCCGACGAGCAGGACTGCGAATCCCAGGGCGGCGGCAACGCCGACGGGCTGCCAGAAGAGACCGGCGATGAGTCCTGTGGCTGCGGCCAGTTCGGCCAGCCCGATGAACCGGACCAGCGGGGCGCTGAGGCCTCCAGGAGACTGCAACTGGGCTGGGATGCTGCCCTTGAGCAGGGCTTTCGGTAGTCCGGCGGCCAGTCCGACAACGGCGAGCAGAACGCTCAGTACGGCGGCGAAGACAAACACGGGTCATGCCTTTCTGGAGAGTGATTGGGACCGCCCGAGCCGTGAGGGACCGGCATCCGTGGAGGATGGGTGTGCCGACGGGTTTCGCTGCTCACGCATGAGCGTTACTGAAGTGCGGTCTCATCGGTGGAGAGCGCTGCGGCTCGGCGGCCTGGCTGCGGGCGGGGCGTCGGCCGCCGCGGTGCGGCCGGTGACGGCAGGCGCTGAGGCGGGACGGCTCGTCGGGGCCGGCCGTGCCGCCCGTGGGAGGCGGAATGCGGCCGATCAGGTGAGGGGCTGTTCGGTGAAGTTCCTGAGCACCAGTGCGCCGGGAACCTCGATGAGGCGTCCGCCTTCGTCGATCCTGCCGAGTTCCACCGGCGACAGGCCGAGCGTGCGGGCGAGCTCGGCGATCTGGGAGCTGGCCTCCCTGGAGTCGCTGGAGACGAAGACCACGCGCTTGCCCTGGCCGGAGGGCACTTCGGCGGCGAGCGTCTGGGCGGGAAGCTGGTTGAAGCCCTTCACGATCTGGGCGCCGGGCAGGACCTCGGCCGCGTACTGCGAGGAGAGCCGACCCTTGAGGATGTCGCCCCCGTTGGGCGCGTAGTGCGCGTTGGTGGTGTCGACGACGATCTTCCCGTTCCAGTCGGGCAGGGCGTTGCCGAACGTCTCGACTGCGCCGAACGGGATGGCCATGAAGATGACGTCGCTCGCCAGTGCCTCGGTGAGCGTCACGGCCCGGACCGTGGAACCCCAGGAGGCGGCAAGTTCGCTGATCGAGCCCGGTCCGCGGGTGTTGGCGATGCTGACCTCGACTCCGGCCCGGGCGAAGACGCGCGCCAGCGCCGAACCGATGTTTCCGGTGCCCACGATGGCGTAGCGGGTGTCTGCAGACATGAGTGCTCCCTGTTCCAGTAGTTGCTGAAGGCTGTCGAGGCGGCAGAGCAGCTTCGTCGTCCGGCCTGTCGTCGCCGCGTTTCTGTAGGCGGCTCCCACCTCCGCAAGCCCATTTGGTTGAGGTGTTAACCAAACCGTACGACGGACTGGTTAACATGTCAACCAAAGCGGTAGGATGGGCTTCATGGACGAACCGCGATGGCTGGACGAGCGTGAACAGCGGGCTTGGCGCAGCCTCATGAAGATGCAGGCCGGCCTGTCCGAATACATCGAGCGGCAGCTGCGCACCCACAGCGGGCTGTCCACCGCCGACTACCAGGTGCTGGCGCACCTGTCTGAGACGCCCGAGGGACGCCTGCGGTCGTTCGCACTCGGAGATGCGCTGCAATGGGAGAAGAGCCGTCTGTCGCAGCATCTGACCCGCATGCAGAACCGCAACCTCATCCGCCGCGAGCGATGCGCGACCGACCAGCGAGGGGCCGTCGTGGTCATCACCGAACAGGGCCGCACCCTCGTCGAGGCAGCCGCCCCGCTCCACCTGGCTGACGTGCGCAATGTGCTGATCGACCACGTGACCCCTGCGCAGATGGACCTGCTGATCGAATTGGGAGACCAGGTGGAGGCGCAACTCGCCGAGATCGATCAGAAACCGGGATGACCCCTTGCGTCCCCGCCGGGCTGCCGCCGACCGTGCCGTCAGAGTCTCGCCCGGGGTGCTGATGAGGGCCCGGCATCGCACCAACCGCCCTTACTGCGACACTCCCATCCAACAAAGAAGACGATGCGGGTCGACGAGCCTCGCCTTCAAAAAACGAACGTTTTCTGAAGATCACCGTGCGGGGGTCCGCACACCCCGCAACCCCTTCAAAAAACCCTTCAAAAACCTGGGTCATTCAAGAACCCTCGACCACCGTTTTCTGACATGATCCGGGGTCATGAGTGACACTCCGGAGCCGTCCGGCCACCCCGAACTCCTCGTTGCCGAACCGCTTGTCTGCACCGAGATCAAGATCGGGTACGCGCGGGTGTCCAGCGGCGGACAGAAGCTCGACCGGCAGATCGACGCCCTCACCACCGCCGGATGCCGGAAGATCTTCTCGGACAAGAAGTCCGGAAAGAACGCCCTCCGCCCGGAATTGAAGGCGTGCCACGCCTTTCTCGACGCTGGCGACACCCTCGTCGTCCCGTCGCTCGACCGCTACGGCCGCAGCCTCCAGGACCTCATCAACATGGTCGCCGAACTCCGGACGCGCGGGATCGGCTTCACCTCGCTGCACGAGAACCTCGACACCACCACCCCCGGCGGCCGACTCGTCTTCCACGTCTTCGCCGCTCTGGCGGAGTTCATCCGCGAACTCATCGTCCAGGGCACTCGCGAGGGCCTGGCCGCTGCCCGCGCCCGCGGCCGGGTCGGCGGGCGCCCCACCGTCGCTACCGAGGAAGTCATCCGCGCCGCCCGCGACCTGCTGCCCGACCCCGGCCGCTCCATCACCTCGATCGCCAAAATGCTGGGCATCTCCCCGGGCACCCTCTACAACCACATCCCCGACCTCCAAGACCTGCGCGCCTCCGCCGTCCCCCACCAGCTCGACGCTGCGGAACGGTGACCCCACGTGCCGATCCGTCCCTAGGACCGCGAGCGTTGTCCCGCCGACTGGCCGGACATCTCCAACGCCATCAACGAACGCGCCGGCTGGCGGTCCGAGTGTGAAGGCGAGTGCGGACGCGGCAGTCACCCCGGCCGGTGTCCCAACCGGCACGGACAGCCCGATTCCCTTCCCGTCGACACTGATCACCAGCGGCGACCTAGCGAAGACCCGTGGCGGCGGGATCGTCGGCGGCACGGCCGTGCTGCTGTCGGCGGCGTGACGATCGTGGTGGCCACGCGACGCCGGCGCGGCTCCCAGACATAGCCACGCGCACCGTCACAGACCCGCCGACGGGCGGATCGCGAGTGTCACAAGGACCGTGCGAGCAGCCCGTCGGCCGTCGGGACTGCGGCTACTTGCCGAAGTACGCGTCGTGGATCGTGACGGACGACGTGTTCCCCTTTTTGTCGGTGATCGTGTACCGGAACGAGACCGACTTGCGCTTGGCGGGGTTCTTGTAGGTGATGTGGCCGTGGCTGACCGCGGTCCTCGTCCAGTTCTTCCCGCCGTCGTAGGAGACGTACACGGCAAGGGCCTTGAGGTTGCGGCCGGCCGCCGAGCCCTGGACGGTCACCGGGACGGTGACCTTGCGGCGCGCGGGGGCGTGGCCGGTGAGGTCGGTGTGCGCGGCAATCTGCAGGACCGAGGCCGGCAGATCGGTAACGTCGGAGGTCTTCTTCGAGGTGAACGTCCAGGCCGCGTCGATGCGCGAGGAGACCCCGGCGACGCCGGGCGAGCGCTTCACCGTGGTCGTCAGCCGGTACGAGGCCTTCGCGGACGGGACGGTGAACGGTTTCTCACCGAACAACGGGTCGGTGTTGGCGCCGATCTTCCTGCCATTGCGGTAGAGGGTGGTCCGCACCGAGGAGAAGTCCGATGAGCCCGCGTGACCGTCGCCGTCGGCGACCAGCGGGACCAGGCCGGCGATCGCGTTGCCCTCGCGGTAGAGGCCGTAGTCGGAGTTCAGCATGGGGGCGAACATGGCGTTGTCGAACGTCGTGGTGTAGGCCTTGCCGCCCTGGTAGATGCGCATGTCGCCGTCGATGTAGTGCGCCACGCCGACCGGGTAGCCCAACTCGTCGGGTTTGGGGCCGTACTGGTCGAAGGAGAGCGCCCAGGCGACACTGTTCCCGCCGGACACGTGCAGGGTGCGGGTGCCCGGCAGCCGCTGGGTGATCGGCTCGATGAGGGTGATGCCGTACTCCGTCTCGCCGGATAGGGTGACCGCGCCGGTGCGGTTCGGGGCGGGGCTGCCGAGGTTCGCCTTGATCGTGGCCAGCTCGCTTGCCTTGTAGTGCTTGGTGAGCGGCTTGAACGTGCTTACGTCAGCGCCGGTGAGCACGTCGTACTCGGTGTTCGCACCCTGTTCCCACTGACCGGCCCAGGTCTCCGACAGGCCCTGGACGGCCGGGCCGAGGTGGGCGATGCGCAGGTCGGCGAAGGAGGTGGCATAGACGCTGAAATCGGTGCTCAGCGAATCGGACTCGTAGCCGATACCGGCGGCGACCGGCGTGGCGGACGCGTCCGGGACAGTGATGTCCGAGGCCTTCGTGGTGTTCAGGTCGATGGTGACGCTGACGTCCTTGTCGACCTTGAGGGACGGCCTGCTCAGCCAGTCGATGCCGTCCGCGTCGGAGGTGACGTCCCTGAGGCTGACCGAGTCGAGCACGTACGTGCCCTTGGGCACGCGCATGGTGACTGTGTCGTCGGCGGTCTGGGAGTCGTACTCGTGGCTTTAACGCTCTGCGGCGGCCCCACTTCTCCGGCTTGCGCCGGCTCCGCCCAAAGCGGACAGACCCAGTTCCGATCCGAAGCGGCCCCACGACTCGCCAGGTCCGACGTTGCACAGTGGGGCCAGGTCGGGCCGGAATCGAACGCGCTCGTGGGTCCACGGCGGGCCGATTTTGGTGGGGCCAACTGCGCTGTTAAAGCCATACTCGTCACCGGAGCCGAGCCCTGCGAAGGCGATCAGGCTCGTGAGGTGGGTAGAGGTCTGCCCGGGCCGGTTCCGGTACTTCAGGGTCACGTTGTACGACTGCGGCTCGCGCTGCACGCCCATCGTCGAGCGTACGGTCTGGCCGCCGCCGGTCGCGACGACGTATCCGGAGTAGGCACCGGTGGCAGTGCCCAGCTTGGTGTGCGCAGTGACGCCGACCGAGGCGGTACCGCCCGCCGGCACGGTCACCGAGCCGGCGCCCAGCGTGAAGAAACCCGCCGGGGCCTTCTTGCCGTCCGGGTCGACGGAGGTCGAGGAGAGTTTCAGAGTGAGGTCGGTGGTCCCGGTGTTGCGGTAGGTCAGCTGCTTGGTGACCGGACTGTCGTCGGTGTGCGGCCACCGCTGGACGCCGTAGGCCAGTGACGGCTGCTCGGCGAAGACGGTCTGCTTGATGGCCTTGTCGACGGCGATCCGGCCGGTGCCCTGCTGGTACGGCGTGTAGTCGCCCGCTTTGGCCGAGCCCATCAGCACCGCTTTGAGCTGGGCGTACCCCCAGTCGGGGTGCTCCTGCTTGAGGATCGCGGCGGCGCCCGCGACGTGCGGGGCCGCTATCGAGGTGCCCGAGATGGTCAGGTAGCCGGCCGGCTTCTCACCGACCTCCGGTCGATGACGCTGCCCGGAGCAGCGGCGGCGGTGATGTTCACACCCGGCGCGGTGACGTCGGGCTTGACGGAGCCGTCGTAGACGGGGCCGGTGGAGGAGAAGTCGGCGATCCTGTCCTTGCCGTCCACCGCGCCGACGGTGAGCGCGTCAGGAGCGCTGCCCGGGGATCCGACGGTTCCGGTGCTGGAGTTGGGGCCCAGGTCGCCTTCGTTGCCGGAGGCGACCGCGAACAGGATGCCACTCTCCTCGGAGAGCTTGTCGACCTCGGCCTCGAGGGGGTCGATGCCGGGGTAGTCGGTGCCGCCCAGGCTCAGGTTGACGATGTCGGCACCCTGTTCGGCAGCCCAGTCCATGCCCGCGTTGATGGCGGAGTCTTCGCCGGAGCCGTCGTCGCCCAGCACCTTGCCGTTGAGGATCTTCGCGCCCGGCGCGACGCCGGTGTACTTGCCGTCGGACTGGGCGCCGGTGCCCGCCGCGATGGACGCGGCGTGTGTGCCGTGGCCGTAGTGGTCGTCGGCGTCGGGCGAGTCGGTGAAGTTCTTGGAGGCGATCACCTGGTTCTTGAGGTCCGGGTGGTGGTAGTCGACGCCGGTGTCCAGGACAGCGATCTTGACTCCCTTCCCGGTGTAGCCGGCCTTCCACGCGGTCGGTGCGCCGATCTGCGGCCCGGACTTGTCGTCGGAGGCCTTGCGAACGGCGTCCAGCCAGACGTGCGCGACCCCCGGTGCGGCCTTGTCGCCCTCGGTGACCGCGTTCCACAGCCTGCCGGGATCCTGCTTCGGCGCCCGGACCGCCTCGGCGTCCAGGGACTTCAGGGTCCGGCGCACGGTGGCCGCGTCCCGTACGTCCTTGCGGGCGGCGGACGCCGTGCCCTTGAAACCGATGATGACCTTGACGCCGTCGTGCTGGTCCGTGCGGTTCGCCGTCTTGTTCAACTCCGTTATGTCGAACAGCCGTTGGTCGATCCGCCCGGAGGCGACGAGGGCGGCGGCGTCGGTCGGCACGACCAGGGTGTGGCCGCGGACGATACGGGTCCGGAAGGGCACGTGCTCACGCCCCTCGGCCCGTCGCACACCGACGACCTTGCCCTTGGCGTCCACGGAGACCCGGTCGCCGGTGATGAGCGTGATGCTGTGGTCGGGGGTGAGGGCGCCCGGCGACACGGCCTCGGTAGCGGTCGCTCCGGCCTCCCCGGTCTGTACCAGGGCGAGGCCGGTGAGGGCCGTGGTGGTCGTCAGTGCCAGGCAGGCGCGTATCAGAGGGCGGTAAGTAACGTGTT
>NZ_JAENRY010000539.1 GCF_016612545.1 Streptomyces sp. MBT65 | reverse complement strand
CTCCCCCACAGCCACACGCACCCCCCACCACACCCACGACGCGATAGTCGTCGGCCTCGGCGTCCACGGCAGTGCTGCCCTACGTCACCTCGCCGCCCGTGGACTCGACGTGATCGGCCTCGAACAGTACGGCCTGCACCACGACTTGGGCTCCTCGCACGGGGCTACCCGGATGATCCGCCGCGCCTACCCCCACCCCGACTGGGACGCCCTGATCGACACCGCCTACCGGGCCTGGGCGGAGCTGGAAGGCGCCTCTAAGGCCCAACTGCTCGACATCACCGGCGGCTTGTACGCGGCGCCGCAGGACCGCCCGGACCCGCTGCGCGGCCCGGGCTGCCGACAGGTCGACGCCGACGAAGCGGCACGGATCTTCCCGGGACTGCGGCTGCCGGCCGGATTCACCGCGGTGCACGACCCGAGCGCCGGGATCATCGACGCCCAGGAGACACTGCGCGCCCAACTGACCCTGGCCGAACGAGCCGGTGCACACGTTCACGACCACGCCCACGTCCTCGGCTGGGAACCTGACGGCGACGAGGTGGTGGTCCGGACCGGCAGGGCCGTCCTGCGCACTCGGCGCCTGGTCCTGTGCACCGGCCCCTGGACCCCGACCCAAGTCCCCTCCCTGGCACCGCACCTGACGGTCACTCGGATCGTCAACGCCTATTTCGCCGCCGACCCGGCGGGCCCGCTCGGCCCGTCCGGCCTGGGCAGCTTCTCCGTCGATCTGCCGCAGGGCCTGCTCTACGGGTTCCCCGCGGCCGACGGCCGCGGCCTCAAGGCAGGGTTGGACAGCGGTCCGCCCTGGGACCCGCAGACACCCCGCCCCGAGGCGACCGGCGACGAACTCGCCCTGCTCGCCGAGGCGGTGGCCCAAGTACTGCCCGGCGCCGGACCCGTGACCGAGACCCTGACGTGCCTCTACACGATGACCGCCGACCGGCGTTTCCTGGTCGGCGAGGTGCCGGGCGTACCACAGGTGCTGGTGGCATCGGCGTGCTCGGGGCACGGGTTCAAGTTCGGACCGGCGATCGGCGAGGCGCTGGCCGACCTGGTGTGCGGAACCGCCCGCCCGGACCTGGACTTCCTCTCCCCGGCCCGACTCTTCCCCGGCGGAATCTCATGAGGCGGCGCCATTGGGCCCGCTCAGCCGTGGAACACCGTCTGGGAGCGGCGCTCGTACCAGGCCGTCAGATGCTCACCGGAACTGATGACGTGCTCGCGCATCACCTGGTCGGCACGGTCGGCGTCGTGCGCCGCCAACGCCTCGATCACGGCCTCGTGTTCACGGATGTTGAGCTGTCGGTGGCGCTCGTCCCCGGCGAGGGCGAGCGAGGAGACATTGCGCGGGAAGCTCTCGTTGATCCGGTCGATCATTCGGGTCAGCCAGGGGTTGTCGGCCGCTTCGCAGATGACCGTGTGGAAGCAGTCGTTCGCCGCCGTGGTGGCGGTGCTGCCTCCCCCCGTGCCCTCACCGGCGGCCCGTGCCACGGCCTCGCACAGGACGGCGTTGTGCTCGCGCAGCGCGGCGAGCCCGCGCTCGGTGATCCGGGACGCGGCGCGCCGGGCGGCCATACCCTCCAGCTCGGCCCGCACCTCGTACGCCTGGCGCACTTCCCAGGGGGCGGGCACCCGGACCACGGCTCCGCGGTTCGGCTGCATCTCGATCAGCCCGCCGTTCTGCAGCTGGCGCAGCGCCTCGCGCACCGGTGTGCGGCTGACCCCGAACTCGGTGGCCAGCGCCGCCTGGCGCAGCGGTTTGCCGATCGCCAGCTCGCCGTTCATGATCCGCGCGCGGATGCGGGCCGCGATGTCGTCGACGAGGGGACTCTCGTCAGTCTGGGAGGTCATCGGAGTCGGTCAAACCCTTCTCGGGGGCGATCGGGGGGTGCGCGGTGGTGGAGCAGTTTCCCACGCGGCCCGGGGCGTCCACAGCCGCTCATTTTTGGATCCACTTCCATCATATCCGCATCCAATAGGAGGGCCGCATGAATCTGGACTTCGCCAAGGCGATCGACGTGTCCGTTCCCATCCATCCCGGCATGCTGCACTGGGGCCGTCGCCCCGAGGTGGAGATCGTCGAGTCCCGCACCGCCGGCGACCCGTCCAACGTGAGCCGCTGGCGGATCGGCGCCCACACCGGCACCCATATCGACGCTCCGGCCCACTTCATCGACGGCGGGAAGACGGTCGACCGGCTCGACCTGTCCGCCCTCAACGGCACCGCGCGTGTCCTGGACCTCACCCACGTCAAGGAGCAGATCACCGCCGCCGACCTCGACGCGGCCGGCCTCGGCAGCGAGGAGCGGGTGCTGCTGCGCACCAGCAACTCCGAAGGCGTACTGCGCAGCCCGTGGAAGGCCCGGCAGTGGGTCGGGCTCGCCCCGGACGGCGCGGAACGGCTCATCGAGGCCGGGGTACGCACGGCGGGCATCGACTATCTCAGCATCGAGGCCGTCCCCTACACCACCCACTGGGAGACCCACCAACTCCTGTGCGCAGCCGAGGTGTTGATCCTGGAGGTCGTCGACCTCCTGCACACGCCCGCCGGGGTCTACGACATGATCTCCCTCCCCCTGCCCCTCCAGGGC
>NZ_JAENRY010000538.1 GCF_016612545.1 Streptomyces sp. MBT65 | reverse complement strand
GAGTCGATCTCCGCTGGCCCCGAAACCTCCCCGACGGCGGACGCCACGGCTTCACCCCCCGCCACCGAATACGCCTCGAAGCCGCCCTCCCCGCCATGGCCGCCCGCCTCGCCGAAGCCCTCCCGGAGGGCGCGCACCGCGTGCATGTCCTCGGTTTCGAAGAGCTGATGTACGCCCCCCTCAGACTCGCCCGCGAGCTGGAGCAGATAGCCGACGCCGACGTCACCTACTCCACCACCACCCGCTCACCCGTCCTCGCGGTGGACGACCCCGGCTACGCGATCCGCACCCGCCTCACCTTCCCCGCCCACGACACCCCCGCCGACGGTCCCGGCGACCGCTACGCCTACAACATCGCCGGCGCCGGCTTCGACGCGGTCGTCGCGGTCGTCGACTCCCGCGGAGACACCCGCGAACTGCACGGCCTGCTGGAGCAGTTGGCCGCGCACACCCCGCACGTCGTCCTCGCGGTGATCCCCTCGTACGTCCCCGAAAGGCCCCCCATGCTGCCCGAGCCCCTCCGCGGCCCCGCCTTCTCCTCGTACGCGCCCGAAGAGGTCGGCTGGCTGCTCCAGGACCTCTCGGACGTGACGCTGGAGGCGCCGACGGAGGAGCGCGAGGAGGCCATCCAGAGCGGCGGCGCGCACTACGCGGAGTCGCTGCCGGTGGAGTACCAGCCGAGCGAGCAGTACCAGGAGCTGTTCCACACCGCCCTGGACGAGGCCGCCGGCCGACTCGCGCTGGCGGTCGGCGCGGTCACCGAACTCGTCCTCGCCGAGCGCTCACCGCACCCCGTGCTGGTCTCCCTCGCCCGCGCCGGCACCCCCGTCGGTGTCCTGATGCGCCGCTGGGCCCAGCACCGCCACGGCCTCGAACTCCCGCACTACGCCGTGTCGATCGTGCGCGGCCGAGGCATCGACGCCAACGCGCTGCGCTATCTCGCCGTCCACCACGACCCCGCCGACGTCGTGTTCGTCGACGGCTGGACCGGCAAGGGCGCCATCACCCGCGAACTCGCCGACGCCATCAAGGAGTTCGAGGAGTCCGACGGCATCACCGGCTTCGACCCGGAGATCGCGGTACTGGCCGACCCCGGCTCCTGCGTGCAGACGTACGGCACCCGCGAGGACTTCCTCATCCCCTCCGCCTGCCTCAACTCGACCGTGTCGGGGCTGATTTCGCGCACTGTGCTGCGCTCGGACCTGGTCGGCCCGCACGACTTCCACGGCGCGAAGTTCTACCGCGAACTCGCGGGCGTGGACGTCTCCGTGGACTTCCTGGACGCCGTGGCCGCCCGCTTCCCGGAGGTGTCGGACGCGGTGACCGTCCTCGCCAAGGAACTGCTGGCCGCCGACCGCACCCCGACCTGGGAGGGCTGGGCGGCGGTTGAGCGGATCAGCGAGGAGTACGGCATCCACGACGTGAACCTCGTCAAGCCCGGCGTCGGCGAGACCACCCGGGTGCTGCTGCGCCGGGTGCCCTGGAAGATCCTCGCGCGGGCCGGTGCGGGTGCCGACCTCGACCACGTCAGACTGCTCGCCGAGCAGCGGGGCGTACCCGTCGAGGAGGTGGCCGAACTGCCGTACACCTGTGTGGGGTTGATCCACCCCAAGTACACGCGCGGTGCGACCGGTGCCGACGGCAAGGCGGTGGCGGTCTGATGCCGGTACTCGTCGCGAGCGACCTCGACCGTACGCTCATCTACTCCTCGGCCGCCCTCGCCCTGACCATGCCGGACGCGCGGGCGCCCCGGCTGCTCTGCGTGGAGGTGCACGAGAGCAAGCCGCTCTCCTTCATGACGGAGACCGCGGCCGGGCTCCTCACCGAACTCGGCGGACTCGGCGACGACACGGCCGTCTTCGTGCCGACCACCACCCGCACCCGCAAGCAGTACCAGCGCATCAGCCTGCCCGGCCCGGAGCCGAAGTACGCGATCTGTGCCAACGGCGGCCACCTCCTCGTCGACGGCGTGACCGACGCGGACTGGCACGCCCGGGTACAGACGAAGCTGGCCGCCGAGTGCGCCCCGCTGGAGGAGGTCCGCGAACACCTCGCCGACTCGGCCGACCCGGCCTGGGTCCGCAAGCACCGCATCGCCGAGGACCTCTTCGCCTACCTCGTCGTGGAACGCGAACTCCTCCCGGAGGAGTGGGTGAAGGAACTCGCGGTCTGGGCGGAGAACCGAGGCTGGACGGTCTCCCTCCAGGGCCGCAAGATCTACGCCGTCCCCAAGCCCCTCACCAAGAGCGCGGCGATGCGAGAGCTTGCTCACAGAACCGGCGCGGACCTCACCCTCGCAGCCGGCGACTCCCTCCTGGACGCCGACCTCCTGCTCGCCGCCGACAAGGCTTGGCGCCCAGGCCACGGCGAACTGGCAGACGAGTCCTGGACGGCCCCCAACGTCACAGCCCTACCCGAGCGGGGCGTCCAGGCAGGCGAACGGATCCTCCACGAGTTCCTGAGGGCCATGCCTTAGGGGCGCGAGGAACCGCGCACTCCAGCCCCAACGCACCCGCACCCGACACCCCCCGCACAGCCTTTGCCTAGCCGCAGCACCCTCCACCACAACAACCGCCCCCTCCGCCCCCTCGCCGGGAGCGGGC
>NZ_JAENRY010000537.1 GCF_016612545.1 Streptomyces sp. MBT65 | reverse complement strand
CCCGTCATCGCCGCCCCCACCGCCCCCGGCATCCGCACCGGCAGCACCAGCCGCCGTTCCTGCCTGGCCCGCAGCAACCGGCGCACCATGTCGACGAGTTGCTCGACGCGCGGCCCGGCGAGATCCGGGGCCATGCCCTGCGCCGGGGCCGACGCGAGCCGCACCAGGTGCCGGGCGACCTCACGTGCCGCGACCGGCTGGGTCCGCATCCGCGGCACCACCGCGAGCGGCCCCGGCACCCGGCCGAGGGTCTGCTCGGCGAACTCGTGGAACTGCGTCGCGCGCAGCACCGTCCACGGCAGCGGGCCCTCCTTCACCACGTCCTCCTGGCGGAGTTTGCCCTGGTAGTAGCCGAGGCCGACCCGGTCGATGCCGACGATCGACAGCACCACGTGATGCCGTACGCCGGCCCGCTCGCCCGCGGCCAGCAGATGGCGCCCTACGGTGTCGAAGAACGCGATCGACTTCCGCGCGCTCGTGGTCGTCACGTTGCTCACGTCGACGACCGCGTCCACCCCGTCGAGCGCGGCATCGAGCGCCGCGCCCCCGGCGAGGAGATCCACCCCTCGCGACCGGCTCAGCACCACCGCCTCCTGCCCGGCCGCGACCAGCTCCTCGACCACGTACCGGCCCACCAGCCCGGTACCGCCCGCCACCGCCACCCGCATGCCGACCCTCTCCTTCACCGGGATTCACCCCGCTCCGCGGAACGGACGGACCCCGCCACCGGTACCAGCAGCACCGCCGCCAGCAGCACCAACGCGGCCAGGAACACCACGTTCAGCACCTGGTCCCGCGTCCCGTACATGTCGAGGTGCCGCACGTGATAGCTGAAGTGCAGCACGTTGAAGACCAGCCACACCGCACCTGTCGTCTGGACCAGCCTGGTGTTCCGCACCTGGCGCAGCGCGATCAGCGTCAGACAGGCCAGCGCGAGGAACATCGCCCCCGCGTCCTTGGCGAGATGCTCGTTGTAGGGGCCGAGCTGGGGCAGCCACGTCAGCCCGAGCCCGGGGAAGTTCGCATACCACCCCGTCGGCGAGAAGTAGGCCCAGAGACCTGTGTACAGACTGACCACGGCCAGCAGACCGAGGCTGAGGTACCGGATTCCTGTGTTCATACCGGTACGACGACACAGCCCCCGCGAATGTCAGGCGAGGCGAATGTCAGGCCGAGCACCGGACCGGGCGTCGCACCGGGCGTCGCACCGGCGATCCGATTCCCTCTCCCGCACCATGAACACGTCCACGGCGTCCTCCGCCTCGACGACGAACCCGTACCGCTCGTACAACCGCCGGGCCGGAGACCCCCGCAACACATTCAGCCGCACGACACGAACACCATCCCGGTCGCACCGCTCCAGCAGCACCCGCAGCACACCGGAACCGATCCCGCCGCCCTGGAGCCGCGCGTCGAGATAGAAGTGCTCCAGCCAGTGGCAGCCGGCCTCCGCGTCCGGCCGTAGCGCCACGCATCCGGCGAACGCGCCGCCCACCTCGATCACCCAGGTGCACTCCGGCGCGAACCCGTCCCGCAGCCGCTGCCGCACGCGCCGGGAGTCGTAGCGCCCGAGCCGTTCCAGATCACCGCGCAGCACCTCCGCGCGCAGCTCGGCCACCGCCTCGACGTCGGCCGCCGACGCGGGCCGTATCTCCCAGTCCGCCATGATCAGCACGCTACCGTGCGCTACCGCGCGGCCTTGTGCCGCACAGAAATCAATGGCATCGGTCCGCCATCCGCTGCTGGAATGACCGAATGCAGGACACGCAGGACGACGACACATCGGACGACGACGCATCAGTGGTCATGGACCGCGGGCAGTACGAGAACTCCAAGACCCCCTGGGATCAGGAGAGTTGGCGCGGCGCGCTGCTCGGCTGGGCCGACCGTGAACTCGCGGCGAGGGGACTGCGCGCGGCGGGCCGACGGAGTGTGCGGCTGCGCCCCTGGTCCGTACTGGTCCGCATCCCGGTCGAGGGCACGGACGCCGCCGGCCGCCCGACCACCGTATGGCTGAAGGCGAATCCCCCGGCCGGCGCCTTCGAGGCCCCCCTCACCGCCGCACTGGCCCGCTGGGTCCCGGAGTACGTCCTGCACCCCCTCGCCGTCGACGCCGACCGCGGCTGGACCCTGCTCCCCGACGGCGGCGACCTCTTCCGCCAGGTCCTCGACCGCGACCCGGCCGACCCCCGCGCGTGGGAGGAACCCCTGCGCCGGTACGCGACGATGCAGCGCGCGCTGATCCCGTACGCCAAGGACCTGGAAGACCTCGGCGTCCCCGGTGCCCGTACGACGGCACTTCCCCAAGTCTTCGACCGCACAGTGGAGTTCATCGCTTCCGTACTCACGGAAGACGCGGCCGTCGATCTCACAAGGATGCGTGCCGCACGCCCCCGCCTGCTCAACTGGTCAACGGAACTGGCCGACTTGGGGATCGAGGACTCCCTGGACCACTCCGACCTGCACGACGGCCAGTTGTTCCACCCGGAGCCCGGCCGCTTCACCTTCTTCGACTGGGGCGACGCGGCCGTCTCGCACCCGTTCTGCAGTTTCCTGGTCCCCGCCGGCGACATCGTGGAGCGCTACGGCCCCGAGTCGCTCCCCCGCCTGCGGGACGCCTACCTGGAACCCTGGACCGCAACCGGCCGTACCACCAAGGAACTTCACCGCGCCCTGACCCTGGCGGAACGGCTCGGTGCCATCGGCCGCGCGGTCTCCTGGGGCCGGCACTTCCCCGGCGCGTCCGACGCGACGCGCAGGGCGGGCGCGACGGCGAGCGCGAGGTGGCTGCTGAAACTGTCGTCGGACGAACCCCTCACGACCGGTTGACGGCCAACCACGCCTCCATGGCGGCGAAATCCGCCTCCGTGATCCCGTACCGATGGTCGACGCGTTGCAGCAACGCCCGTTCGGGATGATGGGCGGTCACCCAGTCGCGGTCGGCGTCCCGGATCTCGTCGTCCACCCAGACGAAGGGACGCCCGCCGGCCCAGGCGACGAGCGACCGGGTCTTCCAGTGCAGGCGACCGCCCGCACTGTCCCCCTCCTCCCCCTCCTCCCCCTCCTCGGCCGGATCGGGCCAGTCCACCAAGGGGAGTTGGGGCAACCCGAGCCAGGG
>NZ_JAENRY010000536.1 GCF_016612545.1 Streptomyces sp. MBT65 | reverse complement strand
TACGAGGAGGGGGCGCGGGCGGGAGGGCGAGGGCTGCGGCATCGAGGCGTCGTCCTTCGGTTCGGTCCGGTGTGTGGTGTCACAACGGTGGACCGAAGGGGGCGGCCGGGCATGAGTACCGGTACTCAGCGGGAGGGGCTGAAGGGCCTAACTCGGCTTGCTGCTTGGGGTGCTTGAGGTCGTGCACGGGGGCTCGCGGGACAGGCCGGGTTGCCCTCAGGCTGCCGGGTGGGCGGTGAAGGTGACTTCCTCGTGGTCGTCGTCCAGGGCGATGTTCAGCGAGGCGTTCAGGGCCAGGGTCAGACGGCGCAGCAAGGGGAGGGTCGGTACGGTGTCGGCGCCTTCGACGCGCGAGATCTTCGCCTGCGTCAGACCGGCCCGCTCCGCGAGCTGTGTCTGTGTCAGCCCCAGTTCCAGCCGACGGTCGTACACCGCCTTGGCGAAGGCCATGGCCAACCGGATCTCCGCGTGCTCGGCAGCGACCTCCGGGGATTCGGTGTACTCCTCGGTCAGCCTCTTCTCACGGGCCAGCTTCCAGCGGGTGTGGCTCATCGCGTGCCTCCTTTTTCGCCGCGACTGTACGTGGTGTGAGCCGGCCCGTGCTCGGTGGCACAGACCTTGCGGGCGGCCACCGCGCGCGCTACCTGGGCCGCTTCATGCATGCGAGTCTTGCGGAAGACGCTGAGGAGCACGATGCGCCGACCTGGTGCGAACCAGTACGTGATCCGGGTGTCCAGGCCGCCGAGCGTGGGGCGCAATTCGTACACGCCCTCTTCCAAAGGGCGGGCGAAGGGCACGGGCGTCTGCGTCCCAGAGGCGGCCAGCAGTTCGGCGTACTCCTCCACTTTGCGGTGGTGGTTGTCGGGCAGGAGTTCAAGCCAGGACCGCACCTCTGGCTCCAACTCGATCACGTACAAGGTGTCCATGTGGTGCACCGTAGTATGTCGTAAACAGCATACTCGGGGTATTGGAAAACGTCACCGCATGGAGTGATGTGCCGGGTCAGGCGTGCTTGAGGTCTTCGACGAACGTGGACCATGTGGCGGCCTGGAAGATGAGTTTGGGACCGTGGGGGTTCTTGGAGTCACGGACGGGGACGAGGGCGGGGTGGCCGTCGGCGACTTCGAGGCAGTCGCCGCCGTCACCTCCGCTGTACGTCGACTTGCGCCAGCGCGCGACCTCCAAGCAGTCGCCTCCGCTGCCTCCGCTGTAGCTGGACTTGTGCCAAGTGACCGCCGCGTCCAGGTCGTACTCAGGGTTGCTCCTCATGGGCGTAATCCTGCGCCATCTCCTCGATCAAGACCAGGGACTTCTCGGGGGAGAGCGCACAGGCCGCGAGGAGTTCGTAGGTGAGGCGGTGGTGCCTGACGGTGCTCGGGTCGTCCTCCAGGCGTCCGGTGCCGACTCCCTCGAAGTAGACCAGTGGTGGGGCGTCCTTGAAGTCCATGAGCTTGATGGAGCCCTGCATGGCTGGGTGTGCCCCTGCCTCGAACGGCAGCACCTGCACGATGACCCGGTTCCGGCGGATCAGGCCGGTGATGCGGTGCAGGGCCGCTGTCATGACCGCAGGGCCGCCTGACACCCGACGCAACGCGGCTTCGTCGACAATCGCCCACAACAGCGGTGCTGTTGGGTCGTCGAGGAGCCGAGTCCGCTCGATCCGGGCCGTCACGAGATCCTCGATCACGTCGTCCGTCGCCGTGGGCTGGTAGGCGCGGCACACGGCCCGTGCGTACTCGGGCGTCTGGAGCAACCCGGGGATGAGCATCGTCGAGTACTGCCTGATCTCCGTAGCCGACGCCTCCGCCTCCGCCGCCTCCGCGAAGTGCTCGGGATACTTCGACTTCGCCGCCGCCCCACAATTCCGCGTGAAGAAGTCCCCCGTCCCCAACTCCACGTCCAGCATCCGCGCGTACTCCGGCAGCATCCGCCGCGTCCCCGACTCCAACTGACCGATGAACGACCCGCTCACGAACAGCCGCTGCCCCAACTCCTCCTGGCTGAGGCCCGCCTTCTCGCGGGCGTGGCGGAGTTCGGCGCCCAGGAGTGCGCGGGGTGATGACGACGGGTCGAGGTCTTTCTGTCCTGCCACAGCAACTCCCTGCCTGAACACCCGAGTTTGTTGGGGCTCCCCGTATGGCCAGGTTAGACACCCACCCGCCACGCTGTGTTGCGAACAGCAAACTCTGTGTGGAGGTGCAAGGAATGCTGCGGTCGACGGAAGAAGTCGTCGCCTCGCTGCGGGACGCGCTCACCGGTGTCGGTGTGGCCCTGCCGTCCCTGTGCGTGGACCCGGTGACCGGCGCGAGCGACGAGAGGTTCGCGCTCGTCACGCTGGGGCGGTGCAACGTCCGTACCGCCGAGAAGCTCGCGTCCGTACTGCGCGGGGAACGGCCCCCGATCGGCGCGCACGCCGTGGACGTACGGGACGGGCGGGTCGGCGAAGTGATGGGACACGTGGGCGGGTTGGTCCAGTTGCGGCCGGTCGCCGGGGGCCGGGAGTGGGACTGCCCGCCGGAGTCGACGGGGCCCGCGGGGCAGGAGGAGGTGCTGCGGGCGAGGGTGCGGGAGCGGAACCGTGAGGCCCGGCTCCCCTGAGCCGGCCGCCTCACGGTTCCGCTC
>NZ_JAENRY010000535.1 GCF_016612545.1 Streptomyces sp. MBT65 | reverse complement strand
TGGCGCGCGCCCTCCTCCGCGGCGCCGCCGAACTCGCCGCGGAGCTGGGCGCGCGCCAGGCGTTCGAGTTCCTGCTGGGGCGGCATCTGGACGCCAACCCGCGCCAGTACACGCTCACCCCGACCGAACTCGCCCGTCTCATGGCCGAGTTGGCGGGCCCGGCGCACACCGTGCTGGACCCGGCCTGCGGCACCGGCGCCCTGTTGCGGGCCGTCACCCCCCGCCCCGAACAGCAGCTGTACGCGCAGGACAACGCCCCCGAACTCGCCGCGCTCACCGCGCTCCGGCTCGCCCTGCACGCGCGGGTCACCGTCCGCGGTACGGCCGGGGACACGCTGCGCGCCGACGCGTACCCGGCGCTGCGGGCCGACGTGGCAACTCCTGTGCCATCCCCCGTTCAACGAGCGCAACTGGGGCTACGACGAACTCGCCTACGACCCCCGCTGGGAGTACGGCTTCCCGGCGCGCAACGAGTCCGAGCTGGCCTGGGTGCAGCACGCGCTGGCCAGGCTCAAGGACGGCGGCACGGCCGTGCTGCTGATGCCGCCGGCCGCGGCCTCCCGGCGCTCGGGCCGCCGTATCCGCGCCGACCTGCTGCGGCGCGGGGCGTTGCGGGCGGTGGTGGCGCTGCCGATCGGGGCGGCGCCGCCGTACAACATCCCGCTGCACCTGTGGGTGCTGCGGCGGCCGGAGCGGGCGCCCGCGCAGCCGGAGGTGCTGCTGGTGGACACCGGGCGGTTCGCCACCGAGGGGCGCGGCGGGCCGGACTGGCAGGCGGTGCGGGGTGCGGTGACCGAGGCCTGGCGGGCGTTCGACCGGGCGAGTGGGCTGGAGGAGGAGCCGGGGCTGGCGCGTTCCGTGCCGGTCATCGAACTCCTCGACGACGACGTGGACCTGGCCCCCGCCCGTCATCTCCCGCCCGCGACCGCGGCCGAGGGCGCCGACGAGCTCACGGCCGTGCGCGAGCGGCTCGGTGAGACGCTCCGGCTGACCGCCGACCTCACCCCGCCGCCCGTGGACCACTCCGGCGCCCCCGAGCGGCCCGCGCGCTGGCCGCTCACCACGATCGGTGAACTCGCGCGCGGGGGCGCCCTGGTGATGCGTACCGGCGGGAACGGCGGCCACGCGCGTGTGCCCGTGCTCACCGACCACGACGTCCTCGCCGGAACGGCTCCTTCCGGGATGCTCCCGGAGAGCGAGGAGGAGGCCGTCCTCACCGAGCCGGGCGATGTCGTCGTCCCGGTGCTCGGCGGCGGTGCGATGGCGCGCGTGATCGACGACACCACCGCGGGCGCCGCCCTGGGCCGCAGCCTGGTGCTGCTGCGGCCCGACCCGGGGTCGCTGGACCCGTGGTTCCTCGCCGGCTTCCTGCGCGGCACCGCCAACAACCGCCAGGCCAGCAGCTACGCGTCCACGGCGACCCGACTCGACGTCCGCAGGCTCCAGTTGCCGCGCCTGTCCCTGGACGAACAGCGCCGCTACGGCGCCCGGTTCCGCGCCCTGGAGGACTTCGAGCGGACACTGCGGCAGGCGGGCCGGCTCGGCGAGCAACTCGTGCGCGGCATGTACGACGGCCTGACGGACGGCACGGTCACACCTGACTGAACGGCCCCCACCGGCACCTGAGATGCCGTAGGAATCGATCAGCACGACAACGGTTCGGTACAACCCGGGACCGGTTGTCGGTGTGGGCCTATACGCTCGAAGCGACAATCGCACGACAGTCCTTCGAAGGCATCAGGAGCAGCCATGCAAGGCCACGGCTACCCGCACCCCGCGAAGCAGCCGCCGCCCGCCGCGGCACTGGTCTTCGTCCGTGTGCTGTTCGTGGCGATCTCGGTGTTCACCATCGGGTTCCTGGCCTGGACGATGCTGCTGCGGCTGGCCATCGTGACCCGGAAGTCCCTGGACTGGGGCCTGTTGGTGGCCGCGCTGGCGGCGGACCTCCTCAGCATCGTGCTGCTCGGCTCCGAGCCCGGCGAGGAGATCCACACCCCGGGCGGCTATCTGGGCCTCACCCTCCTCCTGGGCACCCTGCTGGCGGGGACGGTGTACTACCTGGCGGCGGACATACGCCACTTCCAGCGACTCCGCTACGGCGGCGGTTACGGCGGCGGGCCGATCCCGGCACCGGCCTACGGCTATCCGCAGCCCGCGCCGCCTTCGGGACCGGCGCGGCCCGCGACGCCGTTCACCGCGACGACCACGTCGCAGCACACCCCGCCCCCGATGCCGCACACGCCCGTGCCCCGGCACACCCCGCCGCCGATACCCCAGACGCCCGTGCCGCAGCCGCCGATGTCCACGCCGCCGCAGCGCCCCGCGCCCGCCCGGATCGACCAGGTGCGGGCCGAGCTCGACGAGCTGAGTGACTATCTGCGCAAGCACGACGAGGGCGGAAGGTGACCGTGGCGGCAGGACGGGTCGTCGCGGACCGCTATGAACTGTCCACGCTCATCGGACAGGGCGGCATGGGCCAGGTCTGGACGGCGTACGACCGAAGACTCGACCGGCGCGTGGCGGTGAAGCTGCTGCGCCCCGACAAGGTGGCCGGGCAGGAGGCCGACGAGCTGCGGCGCCGCTTCGTGCGCGAGTGCCGGGTGACCGCGCAGGTCGACCACCCCGGTCTTGTCACGGTGCACGACGCGGGCAGCGAGGGCGAGGAGCTGTTCCTCGTCATGCAGTACATCGACGGCGCCGACCTCTCCGACCACCTCGCCGAGCAGGACCCCTACCCGTGGCAGTGGGCGGTCGCGGTCGCGGCCCAACTGTGCGCCGTGCTGAGCGCCGTGCACGCCGTGCCGATCGTCCACCGCGACCTGAAGCCGCGCAACGTGATGGTGAAGCAGGACGGCACGGTCACCGTCCTGGACCTGGGCGTCGCCTCGGTCATGGACGCCGACACCACCCGCCTCACCCACACCGGCACGCCCATCGGATCGCCCGCCTACATGGCGCCCGAGCAGGCGATGGGCGGCGCGGTCGGCCCGTACACCGACCTGTACGCGCTCGGTGTGCTGCTGCACGAACTCCTCAGCGGGGACGTGCCGTTCGCGGGTTCGACGGCGCTCGGTGTGCTGCACCGGCACCTGTACGAGGTGCCGGTGCAGCACACCGAGCGCCG
>NZ_JAENRY010000534.1 GCF_016612545.1 Streptomyces sp. MBT65 | reverse complement strand
ATCGTGGGTCTACCGGAAGTTGACTGTCAACTTCCGTCAGCGCAGCGGGAATTCATAAGGAGACCACGTGCCCGACCTGTCCTCCCGTGACCCGAACTGGTGGCGGCAAGCCGTCTTCTACCAGGTCTATCCGCGCAGTTTCGCCGACGCGGACGGCGACGGTCTCGGCGATCTCCGGGGCATCACCCAGCGCCTCGGTCACCTGGCCACGCTCGGCGTCGACGCCCTCTGGCTCAGCCCCTTCTACCCGTCCGAACTCGCCGACGGCGGCTACGACGTCGCCGACCACCGCGATGTCGACCCGCGCCTGGGCACCCTCGACGACTTCGACGCGATGGTCGCCGAGGCCCATCGGCTGGGCCTGAAGGTGATGGTCGACATCGTGCCCAACCACACCTCGCGGCTGCACAGTTGGTTCCAGGAGGCGCTGGCCGCAGGACCCGGTTCCCCGGCCCGCGACCGCTACGTCTTCCGCGACGGACGCGGCCCGGACGGCCAACTCCCGCCCACCGACTGGCCGTCGGTCTTCGGCGGCAGCGCGTGGAAGCAACTGCCCGACGGGCAGTGGTACTTGCACCTCTTCACACCCGAACAGCCCGACCTGAACTGGGACAACGAGGAGGTGCGGGCCGACTTCCGCAGCACGCTCCGCTTCTGGTCCGACCGGGGCGTCGACGGCTTCCGGGTCGACGTGGCCCACGCGCTGACCAAGGACCTCACCGAGCCACTGCGCGACATCGGCCCGCTCGCGGCGAATGCCGAGGCCGTCCTCGACTCGATCCCGCCCGGCAGCCACCCCTACTACGACCGCGACGAGGTCCACGCGATCTACCGTGACTGGCGCCGTACGGTCTTCGACACCTGCACCCCGCCCCGCATGGCGGTCGCCGAGGCCTGGGTCCCGGCCGCCCGCCGCGCCTTGTACGCCCGCCCCGACGAACTCGGCCAGGCCTTCAACTTCGAGTACCTGGAAGCTGGTTGGGACGCGGACGAACTGCGCGAGGTGATCACCGGCTCGCTCGCGACGGCCCACGCGGCAGGCGCGTCGGCCACCTGGGTGCTGTCCAACCACGACGTCGTACGACATGCCTCGCGCCTGATGCTCCCGCCGGGCACCGACCCCAGCACCTGGCTGCTCTCCGACGGCCGCACGCCGCCGGTCGACCCGGCGGCTGGCCTGCGCCGGGCCCGTGCCGCGACCCTGCTGATGCTGGCGCTGCCCGGTTCGTCGTACGTCTACCAGGGCGAGGAACTCGGACTGCCCGAGGTCGCCGACCTGCCCGTGGAGGTCCTCCAGGACCCCATCTGGGAACAACAGGGCCACACCCACAAGGGCCGGGACGGCTGCCGGGTGCCGCTGCCGTGGACCTCGACCGGTCCGTCGTACGGCTTCGGGGCGGGGCCCGCGTGGCTGCCGCAGCCGGAGAGCTTCGCGTCGTACGCCGTCGAGGCACAGGACGGGACCGAGGGCTCGACCCTGGAGCTCTACCGCACGGCGTTGCGGCTGCGCCGCAAGCTGCTCGAAGGGGAGTCGCTGACCTGGGCCCCGGACAGTCCGCCCGGAGTGCTTCAGTTCACGCGCTCCTCGGGCTGGCGGTGTGTCACCAACCTGTCGGACCGGCCGGTCGCCCTGCCGCCGGGAGAGGTGCTGCTGAGCAGCGAACCAGCGGCAGGGGATGGCGAGTTGGGGCCCGACACGACGGTATGGCTGGGGACGTAGGCGCGCTCGGTGGCGTGGCCCACTCACCCCACGGTCGGGGTCTGGCTGGCGCTGGGTGAGGCCTCGCCCGGCAGGACCGGCGGCTGGGTGGTGCTGTTCACCGGCGGGGTGAGCACCACCTCCGGCTGGCCGGCGGCCGGGGGCGGCGGGGTCAGGTCCACGGCCGGCAGCTTCGGCGGGGTCGTCTCCTGGAAGAGGACCTGGCTGAAGTTGACCAGTCCGGTGTCCTCCATCACGGTGATGTGGTCCAGCACCGTCGCGTTGGCCTGGTTGGCCAGGATCCGCACCAGGGTGTTCTCGGTCGTCCCGCGGATCTTCGCGATGGTGGCGAAGATCGAACCGTGGGTGACCCGCAGGATGTTGGCGAAGTCCGTGTCGAACTGCTTGCCGCTGTCCGCGGTCAGCGTGTTGATGAACCCCTGCTGCTGCGGGCTGGGCTGGTTCGGGATCGTGATGTTGAGCATGGGCGCGATCTTGCGGACCGTGGAGTCCAGCGCCGCGTGTCCGTCGATGAGGTGCTTGCTCGCGGTGATGACCGCCGGGCTCGCCCCCTTCTTCAGTCCTATCTGGCCGACGGGGTACTCCCACAGCCCTGCCGCGCGCACCTTGACCACGAAGTCGCGGTCGGCCTCGGTCAGCGGCCCCCACTGCGTGTTGGCGATCACGCGTGCGGGGGCGCTGGAGACCGTGTTGACGCCCAGCATTGCCGGATAGGCGAGTGCGACGAGGGTCAGGCTGAGGGCACCTCCCACAACCATGGTTCCCGTCGCGTTCCGCGAAAAGCGCACCGTACCTCCTGTGTCGTGGACCGCCCGTCGGCGGTACGGACAGTCATCAGTACGGATCGGGGGAGCGCGCGAAGTCTTTGGTTTTGGTAAAGCCGGAGTGGGGCGCGTCACAAGTGGGGGGTGGTACTTCCGGATACGTGGGGGTTGGAGCGGCCCCGGGGCCGGCACACTCCCGGCACCCACCTGGAGCAGCGCCAGGACCGTGGAGCCACGGCTCGGGCGTCGGCGGCGCTGCTCCTCGGTTCGTCGGCCTAGGCGTGCTGGCCGGGCTCGTAGCCGCCGGCGGGCATCGTGAGCATGACGTTCATGCGGTTGAAGCTGTTGATGAGGGCGATCAGCGAGACGAGTGCCATGAGCTGGTCCTCGTCGTAGTACTTGGCGGCGTTGGCCCACACCTCGTCCGACACCCCGCCGGCCGCGTCCGCGATCCGGGTCCCTTCCTCGGTCAGCTCCAGCGCGGCCCGCTCGGCGTCGGTGAACACCGTCGCCTCGCGCCACGCGGCGACGAGGTTGATCCGCAGCGAGGTCTCGCCCGCGGCGGCCGCGTCCTTGGTGTGCATGTCGGTGCAGAACCCGCATCCGTTGATCTGGCTCGCCCGGATCTTCACGAGCTCCTGAGTGACGGGGGGCAGCGACGATTCCTCGATGACCTTGCCCGCGGCGACGAAGTGCTTCAGGGCCTTGCCGGCGAGGGGGCTGGCGAAGGGGTTCAGTCGAGCACCCATGGTGGGCTCCTCTGTTCTGTCCTGGCTGGCGCTTACACAGCTCTGACGGAACGGGCCCCTACGAATGTGACAGCCCTGATTGTGAGCTGGCTCTCGTGGGGTGGTCGGGGGCGGGGGTGGGGGTGCGGCTGGTTCGACCCACTCTTTGCCCTCGGCTCCTCGTGATCTGTTCGTCGAAGAGGGTGACGAGTCGGAGGG
>NZ_JAENRY010000533.1 GCF_016612545.1 Streptomyces sp. MBT65 | reverse complement strand
CGCTCGGTGATCAGCTCACCGGGCCGCTGCGCCCGGTGAGCTGATCACCGAGCGGGTCGTCGACACCCTGGTCGGCGCCTCGGTGGGCCTGCTCGCCGCCGCCGTCGTCACCAATCGGCGCGCGACCGACCGTATCGAGGAGGCCCTGTCCGCGGTCGAACGGGCCCGCGCGCGGGCCGCACGACTGCTCGCGGAGTCGACTCCCGCGCGCGGGACCCTGGAATCCGCGCACCGCGCGCTCGCCGCCGCGCTGGTCGAACTGCGGGCCACCGTCGACGCCGCGTCCGGCGAGTGGTGGCAGCGCGCCCTGCCGCAGGAGCGGGTCGTGCTCGCCGAACAGTCCGGACACCGTACGCTCGCCGCGACGGTACGACGCCGGGAGTCGCACTCCTGGCCGACCGAGGATCGGCGCACGGGCAGGAAGACGGAGGGCGTACGGGGATGACGGCAACCAATGGACGGCCGGTGGACGGCGCGGCCCGCCCCGGCGCACCGAGCGCGGCCCGGCACGACACCGTCGCCGCCGTCGTCGGGCAGTGGCAGGCCGTGCACCCCGACCTCGACACCGGCCCGATGGAGATCATCGGCCGGATCAACCGGTGCGCCGCCCTGCTCCAGCAGGCCGAGGACGCGCCGCTGCGCCGGGCCGGGCTCAGCCGCCCCGAGTTCGACCTCCTCGGCGCGCTCCGCCGCACCGGGCGCGAGCTGACGCCGAGCGAGCTGACCCGGGAGACCTTCTCCTCGGGCGCCGCCGTCACCAAGCGCCTCAAGCTGCTGACCGAACGCGGCCTGGTCGAGCGTCGCGGCGACACCCGGGACCGCCGCGTTGCCCATGTCCGGCTGACGGACGCCGGCCGCGACCTCGTCGATGCCGTCCTGCCCGAGCAGCTCGCCTACGAGACCACCGTGCTCGCCGGTCTGGACACCCCCGGACAGGGCGAACTCGCCTCCCTGCTCGGCGAGTTGCTGGTCCAGCTGGAAGGCCGGCCGGGCGTGCTCCGCGTCTGAGCCGTCGTACGCGGCATGGACGCGCCGTTGACGCGAGTCGCGTGATCTCCCTACGTTCGACCAGGTCAGTTCGGGAAGCCGACTGGCGTACGAAATGTCGAACAAGGGATTGATGCCGTGGCAGCCGAAGCCTCCGCCGCTCCTCTTCCTGGGACCCTCACCGTCGACCTCGGCACCGACACGGGCCCCTTCCACGGAGGCGCGAGCGGCACGCTCTACGGCCTCTACGGCGACGGCGTCCCCAGTCGCAACGCTGTGGAGGGCATGTACGTCCGTACGGTCTCCACCAAGGCCCAGGACGGCGTCCAGCACCCGGGCGCCGACGCCCTGGAGATCCTGCGCCCCTTCGTGGAGGCGGGCGGCCGGGACGTCTACGTCTACATGACCGACATTTACCGCGGCTTCCCCTACGAATGGCCCGGCGCCACCGGAGCCGAGCGCCTCGCCGACTTCACGGCACGCGTCCGCCGGCAGCTCGAGCAGATCCTGACGCTCGGCGCGTACCAGTCCCATGTCGTCTACGTCCCGTTCAACGAGCCCGAGGGCAACATGTACGGCACGGAGGAGTGGAGCTACGGCCGGGTCTCCTGGCGCGACGACCCGACCCACTACTTCGCCGCCTGGCGTGACCTCTACCGCCTCATCAAGGAGCTGGACCCCGGAGCCCGCATCGCCGGCCCCAACACCTGCGAACTGTACGACGAGGTCAGGGACTTCCTGGAGTTCGCCAAGGCGGAGGACGTCCCTGCCCGACGTCGTCACCTGGCACGAGTTGTCCTCGCCGGACGAGATCCGCACGAACGTCGCCAAGTACCGTGCGCTGGAGCGGGAGTTGGGCATCGGCCCGCTGCCCGTCAACATCAACGAGTACGCGCACAACTACCACGTGTCCGTCCCGGGCCAGATGATCCAGTGGATCGCCGCGATCGAGGAGTCCAAGGTCGACGCCGACTTGGCGTACTGGAACATCGACGGCAACCTCAACGACTCGGTCGTGGAGGCCAACAAGGGCAACGGCCAGTGGTGGCTGTTCAACGCCTACGGGCAGTTCACGGGCCACACCGTGCAGGTCACCGCGCCCCACCCCAACGTCCAGTACACGCTCCAGGGCGTCGCCGCGCTCGACCGGGCCAAGCGACAGGCGCGGCTGCTGCTCGGCGGCGCGGGCGGTTCGGCGGACGTCGTGTTCGAGCACGTCGACCCCGAAGTATTCGGTACGACCGTCCACGCGCGGCTCCTGGAGATCCCCTGGACGGGTCAAGTGGGCGCCTCCGCACCGCCGTTGAGGCTCGCCGAGTACGAACTCCCTGTGGGGGACGGCAAAGTGACGGTGCGTCTGACGGACCTGGAGGAGATGTCGGCGTACCAGGTGATCCTGTCCCCGGGCGGCAACGGAGCCGTGGCGTTGCCGCCCTCGGTCGCCTGGCGGCGCTCGTACCAGGCGGAGGACGCGGCCTACATCGGTGACGGTCACTCCCTGAACGGGCCCGAGGGGTCCCCCTCCGACGTCGACAGGTTCGCGGGCTCGACCGGCTATCACGTGGGCGGACTCCGTACCGGTTCCGACGGCGTGCTCGTCTTCTCCGTGGAGGTCCCGCAGGACGGGACGTACGACCTGAGTGTCTTCGCCAACTCGTACAACCTGGCCGACGCGGTGGCCCTGGGCGGCGGCGCACGCGTCGACTACGGGCAGGTCGGAGCCTCCGGTCCCGGTGTCGTCGTACTGCCACGGGGTGGCACCGCCACCTTCTGGGTGCACGCGGCGGACGACGGGGAGGCGACCGTGACCGTCGAGCGGATCGGCTCCGGGGAGGGCGAGTTGACGATCAACGGCGAGAACGTGCGGACGGTCGGCGGAGGTGACGAGAGGATGGTGGACGGAGGTGACGAGGGGATGGTGGACGGAGAGGGCGTGAGGATGGTGGACAGAGAGGGCGTGGGGATTGTTGAACGATCCTCCCTGCCCCTGCCCCTGCCCC
>NZ_JAENRY010000532.1 GCF_016612545.1 Streptomyces sp. MBT65 | reverse complement strand
TGCCACGGCCCCGCTCTCCCTGGGTGAGACTGAGCCCCATGACAGTTGACGCGTTGACGGATGTGGCCGGGGTGCGGGTGGGGCATGCGACGCGGGTGGGGGACGGTTGGCTCACCGGTACCACCGTCGTGCTCGCGCCGGAGGGTGGGGCGGTGGCCGCCGTGGATGTGCGCGGTGGCGGGCCCGGTACCAAGGAGACCGACGCGCTCGATCCGCGCAACGTGGTGCAGCGGGCCGAGGCGATCGTCCTGACCGGCGGCAGCGCGTACGGGCTCGATTCCGCGTCCGGGGTGATGGCCTGGCTGGAGGAGCAGGGGCGCGGGGTGCGGGTCGGCGCGGATCCCCTGCACGTCGTGCCGGTGGTGCCCGCGGCCTGTGTGTTCGACCTGGGGCGGGGCGGCGACTTCAAGGCCAGGCCGGACACGGCCACCGGGCGGGCCGCGGTCGAGGCCGCCGCGATCAGTGGGCCGGGGGTGCGGGTGCGCGAGGGATGCGTGGGTGCCGGTACGGGCGCCGCGGTCGGGCCGATGAAGGGCGGGATCGGGACCGCGAGCATCGTGCTGGAGTCCGGGATCACGGTGGCAGCGCTCGTGGTGGCCAACGCGGCGGGGTCGGTGATGGATCCCGAAACGGGCGTCCTGTACGGGGAGTTGTTCCAGGGGCGCGTGACGTATCCGGAAGCGCACGTCCACGAGGCCGCGCGCCGGCGCCTCGCCGAGACCGCCGCGAAGAACGCGCCTCCCCCGTTGAACACCACGCTCGCGGTGGTCGCCACCGACGCGGACCTGTCGAAGGCGCAGGCACAGAAGTTGGCCGGTACGGCGCACGACGGCATCGCGCGCGCCGTACGCCCGGTGCATCTGCTGAACGACGGGGACACGGTGTTCGCGATGGCCACCGGGGCCCGTCCGCTCGACGCCGAACACCCCCTCGCCCTCAACGACATCCTCGCGGCCGGCGCGGAGGTCGTGACCCGGGCGATCGTGCGCGCGGTGCGTGCGGCCGAGCCGGTGGACGGGCCGGGCGGGACGTGGCCGTCGTACGAGGAGTTGTACGGGAGGCGGTAGGCACGCCCTGTGGCGGTGGGCATCCGGGGTTTCCGGAGGTTCGTCCCGGTGTTTGTCGCGGTTCTGTCACCGGATGGCGTTCGTGGGGAACGGCGGGAACCCGTGCGGGGGCGGGGACCCTCTTTGTCCACGCATCGCAGCGGATCAAGCATCACGCATCACGCATCACCACCGCGCACTGCGTGCTTCCGCACTCCGCACACCACTCGAACCTGGAGCAGCCCGTGACAACGCCGGACATAGCAGCGCGGCGCGTACTGGGGGCCATCGCCGCCCTGGTGGTCGGCACCCTCACCCTCAGCGCGTGCGGCGGGAACGCCAGCGCGGACACCGACACCAACAGCAAGGGTGGCGGCGGGGCGTCCGTGAAGACGTCGACCGCCAAGATCGTCATCTCGGCGAAGGACGGTGCGACGAACGCGTCCATCAACGCGACCGGCGTACAGGTCAGCGGCGGCAAGCTGACCGACGTGAAGATGACGGTCTCGGGGTCCGGGCAGGCCGTGGACGGGGCGATATCCGCGGACGGCGCGAGCTGGAAGCCGAAGGAGCAGTTGGAGCGCGGGACCAAGTACCAGATATCGGCCACCGCGAAGGACTCGAGCGGCAAGACCGCTGCCGCCAACTCCATCTTCACCACGGTCACTTCGGGCAACAGCTTCATCGGGACGTACACGCCGGACAACGGGACGACGGTCGGTGTGGGGATGCCGGTGTCGTTCACCTTCGACAAGGCGATCAGCGACCAGAAGGCCGTGCAGTCGCACATCACGGTCACGTCCAGCAGCGGGCAGCAGGTCGTGGGGCACTGGTTCGGGGCGCAGCGGCTCGACTTCCGGCCGCAGGACTACTGGAAGGCCGGTTCCAAGGTCACGATGAAGATCGACCTGGACGGTGTGCAGGGCGCGAACGGTGTCTACGGCGTGCAGAAGAAGACCGTGAGCTTCACCATCGGGCGGTCGCAGGTGTCCACGGTCGACGTGAACACCCAGACCATGACGGTCGTGCGGGACGGTCAGACCCTCAAGTCGCTGCCGATCTCCTCGGGCAGCCCCGAACACACCACGTACAACGGGCAGATGGTGATCTCCGAGAAGTTCACGCAGACGCGGATGAACAGCCGGACGGTCGGGCTCGGCGGCGAGTACGACATCCCGGACGTGCCGCACGCGATGCGGCTGACCTCGTCGGGGACGTTCATCCACGGCAACTACTGGTACAACAAGGCGAATCCGCCCTTCGGTCAGACCGGCACCAGTCACGGTTGTGTCGGGCTCGCGGACGTGCAGGGCGCGCAGGGTGCGACGAACGCCAAGTGGTTCTACGACAACTCGCTGATCGGGGACGTCGTGATCGTGAAGAACTCCCCCGACAAGACGGTCGCCCCGGACAACGGGCTCAACGGCTGGAACCTCGGGTGGAGCGAGTGGACCGCCGGAAGTGCCGCCTGACCGGCGGGTTTTGACGGAACTTCGGGCCGCGCGGGAACATCTCGCGCGGCCCGCGCGTTTTCCGGGCATACGTTTTCTCGGTTCACAGGAATGATGTCCGACCGAGGGGCTACGGTATGCACCCACAAGGTGACATGCAGCAACGCCGGGAGAAGCCTTGAGCGTTCCGTACGACACGGCAGCGTACGAACAACCCGAGTCGCCCGAGTCTCCGCAGGAGACCCTGGAGCGACTCCTCGGCCGTGCCCTGAACTCCTTCGAGCTGCCGGACGAGACGATAGGGCGTCTGGACTGCGCGCTGGCGCACGACAGTTCGCTGCACTCCGCGCACCACAGCGCGGGCCTGCACCGGGAGACGTACCGGCACACGTGGTTGCTCGCCGACGGTTCGGCACTCACTCTGTGGGAGCTCGTCCACAACACGGTGCTGGGGCGTGAGACGCAGCACGAGGTGTACGTGGACGAGGAGGAGCTGCGCACCGCGACCGCGCGGCTGCCGCTGCCGCCGGACACCCCGGAGTTCGAACTGCCGGTGCTGGTGCAGTTGTCGCCGATCCCGGAGCCCCGGCACACCTACGAGTCGGACGACTCCGCGGATCACGCGCGCAGGTTATTGCGCCGGGCGGAGAACACGGACCGGCCGGACGCGGAGACGGCGGCGCTGCTGGAGACGGCGTTCGCGCACCAGATCACGCAGGCCTTCGGCCGCCCGTTCCGAGCGGGCCGTACCGCGGTGTGCTTCTCGCTCTACGAGCACGCGTTCCTGTTGTGCGACGGCGCGGAGGTCTCCCTGTGGGAGGTCGAGCACACGGCGACCCCGGACGGACGTCATATGTGCGAGGTGTACGACAGCGAGGACGCGGCCCGGGACGCGATGGAGCGGCGGGCGGCGCGGGTCTTCTGACCCGGGGAAGGGTTCAGCGCCCGTCGCTGAGCTGTCGTACCAGACCCGCGAAGGCGTCCTGTTCCGCCGGGGTCAGCGCGACGGACTCCAGGTGGGGGGCGGTGTCGCGCTGGGTCGGGAGGCCGTGGAGCGGGTGGGCCGTGTGCCAGACGGTGGGCTCGACGAGGGAGCGGCGCAGGATGCGGGTCAGGCCGAGCACCCAGGCGACGGTCGCCAGGGCGAGGACGGCCACACCGGTCAGCTGGAGGATCGAGACGTGCGCAGGCATGCGTTCCAGTAGACACCACGGTCCGGGACCGTGGTCCCGGACCGTGACGTATCTCGCAGTTGCCGTGAACACCTCATGGCGGCCCAAAAGCGGCCGGACAGCGGCTAGGCGGCGACCGGTTGCTTCGTCTCCGCCGCCGGGGCGGCCATGTCCTCCGGCGCCCCGGGGGCCGTACTGCCGACGGGCTGCTTGCGCATGCCCTTCAGTACGACGACCAGGGCGGCGGTGACGCACATACCGACCGCGATGGCGATCAGGTAGAGGAACGCGTGACCGATCAGCGGGACCACGAAGATGCCGCCGTGCGGGGCGCGCAGGGTCGCGCCGAACGCCATCGACAGGGAGCCGGTGATCGCGCCGCCCACCATCGAGGACGGGATGACGCGCAGCGGGTCGGCCGCCGCGAACGGGATGGCGCCCTCGGAGATGAAGGAGGCGCCCAGGACCCAGGCGGCCTTGCCGTTCTCGCGCTCGGTCTCGGTGAAGAGCTTGCCGCGCACGGTCGTCGCCAGGGCCATCGCCAGCGGCGGGACCATGCCGGCCGCCATGACCGCGGCCATGATCTTCATCGCCGAGTCGCTGGGGTTGGAGACCGCGATGCCGGCGGTCGCGAAGGTGTACGCGACCTTGTTGACCGGGCCGCCGAGGTCGAAGCACATCATGAGGCCGAGCAGGGCGCCCAGCAGGACGGCGTTCGAGCCGCTGAGGCCGTTGAGCCAGTCGGTCATGCCCTTCTGCGCGGAGGCGATCGGCTTGCCGATGACCACGAACATCAGGAACCCGACGATCGCCGTGGAGATCAGGGGGATCACCACCACCGGCATGATCCCGCGCACCGCCTTGGGGATCTTCACCTTCTGGATCGCCAGCACCACACCACCGGCGATCAGACCGGCGGCGAGACCGCCGAGGAAGCCCGCGTTGATGGTGGAGGCGATCATGCCGCCGACGAACCCGGGCACCAGACCCGGCCGGTCCGCCATGCCGTAGGCGATGTAACCGGCCAGGACCGGGACGAGGAAGCCGAAGGCGACGGCGCCGATCTGGAACATCAGCGCGGCCCAGCTGTCGGTCTGCGTCCACACGAAGTGCTGCATGACCGAGGGCGCGGACTTGATCTCGTAACCGCCGATCGCGAAGCCGAGGGCGATCAGCAGACCGCCCGCCGCGACGAACGGGACCATGTAACTCACGCCGGACATCAGCCACTTGCGGAGCATCGAGCCGTAGCCCTCGCCCGCCTCGCCGCCGCGCTCGACCGGTGTCGGCGCGGATCCGCCGCTGACCTCGCCGCGCTCCGCCTTGCCGCGGACCTCGGTGATCAGTTCGGCGGGACGGTTGATGCCCGCCTTCACACCGACGTCGACGGTCGGCTTGCCGGCGAAGCGTTCCTTCTCCCGTACGGGTACGTCGTGGGCGAAGATCACGGCGTCCGCCGCCGCGATCACCGCCGGGTCGAGCCGGGTGAAACCGGCCGAGCCCTGCGGCTCCACGACGAGGTCGACACCGGCCTCGCGGCCCGCGTTCTCCAGCGCCTCGGCCGCCATGTAGGTGTGCGCGATACCGGTCGGGCAGGAGGTGACGGCGACGATACGGAACGGAGGGGCGTCGCCGGACGCGGGTGCCGGGCTCGTGGTGCCCGTGGCGGCGTCGGCGGAGGCCGCCGCCGACGTCGCCACGGAGTCTGTGCTGCCCGCGGAACCGGCCGCGGCCTCGGACCCGGCCTCGGGCTCGTCCCCGCGGATCAGGGCCGCCGCGCTCTCCGCGTCGCCCACCGACCGCAGCGCGGAGGTGAACTCGGCGTTCATGAGCTGCCGGGCGAGCGCCGACAGGATGGTGAGGTGGGCGTCGTCGGCGCCGGCGTCGTCGGCGCCGGCGGGCGCGGCGATCAGGAAGATCAGGTCGGCGGGGCCGTCCGGGGCGCCGAAGTCGACGCCCTCGGCGCTGCGCCCGAAGGCGAGCGAGGGCTCGGTGACGTACTCGCTGCGGCAGTGCGGGATGCCGATGCCGCCGTCCAGGCCGGTCGGCATCTGCGCCTCGCGGGCGGCCACGTCGGCGAGGAAGCCGTCGAGGTCGGTGACCCGGCCCTGGGCGACCATGCGCTCGGCGAGGGCACGTGCCGCCGCCTCTTTGGTATCGGCGGACAGGTCGAGGTCGACCAGGTCCGCGGTGATCATCTCGCTCATCGCGGGCTCCTTCGCACGCATATCGCCCGGGGACTGCCGTGGGCGGGGGTGGGGACGGGGACGGGGGTACTGCGGGACTGCCGGAAGCGGGCGGCCGTCAACAGGGAGCGGGGGT
>NZ_JAENRY010000531.1 GCF_016612545.1 Streptomyces sp. MBT65 | reverse complement strand
CGGCAACACCGGCAGCGGGCGGCTGTGGTTGTTCCAGAGCCGCCCGCTGCCGGTGTTGCCGTGCTTCCGGCGCCCGTCCCCGTGCTCGTCCGCGCGCTTGTCCCCGCTCTCGTCGAACCCGAACTCGATGTCCTGCGGCCCGCCGAACACCTGCCGTGCCCGGCGCGCGAGCCGCGCCAGCCGTCGTAGTTCGGCGGGGGCGAGCAGCGGCTCGGCGGTCGGCGGTTCGGTGCGCAGCAGCCGCCCCCGGCGGCTCAACCAGTAGTTGGTACCGGCCTGTTCACCGCTGACCAGACTGTCCGGGCCGCCGCGCACCGCGCTCACCAGCATCCGGTCGGCGCGCCCCTCGACGGGGTCGGCGCCGAACATCACCCCGCCGACCCGCGCCGTCAGCATCGGCTGCACCAGCACGGCCATCGGCGCGGTGGACCCGTCGGGCCGGTGCGCCGAATCGCGCACGGTCCGCACCGCCGTAACGAAGTCGGACCAGCCGCGCACATCGAGCACGGAGGTGAACTGGCCCGCCAGGGACGACAGTTCGGTGTCCTCCTGCGGAGAGGAGGACCGTACGACGAGGGGCAGCGCACCGGAATCGGAGAGGGCCTGCCAGGCGCGGCGCAGGGCGGCGGGGTCGTCGCCCGCGCCCTCGGGGATCACGAACCCGGGAAGCACGGGCAGTCCGGCATGGGCCGCGCGGGCGAGGTTCGCCGCCTTGGAACCGGCGAACCGGGTCTGTACCGCCGCGAGTTGACCGAGATCGAGGGGCCCGGCGGTGTCCGGACGGTACGTCCCCGCCGTCTCCCGCGCGCCCTCACCATGACGTTCGTCGAGCGTCGTCATCAACACCCTCCAGGACCGACCGCCAACAGGGGGGACGCGCGGGGGTGGCCCTGCGCCTGACGACGGAACGAAGGATGGGGGCGCCCTGCGCCGGACCTCACCCCAGGTCCGACGACAACTCGCCTCCTCCGTCGATGATCCCACCGCTGTTGGCCCACAAGTCGGCCGGAAGCCACTTTCGGGCCCGCCGGCGAAGGATTTCGTGAGCCGGGAGGAGAACCCACCCGACGACTCGTACCGGCGCAGTACGCCCCGCCTCCTCCGCAGGTGCGAGCACGGACGTACGGCTGCTCATCCGGCAGCAGGGCACCCGGGCCCTCGCGTCAGACGGTCATCGGGCGGTCGTACGGGCCGATCGGTGCCGGGAGTCGAGAACTCCCCGTCAGGTAGCGGTCGACGGCCGCCGCCACCGCCCGCCCCTCCGCGATCGCCCACACGATCAGCGACTGCCCCCGCGCCGCGTCCCCCGCGACGAACACCCCGCGCGCGCTCGTCGCGAAGTCCGCGTCCCGGGTGATCGTGCCGCGCGGTGCCATCGCCAACCGCAGTTGATCGATGAGGCCGTCCTGCCGGTCGGGCCCGGTGAACCCGAGGGCGAGCAGCACGAGATCCGCGGGAAGGCTGCGTCCCGAACCCTCCAACGGGCGTCGCCCGGCGTCGACTTCGACCAGGTGTAGAGACCGCACCCGCCCGTCCCCGTCACCTTCGAAGTGGAGCGTCGACGCCGCGAACAGCCGCGCGTCCGCGTCCGCCGCCGGGGCCGTCTCCAGATCCCGCGCCTCCTCGTGCGCGGCCGAGAGCCGATAGATCTTCGGATACGTCGGCCAGGGCTCCGTGTCCTCGTCGCGCTCGGTGTCCGGCTGGGCGTAGATGTCCAACTGGGTGACGGACGCGGCCCCTTCACGCACCGCCGTACCCAGACAGTCCGCCCCGGTGTCACCGCCGCCCACGATCACGACATGCTTCCCGGCGGCGGACAGGGGCGACGCCACCACGTCCCCCTCGCACACCCGGTTGGCCAGCGGCAGATACTCCATCGCCTGGTGGATACCGGTCAACTCTCGTCCGGGCACGTCCAGTTCACGCCAGGCCGTCGCGCCCGTGGCGATCACCACCGCGTCGTAGCGTGCCCGCAGTTCGGCCGCGCCGATGTCCCGCCCGACCGTCGTCGACGTACGGAACTTGGTGCCCTCGGCCCGCATCTGCTCCAGCCGCCGTTCCAGATGCCGCTTCTCCATCTTGAACTCGGGGATGCCGTACCGCATCAGCCCGCCGAGCCGGTCGTCCCGCTCGTACACGGCGACCGTGTGCCCGGCCCGCGTCAACTGCTGTGCCGCGGCAAGGCCGGTGGGCCCGGAGCCGATCACCGCGACCGTCCGCCCGGACAACCGGTCCGGCGGTCTGGGTGGCGCGAAACCGTCGCTCCAGGCGCGGTCCGCGATGGCCACCTCGACGTTCTTGATGGTGACGGCGGGCTGGTTGATGGCGAGCACACACCCCGCCTCGCACGGCGCCGGGCACAACCGCCCGGTGAATTCGGGGAAGTTGTTCGTCGCGTGCAGCCGGTCGGCCGCTGCCCGCCAGTCTTCCCGGCTGACCAGATCGTTCCACTCGGGGATCAGGTTCCCGAGCGGACAGGCGTCGTGGCAGAAGGGCACACCGCAGTCCATGCACCGATCGGCCTGCCGGGTGACGATCGGCAGCAGCGCGCCCGGGACATACACCTCGTTCCAGTCCCGCACCCGCTCCTCGACGGGCCTGCGGGGCCACTCCTCGCGCGGAGTGGTCATAAAACCCTTGGGATCGGCCATGGCCGTCTTCCTCGCGTCCGCATGCGACAGGCCGTGCGTCATCGGGCGGCACTCTTTCAGCCACGATAAGGCCCTTCGGCCGGGCGCGCAGAGTGGGCGAGAGGGCTTTCCCTCAGGTGAGAGGCGGCGTGCACACCGGTCTCTCAGGTGAGAGCCAGCATGTAGACCAGCGCGGCGGCGGCCGAGGCGACCGCGCGGACGTGATTCCACATCGTCCACTCGCGTACGTACGACGGCCAGTAGGCGGCGGCTTCCGGTGTGCCCGGGTCCAGCTTCAGCAGCGCCTCGTTGCGCGGCACGTTCGCGACGATGGTCAGCCCGAACGAACCGAACAGGTACAGCGCGCTGCCCAGCAGCAACTCCACGGTCCCCTGATCCGGCCACAGCACGAACGTGACCACCGCGATCACCGCACACAGCACCGCCGAACCGACGAACAGCAGCATGAAGACGGGCGTCATCGCCGCCCTGTTGATCGCGTTCATCACGGCGACCCCCTGCGCGGGCGGCAACTCGGCCAGCCCCCGCATGACCAGCACGGAGAAGGCACAGAACACCCCGGCCATCAGCCCGGTCGCGAGCACCCCCAGAACCGTCATCGTGACATACGGTTCACCGATCATGCCGTCATCAACTCCCGCCCGTAGAGCCGAGATCCTGCCCATCCCCACTTACCGAGACAAGTCAAGGCCGCGTCCGATCCGGTAGCCATGGCCGAGAATCGCCGGGGCATGCGCGAACGTCCATGCGGTTCGCCGGCGGACGGCGCGTCGGTATGTCGGCAGATCGGTATGTCGGCACGGCAGGACTCCCCGTCGACCTCCTCACCCGGTCTCGGCCTCCGCCCCCGCCTGTCCCTCCCTCCATCCCCCCAGCAC
>NZ_JAENRY010000530.1 GCF_016612545.1 Streptomyces sp. MBT65 | reverse complement strand
CGCCGCGCGGACGGTCAACAAGGAGCGGGCCCGTTCCGGCGAAGCACGCCAGGCGAGCAAGGCCTCCACCCAGGACAAGAAGTCCGCCTCCCAGCGCGGGGGCGAGCGCTCGCACCGCGGCCCCGTGAGCCCCACCAGGGACCAGCTCTACGAGGAGGCCCGAAAGCGCAACATCCAGGGCCGTTCCGCCATGAACAAGCAGCAACTGGCCAAGGCCCTCGGTCACTGACCCCATCCCCTACGTCGAGGACCCGCGGCCTCGCGCGAGGACGGCGCGGACGTCACCGTCGCCACCGCGACGGCCGACCGGGACACAGCCGTGCCCCGTACCGCTCAAGGCCATCACTTACGTGCCGGCGACCAACGCCCGCGCGGTCAGCATCCTGCCGTGACGGTGTTCCGATCCGCTCACCCGCGGGCCCCACCGTCGGCGCGGTGGTTGTCAGTCGGCCGTTCCGGACCCACGCGTAGTGAAGGTGCGGATGGCGTCGGTGTCCTGCGTGCCGTCGGTGATGTCCCGGGCGAGGTCGGAGAGTTTGCGGCTGTTGGCGCGGGCGTAGGCGCGGAAGACGCTGAACGCCTCGTCGATGGGCGTCTGCCATCGCTCGGCGAGGATGCCCTTGACCTGCTCGATGACGATGCGGCTGTTGAGGGCGTACTGGAGCTGGTCGCGTTCGGCCTCGGTGTGCGCGAGGGTGCGCTGCTGGAGGATCGCGATGGTGGCCACGTCGGCGAGGGCCTGGGCAAGGACCAGATCCTGTTCGGCCAAGGGCTCGGGCACCGTCCGGAACAGGCTCAGCGCGCCGATGATCCGTCCGCGCAGCCGCAGCGGCAGGGCGTTGGTGGCGACGAAACCGGCGTCCTGGGCGCCGCGGGCGAAGTCGGGCCACCTGACGGCGGCGTCGGGATCGGTCAGGCTGATGTTGATCCGCGGCCGGCCGTCGCGGCAGCAGTCGACGCAGGGCCCCTGGTCGTGCTGGAGGGCGAAGAGTTCCAGCATCCGCGTGTCTTCGTCGGAGGCGGCCAGGACGTGGAGTCCGTCGTTCTCGTCCGCCAGCAGGATACCGACGGCCGCGACGTCCAGCAGGTCCCGGCAGCGCACGGAGAGCTTCTGCAGGAAGTCGATGACGTCGAAGTCGTCGATCAGGGAGTCGGCCACCTCGACGAAGACCTCGGTGAGCTGCTGTTCACGGGTTGTCATGGAGATCAGTCCTCGTCTGCGTCATCGGGGAGGTCCGTCGGGTGCGGATCGGGGGCAAGCCGCAGGCGCCTGGCCACGATGTCCCGTGCTGTATCTGTAAGGGTGCGACTGTTGCCGTAGGCGTGGGCGCGCAGCCGCAGCAGCGCCTCGGCCAGGGGTACCGCGAGCTGAACGCTGACCATGCCGGTCGCCTGGTGGAGGACCGCCTGGTGCAGTACGGGAGGTTCCAGGTCCCGGTAATGCGCCGAGGACAGCTGCGGATCTCCAAGGTCCAGAACCCGTCGGGTCAGCACGCCGACGAGTACGTCGACATCGTCGCCCTGTGCCGAGGTCAGATGTCCGGGTGTGCTTCTGGCCAGGGTAAGCACGCCCAGTGTGATGGCTCCGATCCGCAGCGGGAAGCAGAACACCGCCCGCACGGCCGTGGCGGACACCTCGGCCGAAAGAGCGGGCCAGCGGTCTTCCCGTACGCCGCCCATGTCCGGCACGCGGACCGCGGCGCCGCCGGCCAGACAGTCGGGTCCCGGGCCCTGCCCGAGGGTGAGTTGCAGATCCTCGAAGTCGCGCGAGATGACGGCCGAGGACCACAACAGCTCCGCCTCGCCCGATGCGGTGACCGCGCTGACCGCGATCCCGTCCACGGCGAGCAGTTCGGCCGCGTCCTCCGCCACGTCCGGCCAGGACGCGGTGTGCAGCAGCCGCAGGATCTCCGCCATCCCGTCACTGATCATGGAGCTCCGCTGGACGCCTGCCGGGCACTGTCCCGGGACGCCTGGCCGTCCGGATGCCGCCCGGTCAGGAGGTATCCCGTGCCGGTAACGTCCAGGAGCAGCCGTACGACCGGGGCGAGGTGGTGCAGTCGTACGTCTCCCTCCTCCGCCGCGGCGTGCCGCGAGGCGGCGATGAAGACGTTCGGACCACTGGCGTCGCAGAAGCTGACCGCGGTGAGGTCGACGTCGATGTCCGTCGCCTTCCTGGCCCGGCAGGTGGCCAGGGCCGTCTGGACGGAGGGAGCTGTGGACAGATCGATCTCACCCTCCAGGACGATGGTCGCCCGGCCATTGGACCGGTAGCGGATCATCGCACGTACGACAGCCACGGCGCCTCGACTTCCCGGACCCGTACCAAAGTCACCGTGATGGTGCACTGGTGCGGGGCGCGCTCGGAGGGGTGAGCAGCGAAGGTGCCGAGAGGACGGTGGCTGAGCCGGGCAGTCGGCCGCCTGGACACTCCGTGAGGGAGGCGGCTCGCTTACCGGAGGTTGACGCCGTCCAACGAGAGGACATCCCTGGCGCAGCACGCCGTCAGCTCCGTTCCTTCTTGGGAAAGTCATCTCCGTTCCTTCTTGGGAAACACGTACTCGTCGAGGACCAGGCCCACGGCGACCGCCGCCGGGATGGCGACGAGGGCTCCGATGATGCCGAGGAGCGCCCCGCCGACCAGCACCGCGAGGACGGTGACCAACGGATGGACGTCGACGGCGAACTTCATGGCCCTCGGCACGATGAGGTAGTCCTCGGCGAGGCGGAAGACGACGTAGAAGACCGC
>NZ_JAENRY010000052.1 GCF_016612545.1 Streptomyces sp. MBT65 | reverse complement strand
CGTGGAGCGCGTTCATGTAGAGACCGCCCGTGTGGACCTCGCCGGTGTAGACCTCACCCGTGGACACGAACTCCAGGCGTGCCGGCTCCGGGTGCACTGGCTCCGGGTGCGCCGACTCCGTATGCGAAGCCGCGACCTGGGGATCCTCCCTGTGCGGCGGCTCCATGATCTGGAGTGCCTCCATGTGGGGTGCGGCCGTGTCGGTCCCCTCCATCAACTCCGCCGCCTCCATGTGCTGCTGTGCCTCCGCGAGCCCGATGCCCCGTTGGAACGCGGCCATCAGGCCCGGGTCGTGGCCCGCGGGGTCCTCGGAGTCCTGGCGCGGTGCCGGGCCGTCGCGGAGTTGGGGTGCGATGTGTTCCTGGGCGCGANCGGCGGGGCCGTTGGGGCGGCTCCATGGGCAAGCCGCCCCAACTGCCCCGCCGTCGCGCCCAGGAACACATCGCACCCCAACTCTTCCTGGGCGCGACGGCGGGGCAGTTGGGGCGGCTTGCCCATGGTGCCGCGTACGGCTCCGCCGCGCGGGACGGGCGGTGCGGTGACGTTCTCGGCCACGGTCCCCCGATCGTCGGGACGGATGCCGGGTACGGCCTCCGAGGGGTTGGCCCGCTCGGCGTGGGCGCCGCGCACCGGCAACGGCACCGGTCCGCCGCCGTTCGGCCCCGGCGCTGCGGGCGGTACGGAGTCCCGTCGTTGATGCCGGCCCGGCGCCCCTGACCCGCGCTGGTGCCGTCCCGACCCGCCGGGCGACCCCAATACGCCCTGACCAGGCGCCTGTTGACCTCCCTCGGTCCCGCCCTGCGTCCCGGTCCGCGGAGCCTGCTGCGGCGGTGCGAGCGGCTGTCCCCCGCCCAGGGTGTCCTGCGGCTGCCCGGCAATCCCGGGGGCGCCCGGCGTCGTACCGCCCAACAGGGCCTGTGGCACGACGAGTACGGCCTGCACCCCGCCGTAGATGTTGGTCTGGAGGCGGACGTGGATGCCGTGGCGGCGGGCGAGTTGGGAGACCACGAACAGGCCGATGCGGCCGTCGGCCAGCAGGCTGGCGACGTTGACCTGGTCGGGGTCGGTGAGCAGGGCGTTCATCCGGCTCTGCTCACCGAGAGGCATACCGAGGCCGCGGTCCTCGACCTCGACGGCGAGGCCCGAGGTCACGAGGTTGACGCGGAGCAGCACCTGGGTGTGCGGGGCGGAGAACACCGTGGCGTTCTCGACGAGTTCGGCCAGCAGGTGGATCACGTCGGCGACGGCGTGGCCGCGCAGGGTGCCGCCGATCGGCGGCACGAGTTTGACGCGGGAGTACTGCTCGACCTCGGCGATGGCGGAGCGCAGCACCTCGGTCATGGAGACCGGGTTGCTCCACTGCCTGCGGGAGACGGCGCCGCCGAGGACGGCGAGGTTCTCGGCGTGGCGGCGGATGCGGGTGGCGAGGTGGTCGACGTGGAAGAGGCCTTTGAGCAGGTCGGGGTCCTCGATCTCGTTCTCCAGCTCGTCGAGGATGGAGATCTCGCGGTGCACGAGGGACTGCAGGCGCCGGGCGAGGTTCACGAAGACCTCGACCTTCTGCTCGCTGCCCGCCTGACTGGAGAGCTGGGAAGCCGCGACGACGGCGGTGACGGCGCCGTCGTGGGCGTGTGCCAGATCGGCGGCGAGGAGGTCGAAGTCGTCGGCGTCCCCGGGGGGCCTGCTGCGCGGCTTGCGCTGGGGCGGGCCCTCGCCGCGGCGCAGCGCCTCGACCAGCTCGCGCAGATCGGCCTCGCCGCGCGCGCTGCTGCGGCGCAGGGCGCCGATGCGGTCGCTGACGGAACCGGCGGCACGGCCGGCGGCCACGGCGGCGATCAGGATGCCCGCGAACGTCACCGAGGTGGCGCCGGCGAGGACACCCCAGAGGGTGAGGCTGGTCCGCGCTCCGGTGGAGCGGACGGTGAACAGGACGGCCGCGCTGGCACTCAGCGCGACCGCGATCGGCGGCAGCACGGCGAGCCGCAGGAGTTGGGGGCGTATGTGCGTCTCGGGCAGTGCGGGCACGGGGCGGGCGGCCGGTCGCCCGTGCCGGCCGCCCTCACGGCGGTCTGCGCGTGCGGCCGGTGCACGGAGTTGAGACATCGGCGTCCTCGTACTTGGTGCGTCGGGCCGTTGGTTCGCGCGGGGTGCGCGATTCGGGCATACGCCACAGCGGTGCCGGTCGAGAGAGCCGAAGAATTCGGCCCCGCGTCGCCCGACGGACACTCACAGTAGTCGTCAACGCATCAGGTGCGGTGGGCAGTTGACAAAGTCCCACGGGCCGCGTCCCGCTCTGGTATGAGGCCTCGCACGGCAGACCGATAACCCCTCGGGCCGTATGCCGAAGAAGGACAAAGAATCGATCGACCCTGATCGGAACCGGTCACGAACACACGTCGGGGGCCGAGGGGTTCACCACCCCTCGGCCCCCGACATCCGTCTCCCCCTCACCCGCGGACAAGCCGCGGGGACCCGCTTCGGGGAACTTCACCGCCCTCGGCCGTTCCCCTGAACATCACGGAGCGTGTCGTTCAGCGTTCGTTCGCCAGGTCCAGTTCCGCCGGGGTCGCCGCCTGCTTCGGTTCCGTCGCGACCGGCTCCGGGGTCTTCCAGTGACGGGCGACCGTCCCCCCGAAGGGGCGCCACCAACGGGCCGTCGTCAGGTCGCCGCCCGGTTCGAACGGCTCACCCGGCGTCGGGGTGGCCACGGTCTGGCCCACCGCTTCGCCCTCGTCCGCGGTCCACTCGCCGGGCTCGGCCCACGCGTGCAGTGCCAGATTGAACGTGCCCCAGTGGATCGGCAGCAGCACCCCGTGCGGCTGCCCGCCCTGGAGGTCGAGGTGGGCGCGCATGCCCTCCTCGGGCGTCATGTGGATGTCGGGCCAGAACTCGCTGTACGCGCCGATCTGGATCATCGTGGCGTCGAACGGGCCGTGCGCGGCACCGATGTCCTTGAAGCCCTCGAAGTAGCCGGTGTCGCCACTGTGGTAGATCCGGTGCTCGTCACCGGCGACCACCCAGGAGGCCCAGAGCGTGTGCTGGGTGTTGCGCAGACCGCGCCCGCAGAAGTGGCGGGCCGGGGTCGCGGTCAGGGTGAGGCCGCCGACCTTGGTCTCCTGGTGCCAGTCCAGCTCGCGCAGCCGGTCGGGGGACACGCCCCAGTGCTCCAGGTGGGCGCCGACGCCGAGCGGCACGGCGAACAGGGTGTCCGTGTCGGCCAGCGCCTTGATCGTGGGCATGTCCAGGTGGTCGTAGTGGTCGTGCGAGATGACCACGACGTCGACCGGGCCGAGCGCGGCAATCGGCAGGGGCACCGGGTGCAGCCGCTTGGGTCCGGCGAACGGGAACGGGGAGCAGCGCTCGCCCCACACCGGGTCGAAGAGCACCCGGTGGCCGTCGATCTCCGCCAGCACACTGGAGTGCCCCATCCAGGTCAGCCGCAGCCCGGTCGCGGCGGGCGCGGCCAGGTCGGCGAGGGTGGTGGCGTGCACCGGCAGCGTGCCCTCGGGGGCGCGGCGGGCGCGCTGCTCCTTGTCGAGGTAGGACTTCCCCATCTCGCGCATCGTGCCGCCGGACGGGCGGACGTTCGTGTTCCCCCCGGGGTTCTGGAAGACCCCGTCCTTGAAATGGGGTGATCTGCGAATGCGCGCCAGGCGCTCGCCGCTCGGGTCCGCGCCGAAGGCAGCGGGCTGCAGCGCGCGGAGCCCGGAGCTCAGCGTACGGAATCCGGTCACGATGCCTCCAGGTCGGGTCGTTCAGGCTTTCCATTATGGTCGACCCCTGTGACAACGCCGGTGCGTCGGCGTCACGGAGCCCGCTTTCCAAGGAAAGACCAAAGTTCCGCGCCGAGGGTTGACGCCACGGGGCGGGATCAGATCGCCCGTGGCCTCTTCCGTCGGCTCTTCCCTCGGCGCTTCCGTCGGCCCTTCCGTTGACAGGACCCGACACCACTCCCGATACTGACTCGCCGTTCAGTAATTGGCCTGTCGGCCGATGCCGCGAGGAGTCCCCATGACCGCCCCCCTGATGTCGCTCACCTGGACCGACCACGTCACCGGCCGCCAGGGCTTCCTGGTCGTCGACCGGCTGGTGCGCGGGGTGTCCAGCGGCGGACTGCGGATGCGGCCGGGCTGCACGCTCGACGAGGTCGCGGGGCTCGCCCGCGGCATGACCATGAAAGAGGCGCTGCACTACGACCCGGAGGGCCGCTACGTCCCCCTGGGCGGCGCCAAGGGCGGCATCGACTGCGATCCCCAGGACCCGATGGCATACGGCCTCCTCGTGCGCTATCTGCGCGCCGTGCGGCCGTACATCGAGAGCTTCTGGACGACGGGTGAGGACCTCGGGCTCACCCAGGACCTGGTCGACCGGGCCGTCGCCGAGGCGGGGCTCGTGTCGTCGATCCAGGCCGTGTATCCGCTGCTCGACGACGAGGCGGCGGCCCGGCGGCGGCTCGCGGACGCGTTCGCGGTCGAGGTGGACGGCATCGGTCTCGACGAGCTGGTGGGCGGCTGCGGGGTCGCCGAGTCGGTGCTCGCGGCGCTGGACCGGGCGGACGTGCCGTACGCGGGGACGCGGGTCGCCGTGCAGGGGCTGGGCACCATGGGCGGGGCCACGGCGCGGTTCCTCACGCGCGCGGGGCTGACGGTCGTCGCCGTCGCCGACCTGAAGGGGACGATCGCGAACCCGGCCGGCCTCGACGTGGACGCACTGCTCGCGGCCCGGGACGGGTACGGCGCCGTGGACCGTTCCGCGCTGCGCGCCGGTGACCTCGAACTCCCCGGCGACGACTGGCTGTCCGTCGAGGCGGAGGTGCTGGTTCCGGCGGCGGTGTCGTACGCGATCGACACCACGAACCAGCAGCGGATCGGCGCCCGTTGGATCGTCGAGGCGGCCAACATGCCGGTCCTGCCCGAGGCGGAGGAACTGCTGTCCGCGCGTGGAGTCGTCGTCCTGCCTGACGTGGTCGTGAACTCCGGGACGAACGCCTGGTGGTGGTGGACCCTGTTCGGCGACATCGGCGCGGACGCGGAGGAGGCGTTCGCCCACACCCGGCGTTCGATGCGCGCCCTGATCGACCTGATGCTGGCCCGCGCGGAGGCCGACGGCACGACACCGCGCGCCGCCGCGCACGCCATCGTCGCGGACCGGCTGCCGGTCATCGCGGAGCGGTTCGGCTGGTACCGGTGAGGCACGGGGCCACACCTTCAGGGGCCACGGAATAGGGTGATCGCGTGGCGAGAGTGCGGTTGGGCGTGGCGGAGCGGCGTGCGGAGTTGTTGCGGGCCGCCGTCGAGCAGATCGAGGCGCGGGGGGTGGCGGCGGTCAGGATCGCCGACGTGGCCTCGGCGCTCGGGGTGAGCAACGCGCTGGTGCTCTATCACTTCTCGACCAAGGAGAAGCTGGTCGCCGCCGCGTTCACCTTCGCCGCGGAGGACGACCTCGCGCATCTGCGCAAGCTGCTCGGCCGCCGTACGACCGCGCTGCGCCGGCTGCGGGCGGCGGTGCGCTGGTACGCGCCGACCGGGCAGGCCAAGGGCTGGCGGCTGTGGATCGAGGGCTGGGCGGCGGCGCTGCGGGAACCCGCCCTCCTGGACGTCACCCGCGATCTCGACCGGCAGTGGAAGCGGGCGCTCGCGGAGGTCGTCGCCGAGGGGGTCACCGCGGGCGAGTTCCACTGCCCGGACCCGGCCACCACGGCCCTGCGCCTCACGGCACTCCTCGACGGACTCGCCGTACAGATGACGGCGTACGCGGGAGCGGTGTCGCGGGCGCGGGCCCTGGAGTGGGTCGACGAGGCCCTGGCCCGCGAACTGGGCCTGGACCGGGCGGCGTTGACGGCGCCCTGAGTCGCCTCCCCGCAGACGCTCGGTCCAGATCGCGGACGGCGGGGCGCCGGGCGACGGCGCGGCCACGCGCGCGCGGACCGGCAGCGCGGCTCATGGTGGTCGGCATGCCGGTGCGCCGCCTGCGGACCCGGTCAGGCGCGCGCTTGGACCTGCGGGCCGATACGGGCAAGCGGACAGGTGCGGGCCTGCGGATGGGGGTCGTCCGGCAGCCGGGGACAGTTCGGGGTCACGTCGACACCCCGGTCCGTCCACCGCCGTTCACGACTGCGGCCACCCCGCGAGCCCCACGCCCCCTCAAGCCACCCAGTCGATCCGCATCTTGATGTCGTCCGGCGACAACGCGCCCTTCGCCTCCACATGGTCCCCCGAGGACTCGCCCCGCAGCCGGCGGCCGATCCACGGCACCAGGTACTCGCGCGCCCAGTGGACGTCGTCGCGCCGGATGTCGAGGGTGCCGCGCGGGGGCAGCGGCGGCCAGGGCTGGTCCGGGTCGGCCGGGATCTCGACGCCGAGGACCTGGCCGGCGCGGAGCGCCACGCGCGTGTGCCCCTCGGGAGAGAGGTGGAGCCGGTCGCCGTCCCAGGCCCGCCGGTCCTGGACCGTCTTGAGGGACCACAGGTCGAGCACCGGGCAGCCGTAGCGGTCGGCGATGGCCCGCACATGTCCGTTGTAGGTGGCGATCTTGCCGCGCAGATGCTTGAGCACGGGCACGTTACGGGTGTCGAAGCCGGTCGTCACCATGACCGTGCCGACGGCGGCGGTGAGGTCGGCGACCGCGCGTTCGAAGCGCTCGGCGACCTCGTCGGGGTCGGTGCCGGGACGGATGATGTCGTTGCCGCCGGCGCAGAAGGAGACCAGGTCGGGGCCGATCTCCTTGGCACGGGTGAGCTGGTCGGCCACGATCTGGTCGAGCAGCTTCCCGCGCACCGCGAGGTTGGTGTACTCGAAGTCGCCCTCGGGCCGCCGGTCCGCGAGCAGTACCGCGAACCGGTCGGCCCAGCCGACCATCGCCCCGTCGGGCCCTGGATCGCCGACGCCCTCGGTGAAGCTGTCCCCCACCGCCACGTACGACCCGATCACTGATCTGTTGTCACTCTTCGAATCGTTAGCCACGGCAACCATAATTCACCCTGGAGTGTGACCTACGCGATCGTAATATGGGGTTGACGGACGGTGAGATAAGCCACTTGTAAAGTGTTGTCCAAAGTCGGAATAAGCCCCTGATCAGGGGCGTTGACCCCGGGAACTGCCCTGAGCAGGGGCCCGGGAGGTCAGCCGACGGTGACGCCGTGCGAGCGGAGGTAGGCGACCGGGTCCACGTCCGAGCCGTAGTACGGCGTCGTCCGGATCTCGAAGTGCAGGTGCGGGCCGGTCACGTTGCCGGTCGCTCCGGAGAGGCCGATCTGCTGGCCCTCGGTCACGGTCTGGCCGGCCGAGACGGACAGCTGCGACATGTGGGCGTACTGCGAGTACTCGCCGTCCGCGTGCCGGATCACGACCTCGTTGCCGTAGGCGCCGTCATAGGCCGCCGAGACGACCGTGCCCGCGGCGACCGCCTTGACGGTGGTACCGGTCGGGACGACGAAGTCGACACCGGTGTGATAGCCGCTGGACCACATGCTGCCCGCGACGTGGTAGCCGGTGCCGATCGTGCCGCCGGTCACGGGGAGGGTGTAGCCGCTGGAGGTGCTGGTGCTGTCGTCGCTCTGGGTGGCGGTCGTCTTCTTCGACGAAGACGAAGAAGACGAGGACGAAGAAGACGAGGACGAAGAAGACGAGGACGAACTGGAGGACGAACCGGACGACTTGGTCGTGCTCGCCCCCGTGCCCGTGCTCGTACCCGTCGTGGCCTTCTTGCCGAGGGAGAGCTTGAGGCCCGGGTGGATCAGTGAGGGGTCGGCGCCGATGGCCTCGCGGTTGTCCTGGTAGATCTTCTTCCAGCCGCCGGTGACGTCCTGCTCGTCGGCGATCTTCGCGAGCCAGTCGCCCGCCTTCACCGAATACGTCTTGACGCCCTCGGTCCTGGCGGTCGCCGCCTTCTGCGTCACCGTCTTCTCGGTCGTCGGAACCGACTGAACGGCCTTTTCCGGGGCGGAAGTCGAGGTGGCCGCATGGGCGCCGGTGGCCCCCATGAGCGGAAGCGCGAGTGCCGCGCCGCCCGTTCCGGCCACGGCTATCGAGCGGGAGAAACGCTGGGACTTCGGACGGCGGTGCTTACCCTTCGCGGGCATGACGAATTCCTCTCCGGCGCCTGCGGGGTGAGCTGTCGGGTGCGGGCTGGAGATGCCCGGCCGCGCGCTGGTCGCGGCTAAACCCCAAGCCCGTTCCGGAGACCGGAACAGGCGTCCTACCTGTGGGTCCCCCGCTCCTGCCGCATACGGGTGGGTGTGTGCGGAGTCCGGTCGGCGGCAGGATTGGGCGTCCGTCCGGATTGGTGGCGAACGTAAGCGAGGAAGACGCAAAGGGACAAGCAGGAGGTTCCACGGATATGCGTTCCTTGTGATCCCCTGTGGGAATTCACAGTCACCCTCTGTGAATTCCCATGGGACTCAACCCCTCAATCCCCCTGCAAAAGCACGCCAATTACGTGAACATGACGAGCGACGTACGGTCACGAATATGACGCTGCTCACGTGCGTTCCCCTCAGGTTCCTTTATTCCAGAGCGAGTTGGCACGAAGGCTGCAATTAGGACAGAAGGCTCAGATACGACGCAGCCGGATAACCGTCGCATCGAGGTCACCGCGCAGCCCGGTACGCAGCCCGTGGTGCAACAGAACCGCACCCCGGTGGACTTCACCCGTTTCGAGGCATTCGTACGACGCCGTCGGGTCGAGCCCGCGCAGCCGGAGCGCCGGCAGCGGCTCGCCGTAGTGCTGCGCCTGGAGCAGGGCGAGAACGACGGTCTCCTCGCCGCGCACGTACTGCACGGCGCTCAGTCCGCCGCTCGGCGCGCGCAGCCGGTACAGGTCGCCGTGCTGCACGAGCGGCCGGATCTCCTTGTAGAGGTCGACCCAGCGACGGGCCTCGGCGAGGTCCTCGTCGCTCCACTCCGAGAGGTCGCCGCCCACCCCGAGCACCCCGGCCATGGAGCTCACGAACCGGAAACGCAGGCTGCTGACCCGGTCGTTGAGCTGGGTGTTGGGGCTGTCGGTGACCCAGGCGGCCATCACGCGCGCGGGGTGGATCTGGCTGAAGCCGTGCTGGATGGCGAGCCGGTCGAGCGGGTCGGTGTTGTCCGAGGTCCACACCTGGTCGGTGCGGCTCATGATGCCGAGGTCGATGCGGCCGCCGCCACCCGAGCAGGACTCGAAGGCCACGCCCGGGTGCGCCTCCCGCAACCGGTCCAACAGGGCGTACAGGGCGCGCACATGGTCGACCCAGAGGCGCTGCGGGTAGGCGTCGCCGGGCCAGCCCGCGTCGGTGAAGCAGCGGTTGAAGTCCCACTTCACGTAGTCGATCGGGGCACTGGAGAGCAGCCCGTGGAGCTGCTCCCAGAGGTACTCCTGAACGTCCTCGCGGGCCAGGTTGAGGACGAGCTGATTGCGGAACTCTGTCCGCTTTCGCCCCTCCTGGTACTGCACCCAGTCGGGGTGTGCGCGGTACAGGTCGCTGTCCGGGTTGATCATCTCGGGCTCGACCCAGATGCCGAACTGCATGCCCAGCGCGTGGACACGGTCGGCGAGCGGCTTGAGTCCCGCCGGGAAGCGGTCCGGGTTGGGGGTCCAGTCACCGAGCCCGGCGCGGTCGCTGGTGCGGGCGCCGAACCAGCCGTCGTCGACCACGAACAGCTCGACCCCGACCGCCGCCGCCCGCTGCGCGAGCGTCTCCTGCTGCTCCTCGGAGATGTCGAACTGGGTGGCCTCCCAGGAGTTGTAGAGCACCGGCCGGTCCTGGTCCGCGTCCGGGATGACGTACGTCCGCTGGTACGTGTGCCAGGTGCGGCTGGCGCCGCCGTGGCCGCCGTCGCTCCACAGCCCGGCGAAGACGGGGGTCGTGAAGGACTCCCCCGGCGCCAGGAGCAGCAGGCCGGAGTCGTCGTACCCGGCGCCGCCGGTGATCTGCACGCGCGCGTCCGAGAGTTGGGCCACGGCCAGCCGCCAGGACCCCGACCAGCCGAGGGCACAGCCGTAGACCTCGCCGCGCTCCTCGGTGGCGTCGATGTCGAGAGCCACCCAGGGCAGGTGCTGATGCCCGGTGTGGCCGCGCCGGCTGCCGATGACCTTCTCACCGTAGGTGAGCTCGGAACGCACCAGCCGCGACTCGGCGGCCCACCGCCCGTGCAACTGCGACAGCCGCCACCCCTCGCGCTCGGGCAGCGTCCACACACCGGAGTCGGCACGCAGCAGCTCCACCGGCTCGTCCCCGCCGTTGTCGAGACTCGTCCAGCGCTCTACGACGTCGCCGCGCGTCCGGTAGTGCAGCGTGATCGCCAGTCCGGTGTCCCGGAAGCGGAGCCGCAGCTCGTCGCCCTCGGTGTCGTACCGCTCGAAGGTCCATTCCGTGCCGCGGCGCCCGGGGGTGCGCACGGACAGGGCGGGCCGGGCGAAGCGGGGGCCGCCCTCGACGGGGTACTCCTCGCGTCCGTCGAGCGGGGACTCGAAGGAGGAGCCGGAGGGCAGCGGGCGGGCGGCGAGCTCCTCGGCGTCGGCGAGTGCGATCGCGGGGCCCCAGTGCAGGTGGAGCAGCTCGTCGTGCTCGGTGAGATGGACGGCGTAGCTGCTTGTGGGGCCCGACAGCACCCACGTCCGGCCGTTCTCGGCGATCTCCAGCATCAGGTTCCTCACAGATTCGAACAAGTCCGCTCAAGCGCCAACATCATCGACGTCCGAGGGGTCGTGAGGCAACGCCTGTGGACAACTCATTGCCTCAGGAATCGATGTCGTATCGTCGAGAACGTGCCCGCCGGTGAGCCGCGCCGCCGGGCCCAGTGGGAGGAGTCCTCGTGACGCAGCAGATTCCGTCGACCGAGCCGGAGTTGTCCGGAGTACGCAATTTCCGGGACGTGGGCGGACTTCCGACGGTGGACGGACGGCGGGTGCGGCACGGGGTGTTGTTCCGCAGCGGCCATCTCGCGCACGCGACCGAGGAGGACGCCGCGTTCCTCGACTCGCTGGGTCTGCACACGATATTCGACTTCCGCAACGCGTCGGACCAGAAGCTGGAGGGTCCCGACGTCGAGCTGCCCGGCGTGCGCAATGTGAACCTGCCGCTGAGCGACCCGGCGGACGGCTCCGAGTTCTGGAAGATGGTCCGCGACGGCGAGATCGAGCAGTTGCGCGAGATCCTCGGCGGCGACAAGGGCGCGGACCGGATGATCGCCTCGTACCGCACGATCGTCAAGGAGCGCACCGCCGAACACTCCCAGGTGCTGCGCTCGCTCGCCGAGGACAGTGTTCCCGCGCTGATGCACTGCGCGGCGGGCAAGGACCGCGCGGGCCTGTCGATAGCCGTGACGCTGCTCGCCCTGGGCGTGGAGCGCGAGGCGATCGTCACCGACTACCTGGAGTCGAACGCGAAGCACCGCCGCTACCAGGTGCGCCGCAGCAACTCCTCCGTCGCCGGCTACTCCCCCGAGGTGATGGAGCTCCTCAGCCCCCTCTTCGACGCCCGCGCCGAGTATCTGACGGCGGCCTTCGAGACCGTCGAGGAGACCTGGGGCAGTGTGGACGCCTATCTGGAGCAGGGCTTGGGGATCACCCCGGAGATCCGGGAGCGGCTGCGCGAGCGCCTGCTCGACTGAACTCGCCGCGTAGGCGGGCTACTTGGCGCCCACGGAGAACAGCAGGTAGATGAAGGCCGCGAAGAGGTGGCCGACGGCGATGTAGATGATGAGCCGCACCCACAGGGCGCGGGGGAACTTGTCCTCGATGTTGTTGCCGCTCATGGCGTCTCTCCGGTGATCGGGCCCAGGCACAGGGTGGCCGTGGGGCTCTGGAGCAGGGTGTGGACGAACAGGACCTCGACACCGGTCTCGTCGGCGGCGGCGAGCCGGTGCGGGGTGAGCGAGTCGAAGTGCGCGCTGTCGCCCGGTCCGAGGAGGTGCGCGGTGTCGCCGAGGCGCAGCCGCAGCCGGCCCTTGAGGACGTACAGCCACTCCTCGCCGGGGTGGACGCGCACGATGTCGCCCTGGGAGCCGTGCGGGATGCGGACGCGCAGCGACTGCATCCCGCGGCCGTGGGCGCCGGCCTGCCAGTAGGTCCAGCCGCCCGCGTGGGTCGGTTCCATGTCGGCGGCGCGCACGACGGCGTCCCGGTCGGTGACCGTCTCGCCGAGCAGATCCGAGACTGTCGTACCGTAGATACGGGCCAGCGCGAGCAGCATCGGCAGCGAGGGCTGGCGCTGCCCGGTCTCCAGCCGGGAGAGATGGGCGGGCGAGAGTCCGGCCGAGCGGGCGGCGACCTCCAGCGTGAGGGAGGCGCGGCGGCGCAGGGCGCGGAGCTGTGGAGCGACGGTGGCCGGCAGGTCGTCGGCCGGTCCGGCCGGCGGTTCAGGTCCGGCCGGCGGTTCCGGCTCGGTCTCGGTCTCGGAAGAGCTCATGCCGTCTATTCAGCCGCAGGATTGCCTCCGCGGCAAATTTCTTGCCACAGAGGCAAAAGCCCGCGACGCCCGACCTGGATCCCGGCTACCGGTTGGCCACCGCCTGCTTCACGAGCGTCTTGCTGAAGTCCCACATCAGCCCGCCGCCGCTGTGCGCGTCGTCCATCACGGCCGTGAAGGCGTCCACGAACCGGTCCACCTCGCGCTCCCCGACGACCAGGGGCGGGATCAGCTTGATGACCTCCAGATGGTCACCGGAGACCTGGGTGAGGATGCGGTGCCGCTGGAGCAGCGGTACGACCACCATCTGCGCGAACAGGCCCTTGCGCGCGGCCTGCAGCATGGTCCAACGGCTGCGCAGCTTCAGCGACTTGGGCTTCCCGAACTCGATGCCGATCATCAGGCCCCGGCCGCGGACGTCGGCGAGCAGCTCGTACTTGTCGATCAGCGCGGCGAGCCGCGACCTCAACTGGTCTCCGGTGGCACGGGCGTTGGCGACGATCTGCTCGTTCTCCATGACGGACAGCACCGCGAGGCCGGCCGCCATGGCCTGGGCGTTGGACCCGAAGCTCGCGGAGTGGACCAGCACGCGGTCCATGGACGAGTAGACCTTCTTGAAGATCCAGTCCTTGCCGAGGGTCGCGCCGACCGGCACATAACCGCCGGACAGCGCCTTGGCCACGCACACCAAGTCCGGTTCCACGCCGTCCTCGTGCTGATAGGCGTAGAAGTCGCCGGTACGGCCGAGCCCGGTCTGCACCTCGTCGGCGATGAGCAACGCCTTGTGCTGCCGCAGGAGTTCCTGCGCGGCGCGCAGATAGCCGGGCGGTGCCTCGTGCACCCCCTTGCCCTGGATCGGCTCCACGACGAGAGCGGCGACGTCGCCCTTCTTCAACTCCCGTGCCAGGGCGTCGAGATCACCGAGCGGCACGGCGGTGTCCGGCAGCAGCGGGGCGAAGCCGTCCCGGAAGCCGTCCTCGCCGTTGACCGAGAGCGAGCCGGTGGTCAGGCCGTGGAAGGCGTGGTCGCAGTACAGGACGCGCGGCTTCCCGGTGGCGTACCGGGCGAACTTGAGCGCGGTCTCGACCGCCTCCGTACCGCTGTTGCCGAAGAACACCCGGTCCAGGTGCGGGCTGTGGGTGAGCAGCTTCTCGGCGAGCAGACCGGGCAGCGGCTGGCAGTCGAAGCGGGTGAGGTCGGCGAGCTGGGCGTCGAGGACGTCGTGCAGCGCCTTGCGGACGACGGGGTGGTGACGGCCCAGGCCCATCACCCCGAACCCGGCGAGCATGTCCAGGTAGTCGTTGCCCTCCGCGTCCCAGAAGTAGGCGCCCTCGCCCCGCTCGTAGACCTTGTCGAAGCCGATGGTGTGCAGCATGCGCGGGAGCTGGTGGTTGAGGTACTTGCTGTGCAGCTCGTAGCGCTCGGCTCCGCGCTCGGCCAAGAGCGAGGTGAGGTCGAACTCCTTGGTCATTCGGGTTTCTCCTTGGCTGCGTGGCCGGCCCTGTCCTTGACCGCCAGGCTTGCGCTGATCCGTCCGGCGACCTCGACGGGTGTGAGGCCGATGTCGGCGAGCACCTCGCCGCGTTTGGCGTGCGCGAGGAACTGCTCCGGGATGCCGAACCGCCGTACGGGGACGTCGACTTCGGCGTCGCCCAGCGCCAGCGCCACGGCGGCGCCGACGCCGGAGGCGCGGCTGTTGTCCTCGACGACGGCCACCAGGCGGTGTTCGGCGGCGAGGCCGGGCAGCGCCGGGTCGACGGGTTTGACCCAACGGGGGTCCACGACCGTGCAGTTGATGCCGCGGGCTTCAAGGAGTTCGGCGGCCTGGAGGCAGACGGGCGCCATCACTCCTACGGCGACGAGCAGCACCTCGGGTGTCTCCGCGCCCCGGTGCAGGACGTCGAGGCCGCCCACGCGGTCGATCGCGGGGATCTCCGGTCCGACCGACTCCTTCGGGAAGCGGACGAGGGTCGGCGCGTCGTCGACGGCGACCGCTTCCCGTAGCTGGGCCCGGAGTTGGTCGGCGTCGCGCGGGGCGGCGATCCTCAGACCCGGCACGACCTGGAGGATGGACATGTCCCACATGCCGTTGTGTGACGCTCCGTCGACTCCGGTCACCCCGGCGCGGTCGAGGACGAACGTCACTCCGCAGCGGTGCAGCGCCACGTCCATCAGGAGCTGGTCGAAGGCGCGGTTGAGGAAGGTGGCGTAGACGGCGACGACGGGGTGCAGTCCCCCGGTCGCGAGGCCCGCCGCCGACACGGCCGCGTGCTGTTCGGCGATGCCGACGTCCCATACCCGGTCGGGGAACTTCGCGGCGAACTTGCCGAGGCCGACCGGGTGCAGCATGGCCGCCGTGATGGCCACGATGTCCTCCCGCTCCTCCCCGATGCGCAGGATCTCGTCGCCGAACACACTGGTCCAGGAAGGGCCGTTGGAGGGCACGAGGGGCTCGCACGTGAGCGGGTCCATCACGCCGACGGTGTGGAAGTGGTCCTCCTCGTGGGCGAGGGCGGGTTCGTAGCCGCGCCCCTTCTCCGTGAGGCAGTGGACCAGGACCGGGCCGTGGAAGCGTTTCGCGCGGCGCAGCGCGGACTCGACCGCGCCGATGTCGTGTCCGTCGATCGGGCCCACGTACTTGAGGCCCAGGTCCTCGAACATGCCCTGCGGGGCGAACGCGTCCTTGAAGCCCTTCTTCGCACCGTGCAGCGACTCGTAGACGGTGTTGCCGATGACCGGGGTGCGCAGCAGGACGTCCTTGCCCCAGGCGAGGACCTTCTCGTAGCTGTCGGTCGTGCGCAGGGTGGCGAGGTGGTTGGCGAGGCCGCCGATGGTGGGCGAGTAGGAGCGCTCGTTGTCGTTGACGACGATGATCAGCGGGCGGTCCTTGGCGGCGGCGATGTTGTTCAGCGCCTCCCAGGCCATGCCGCCGGTGAGCGCGCCGTCGCCGACGACCGCGACGACATGGCCCTTCTCGCCCTGCACCTGGCGGGCCTTGGCGAGGCCGTCGGCCCAGCCGAGCGCGGTGGAGGCGTGGCTGTTCTCGACGATGTCGTGCTCGGACTCCTCGCGCGAGGGGTAGCCGGACAGGCCGCCCTTGCCGCGCAGCTTCGAGAAGTCCTGACGGCCCGTCAGGAGCTTGTGCACATAGCTCTGGTGGCCGGTGTCCCAGACGATGCGGTCGACCGGGGACTCGAAGACCCGGTGGAGCGCGACGGTCAGTTCCACCACGCCCAGGTTGGGCCCGAGGTGACCGCCGGTCCTGGCCACCGCGTGGACCAGGAACTCCCTTATCTCTTCGGACAGTTGGCCGAGTTCCGCCTCGGACAGCGCCTTCAGGTCGCGTGGTTGACGGATGCTCTCCAGAATCGTCACGTCGGGCCCCCTTCGGTCCGTGCTGGTTCAGCTCACGGTGACGGCCGGCTCCCCCGCCGCGACGCCGTCCTGCTCCATCTGTTCGGCGATCTTCATCGCCTCCTCGATGAGGGTCTCCACGATCTTCGACTCGGGGACGGTCTTGATGACCTCGCCCTTGACGAAGATCTGGCCCTTTCCGTTGCCGGAGGCGACGCCGAGGTCCGCCTCCCGCGCCTCGCCGGGTCCGTTGACGACGCAGCCCATGACCGCGACGCGCAACGGCACCTCCATGCCTTCCAGGCCCGCAGTGACCTCGTCGGCGAGCTTGTAGACGTCCACCTGGGCGCGCCCGCAGGACGGGCACGACACGATTTCCAACCGGCGGGGCTTGAGGTTCAGCGACTCCAGGATCTGGAGGCCGACCTTGACCTCCTCCACCGGCGGGGCGGACAGCGACACCCGGATCGTGTCGCCGATGCCCTCGCTGAGCAGCGCCCCGAAGGCGACCGCCGACTTGATCGTGCCCTGGAAGGCGGGACCGGCCTCGGTGACCCCGAGGTGCAGCGGATAGTCGCTCTGCGCGGCCAGCAGCCGGTAGGCGTTGACCATCACCACGGGGTCGTTGTGCTTGACGGAGATCTTGATGTCGCCGAAACCGTGCTCCTCGAAGAGCGACGCCTCCCACAGGGCCGACTCGACGAGCGCCTCGGGCGTCGCCTTGCCGTACTTCTGGAGCAACCTCCGGTCCAGGGAACCGGCGTTGACCCCGATGCGGATCGGCGTGCCGTGGTCCTTGGCGGCCCGCGCGATCTCCTTGACCTTGTCGTCGAACTGCTTGATGTTGCCGGGGTTCACGCGAACTGCCGCGCACCCGGCCTCGATCGCGGCGAAGACGTACTTGGGCTGGAAGTGGATGTCCGCGATCACCGGGATCTGCGACTTGCGCGCGATGGTGGCCAGCGCGTCCGCGTCGTCCTGCGTGGGGCAGGCGACGCGGACGATCTGGCAGCCGGACGCGGTGAGTTCGGCGATCTGCTGGAGGGTGGCGCCGATGTCCGACGTACGGGTCGTGGTCATCGACTGGACCGAGACGGGGGCCCCGCCCCCGACCGCCACCGGCCCGACCTGGATGCGTCGCGACACACGTCGCTCGGCGATCGGCCGGACCGGCATCTCGGGGACGCCCAGGGACACTGCGGTCATGACGTCAGTCGCGGTTTCCGGCGACGGTCTCGCGCATGGCCCGCAGGGACTCCTTGAGGGAGCCCATGGTGGCGAGGACGGCGGTGGGCTCGTAGCCGCAGTGCGCCATGCAGTTGGCGCAGCGCGGGTCCTTGCCGCGGCCGTACTTGTCCCAGTCGGTCTCCTCGATCAGCTCCCGGTACGTGGGCACGTACCCGTCGCTCATCAGGTAGCAGGGGCGCTGCCATCCGAAGAGCGAGTAGTTCGGGATCGCCCAGGCCGTGCACGGGAAGTCGACCTTGCCCTCCAGGAAGTCCAGGAAGAGCGGGGAGTGGTTGAGCCGCCACTTCCTGCGGTTGCCGCCCGCGAAGGCCTTCTTGAACAGCTCGTGGGTCTGCGCGACGCCCAGGAAGTGCTCCTGGTCGGGCGCCTTCTCGTAGGCGTAGGCGGGCGAGATCATCATCTCGTCGACCTTGATGTCGTCGTTGAGGAAGTTCAGGACCTCGATGATGGTCTGCGGGGTGTCCGTGTTGAAGAAGGTCGAGTTGGTGGTGACCCGGAAGCCGCGCTTCTTGGCCTCCTTCATCGCCTCCACGGCCTCGTCGAACACACCCTCCTTCGCGACGGACTCGTCGTGCCGCTCGCGCAGCCCGTCGATGTGCACCGCGAAGGCGAAGTACGGCGAGGGCGTGAACTTGTCGAGCTTCTTGCGCAGCAGCATCGCGTTGGTGCAGAGGAAGACGTACTTCTTCTTCGCCACCAACTGCCGCACGATCTCGTCGATCTGAGGGTGCATCAGGGGCTCGCCGCCCGCGATGGACACCATCGGCGCACCGGACTCGAGCACCGCCCCGACGGCCTGAGCCACCGGCATGCGCTGCTTGAGCACGCCCGCCGGGTGCTGGATCTTGCCGCAGCCCTCGCACTTCAGGTTGCACGCGAAGAGCGGTTCCAGCTCCACGATCAGGGGGAACTTGTCCCGCTTGCGGAGCTTCTGTTCAGCCAAGTATGTAGCGACCTTGATTGTCTGGCGCAGCGGCATGGCCATCTGGCTCACCTCCGAGGGAGCAGCAAAGAACGGTGCCATTCGAAAAAAGCGGGAAGAACGGATCGAAGGACGCGGAAAGCCGATATTCCACCGCGCACCGTGCCGATCCGGACGAGTTCATGTTCAGGAGCGTCCACGACCACCCGTACGGCCGCAACCGGGCGCGCGCCCGTACGCACGGCGCTCAGCAGCGTGGCCGCCGACTCCATGTCGACCGCGATCGCGCCGGTCGCGAGCAGATCCGACCGTTCCTGACCGCGGACGATGTGATCGGAGCCGGTGAGGGGGCCGGTGTGGACGCTGCGTCCGGGCAGGGCCCGCACCAGTTCCTTGACGAGCAGCTCGGTACCGACGCACGGAACGGTTCCGCGCGCCTCCCTGGTCTCCTCGGCGACCACCAGGTCGCCGGGGTGCATGCCGGGGGCGAGTCCGGCGCAGAAGCCCGTGGCCAGTACGGCGGCCCCGGACAGCGCCGGGTCGCGGAGGCGCCGGGTGACGGCCTCCTCGGCCGCCTGCGGCCCCATCCCCGTCCGGATGACGGTGACGGGCCCGCCGGCGCCGGAGCGGTCGCCGGCGCGCAGGGCGAGGTGCTCGATGCCGAGCGCGCAGGCGATCAACAGCGGCGGTCCGGCGGGCCGGGTGCTCATCAGCCCCCCTTGGCCGGGGAGAGAGGGGCCTGGGAGAACGGTTCTCCGTGCACGAAGCGCCCGAGCGCGGTGAGCGGGAACACCTGCCGGTAGAGGTGGTAGTTGATGGAGAAGTCCCACGGGAAGCCCGTGCCGGTGAAATACGGCTCGTCCCAGGAGCCGTCCTCCCGCTGGGTCGTCGCGAGCCACTCGACGCCCCGTTCGACGGCTTTGGAGTCGTGCTCCCCCGCCGCGAGCAGGGCCATCAGCGCCCAGGCCGTCTGCGAGGCGGTGGAGGCGCCCCGGCCGCTCCATTCCTTGGCGTACTTGTAGGAGCGCAGGTCCTCGCCCCAGCCGCCGTCCTCGTTCTGCACCCGCTCCAGCCAGGTCACCGCGCGCCGGATCGCCGGGTGGGAGCCGGGGATCCCGGCTGCGGCGAGGGCGGGCACCACGGACCCTGTGCCGTAGACGTAGTTGACGCCCCAGCGGCCGAACCACGAGCCGTCCGGCTCCTGTTCGGCGAGCAGCCACTCGATGCCGCGCCGGGTGCGCGGGTCGTGGGCGAGGCCCTCGACGGCGAGCATCTCGACGACGTGCGCGGTGACGTCCGCCGACGGCGGGTCGATGACCTCGCCGAAGTCGCAGAACGGCAGCCGGTTGGGGAAGGGGCTGGTGTTGTCGACGTCGAAGGCGCCCCAACCGCCGTTCTTGGACTGCATTCCGAGGTTCCAGCGGACCGCGCGTCCGGCGGCCCGGTCCAGGCGTTCCGGGTCGTGATGTCTGACTCGGCGCAGCGCGAGCACGACCTCGGCGGTGTCGTCGATGTCGGGGTAGTTGTCGTTGTGGAACTCGAACGCCCAGCCGCCGGGCGGCAGTTGGGGCCGTTTGACCGCCCAGTCGCCGGGGCGGACGATCTCCTCCCCGAGCATCCAGTCGGCGGCCTTGACCAGTTGGGGGTGGTCGGCGGGCACGCCCGCGTCGGCGAGCGCGATGGTCGCGAGGCAGGTGTCCCACACCGGGGACTGGCAGGCCTCGATCATCCGGGCCCCGTCCTCGCGCCAGACCGCGAACCGGTCCAGCGACTCGAGTCCCGCGCGCATCACGGGGTGTTCGAGGTCGTAGCCGAGCAGATGCAGGGCGATCACCGAGTACACGGCGGGCGGCTGGATGCCGCCCCAGCAGCCGTCGTTCTCCTGCCGCTCGATGATCCAACGCGCGGCCGCTTTCATGGCCGCCCCGCGCAGCTTGCGCGGCGCGACCTTGCGGTAGAGGTGCAGCGCCTTGTCGAGCCGCTGGAAGGCGCCGTCCCAACTCGCCACCGGGGCAAGGGGCTTGACGGGGTTCGGATTGTCGGCGTCGGTGTGGAGTTCGTCGAGCGGGAAGGGCGCGGGCCGCACCGGCCGCTTCGCGGAGACGACGGTGAGCGGCACGATGGTCTGCCGGGCCCAGCATCCGAAGTCGTAGATGTTGAGCGGTACCCAGGTGGGGAAGTAGAGGAGTTCCGGCGGGAGTTCGGGCAGGTCGTCCCACTTCCACCAGCCGAACAGGGCGAGCCAGATCCGGGTGAAGACCCGGGCCGAGGCGATGCCGCCCCGCTCGCGCACCCAGGCGGAGGCCTTCGCCATGTGCGGGGCGTCCGGCGCGTCACCGGCCAGCCGGAGGGCGACGTACGCCTCGATGGTGGTGGAGAGTTCGCCGGACCCGCCGTAGAAGCTGGCCCAGGTGCCGTCCGCGCGCTGTTCGCCGCGGATGAAGAGTGCGGCGGCCTGGGTGGTCGACTCGTCGCGGATGCCCAGGAACTGACGGAGCAACAGATCTTCGGCGTCCATGGTGACGTTCGTCTCCAGGTCGCCCTTCCACCAGCCCTGGGCGTCCTGCTGCGCGAGGAGGAAGTCGGTGGCACGTTGTACGGCGAGTGCGGCGGCGTCGTGCACCCCGGCCGCCACGGGGGTGTTGATGTCGGTTTCGCTGGCCGCGGCAACCCGGGGCTGCATGGCCCCGGTGCTTCCGTCGGTCGTCGCTGTCATGGCTTCCCCTTCGTGCAGTGGCATGTCTCTGCTGTGGGTCCGCCGTCGGCCGGTGCTCGTATCTCCGCAGCACCGGCCGGCGACTACGCGAGGGCTATTCGACCGATAGTGATCATCTCTTTCGTACGACGACGAAGTCGGCGAGCGCCGTGAACTGCGCCCGAACCCGGTCGGGCATGTCGATGGCGTCGAGGACCTCGATGGCGATGGTGTGTTGACGGCGTGCCTCTTCGGCGGTCCACTCGCGGCCGCCGGCCTCCTCGATGAGCGCGGCGCGGGCCGCGAACTCCTCCTCGGAGAAGTTCTCGAAGTCGCTGCTCTTGGCGTCGGCGGCGAGGATCTCGCCGAGCCGGTCGGAGGCGGGTCCGCCCGCCGCGAGCGCCGCCACCACGGGCAGGGACTTCTTGCGCTGGCGCAGATCGCTCCAGGTCTGCTTCCCGGTGGCCTCCGGGTCGCCCCAGATGCCGAGGAGGTCGTCGACGGCCTGGAAGGCCAGGCCGAGGTGGTAGCCGTACTTCTCCAGGACGTCGGCGGTGCGGTCGTCCGCACCGCCGAGCACGGCCCCGATGGAGGAGGCGCAGGCGAGCAGGGCGCCGGTCTTGTTGCCCTCCATCTCCAGGCACTCCTCGACGCTGACGCGGTCGCGGTGCTCGTAGGAGATGTCCTGCGCCTGGCCGTCGATGAGGGCGCGGGTGGCGGTGGTGAGGCGGCGGGTGGCGCGGCCGGCCTCGACGCTGCCGAGCTCCAGCAGGACCTCGTTGGCCAGCGCGAACAGGGCGTCACCGACGAGGATCGCCTGGGAGGGGCCGTGCACCTTCCAGACGGTGTCGCGGTGCCGGCGCTGCTCGTCGCCGTCCATCAGGTCGTCGTGCAGCAGCGAGAAGTTGTGGACCAGTTCGACGGCCACGGCGCCGGGGATGCCGGTCTCGGGCGCGGCGCCGGTGACCTCGGCGGAGAGCACGGCGAGCGCGGGGCGTACGGCCTTGCCGCCGTCGCCGGCCGCGGGGTTGCCCTCGGCGTCGATCCAGCCGAAGTGGTAAGCGGCGACGGTGTCCATGGGAGGTGCCAGGCGGTCCACGGCCGCCCGCAGTACCGGTGTGGCAAGGGTCCGGCCGCGCTCCAGGAGCGCGGACACGTCCACCGCGTCGGCAGCCGTCTCGGCCGGGGGCACAGTGGGCACAGTCTCTCCTCTTGTCGTGCTACCGGGGGTGCGGGGGCCTGCCGCATGCTGGTCGAGCATCACGCCGCCTCCTCGAATCCGAAGAGGTGACGGGGGCGGGGCCGGCCCAGGGCGGCGAGTGCGGCGTCCGCCGCGCTCACCCCACTGCGAACCGCACTCTCCATGGTCGCGGGCCACCCTGTGGCGGTCCACGCTCCGGCCAGGTACAGGCCGGGGGCCTTGGTGCGGGCGCCGGGCCGCAGCCGTCCGACGCCGGGAGCGGGAGCGAACGTCGCCGTGCGCTCCCTGGTCACGAAGAAGTCCTTCACCTCGGCGCCGCGCGCACCGGGCAGCAGCCGCTCCAGCTCGGGCAGATAGCGCTCCCTCAGCGCGGCCACGGTCTCGTCGATCTCGTCGTGCACGGCGGACTGGGACAGCGCCAGGTACTGGCCGTCCTTCAGCCCGGACGCGTCGGTCCGGTCGAACACCCACTGCACGGGGCTGCCGAGCGCCGCGAAGAAGGGCCGGGTGAGGACCGTGCGGTCGTAGACGACATGGATGTTGAGGATCGGCGCGGTGTCGATCGCGAGCAGTCGCCCGGGGTCGTCGAGGGCGCCGTCGGGCAGCAGATCGTGGGCCTCGCGCTGGGGTACGGCGAGCACGACGGCGTCGGCCTCGATGCGCTCGCCGGGAACCTGAACGCTCCAACGCCCGTTTTCCTCAGTGGAGACGGAGGTGACGCGTGTACGGACTTCGGTACGCACGCCCGCGGAGTCGAGCGCCTTGCGGGCGAGCCGGTCGTGCAGTTCACCCAGCGGGACGTGTGCCCAGCCGATGTCGGCCGCGCCCGGGTCGGAGAGCAGACCGGTCTTGAACACCATCGCGGCCAGGGCGAGCGAGGAGTCGCCCGCGACCGCGTTGAGGGTGGCGACCCCCACCAGGTCCCACAGTGCCTCGACAGCACGCGCCGACTGACCGTGCGCGGTCAGCCAACTGCCGAAGTTCTGCGCGTCCAGGGCCGGATCGGCGAGATCGAGCCCTTTGAGCGCGAGCGCGGCACGGCCTACTTTGGCGCGCTCGGCGAGCGAGAGATGCGGGTAGGTCGCGAGGCTGCGTCCGAGATGCAGCGGCACCGGCAGCGGATCTCGCCGCAGTCTGCCCAGGCGGCGTCCCTCGGGACGGTTCGCGTCGAGTACGGGCACGTCGAGACGATCCTGCAGCGGAGCCAGCGCCGCGCCCTCGATGCGGTCGAGGAACCAGCGGTAGGCGGTGCAGCAGCGCAGATACACATGCTGGCCGTTGTCGACGGTGAGGTCGCCGCGCTGGAAGGAGAAAGCGAGCCCGCCGAGGCGCGGGCGGCCTTCGAGCAGGGTGACGCGGACTCCGGCGTCGGCGAGCGCGAGGGCGGAGGTGACACCGGCGAGCCCGCCGCCGATCACGACGGCGTGCCGTCCGGCGCCACCCGCCGGTTCGTCCGCGGGCAGCCCGTCGGACCGCGTCCCGTCGCTCATCGTGCACTCCCCCCTGCGGACCCGCCGCGGCGGGTCGTCGCAGTCAGGGACGCCGCTCCGCACCGGAGGGTTGCGTGCCGCATTCCTCCGGTGACATCACCTTGGCCCACTTTGTCCATCAGGTGCGCCCCCTGAGGGTCCGGCGCGTGACGTGCCGGGCGTCCAGGCCGGACAGACCGCGCACCGCGACGTAGGCCTTCTCGCGGCCGGGCAGGGAGACGCGGCCGCGCAGGACGGCCTCCGGCTCGCGCTCGATGCGGTCCAGGAGACGGCGGTAGATGCCGGCCATGGCGGCGACGCAGGCGCCGCTGCGGCGGTCGAGCATGGGGAGCAGCCGGTAGCCCTCGGCGAACAGGGTGCGGGCCCGTCGTACCTCGAAGTGGACGAGACCCGCGAAGTCGGAGCCCTCCGGCGGGTTCGGCCCTTCGAACCCGGCCGAGCAGCCGAACTTCGCGAGGTCGTCCGCGGGCAGATAGGTGCGGCCGTCCTCGGCGTCCTCGCGGACGTCCCGCAGGATGTTGGTGAGCTGGAGCGCGAGCCCCAGCGTGTCGGCGTACTCCGAGGCGCGCTCGACACCGCGCGCCCCCGGCTCCGTGCCGAACACGCCGAGCGAGAGCCGCCCGATCGCGCCCGCGACACACCGGCAGTAGACCTTCAGGTCGTCCCAGGTCTCGTAGGTCTCGCCGCGGACGTCCATCAGGACGCCGTCGATCAGCTCGTCCAGGCCGTCGAGCGGGACCGGGAAGGCCTCGGCGGTGTGCGCGAGGGCGACGGCGACCGGGTCGGTGTCGTCCTCCTCGACCTTGCCCTCGCGAACGCGCGTGAGCAGCGCCCGGGTGTCCTCCAGGCGGGCCGCCTTCACGTCCGTCGCCAGCGTGCCGTCGCCGATGTCGTCGACCCGCCGTGAGAACGCGTACAGCGCCGACATGGCGCGGCGCTTGGGCGTCGGCAGCAGTCTGATGCCGTACGCGAAGTTACGTGCCTGCTGTCCGGTGACGGCCTCGCAGTAGCTGTAGGCGGCGAGTACCGGTGCGGACATGTGCGGTGCAGACTCCACGCTGCGGATCACCCCTCTCCTCGCAGAGTCACGCCCACCTCACGCAGCAACTGGATCTTGCCGGGCTTGGGTGGGCCGGGAAGTACGTCGTATTCAGCGGCGACGATCGCTCGGATCGCCGCTCTTCCCCCCGCCACGAACCCCGCGAGCAGCAGCTTCAACCTGCCGTGGACGCTACCCACCAGGGGGGCGCCTTCATTCAGGAGATCGCGGGCTCGTTCTGCTTCGTATGCAACCAGTGCGCGCACCGATGCGCCCGCGGAGGGCGTGGCGAGATCCGCTTCCTGGACGTGAAAGCGCTTCATGTCCTGGGCGGGCAGGTAGATGCGGTCGCGGCCGAGGTCCTCGGTCACGTCCTGCAGATGTTCGACGATCTGAAGTGCGGTGCAGATCGCGTCGGAGAGCCGGACCCGCTCGGGGGTCTCGGTGCCGGTGACGCCGAGGACCAGGCGGCCGACCGGGTTCGCGGACAGTTCGCAGTAGGCGACGAGATCGTCGTAGGTCTCGTAGCGCGTGACGAGCTGGTCCTGGCGGTTGGCGGCGATCAGGCCGAGGAAGGGTTCCGGGGTGAGCGCGCACCGGCGGACGGTCGGCTGGAGGCGGCGCAGCAGGGGGTGGCCCGGGGTGCCGTCGAAGACGCGGTGCAGATCGGCCTCGAAGGCGTCGAGGAGGAGCAGACGGTCCTCCGCGTCCTCGGGGGACACGCCGAGCAGGCGGGCGTCGGCGCCACCGGGGGCCAGGTCGCCGTCGCCGATGTCGTCGACGAGGCGGGCGAATCCGTACACCGCCATGAGATCGGTGCGCCAGGCCCTGGGCAGGAAGAAAGGCGCCACCGGGAAGTTCTCGGCCGCGGCCTTGTCGAGTGTGCCGCGCTCCGGATCACCGGTGCCGGCGGAGCCGGTTCCCGTCACCGCTCGCTGCCAGGGGCGGGGACGGCACATGCTTCGGTGAGCTGGGGAGTTTCCGTAGCCATTGCCGTCACATCTCCCGTTCTACACTGCCGACCCAATACACACTATTTCGGACACGCCGCCCAGTCGTCCGCACAGATACCCGTAGAAGGGTGTCGCGCATTATCGCCCCACTTGCCGCTATTCGGCACCGGTACAGCTTACGTTGTACAACGCAGCGAGCTTCCTCGGGGTGTCCTGCACATCACAACAACACACCGATTGGCGTCAAGATTCCTTGGGCCGGGCCGAGTTGACGTTTCCTTTGCAGACGCAGGGCCCCGCCGGAGAGTTCCGGCGGGGCCCTGGGAAGCGCTCTGGGCTTTTGTACCCGGGTGCGGGTGGACTACTTGCCCGTGAACTTCTCGTACTCCTTGAGGACCTCGTCGGTCGGGCCGTCCATCCTCAGTTCGCCGCGTTCCAGCCACAGCACCCGGTCGCAGGTGTCGCGGATGGATTTGTTGTTGTGACTGACCAGAAACACCGTGCCCGCGGACTTGCGCAGTTCGCGGATGCGCTCTTCCGAGCGGACCTGGAACTTGCGGTCGCCGGTGGCCAGCGCCTCGTCGATCATCAGGACGTCGTGGTCCTTGGCGGCCGCGATGGAGAAGCGCAGCCGGGCCGCCATGCCCGAGGAGTAGGTGCGCATCGGGAGGGTGATGAAGTCGCCCTTCTCGTTGATGCCCGAGAAGTCGACGATCTCCTGGTAGCGCTCCCTGACCTGCTCGCGGGACATGCCCATGGCGAGCCCGCCCAGGATGACGTTCCGCTCGCCGGTGAGGTCGTTCATCAGGGCCGCGTTCACGCCCAGCAGCGAGGGCTGGCCGTTGGTGTAGACCCGGCCGCTCTCGGCCGGGAGCAGGCCCGCGATGGCGCGCAGCAGGGTCGACTTGCCGGAGCCGTTCGAGCCGATGAGGCCGACGGCCTCGCCGCGGTAGGCGACGAAGGAGACGCCCTTGACGGCGTGCACCTTGCGCACCCCGCGCTCCTCGCCGCGCTTGACTATGCGGCTGAGGGCGGAGGTGGCGCTGCCCTTGCCGGTCTTGGCGCCGTGCACCCGGTAGACGATGTGCAGCTCGTCCGCGATGACGGTGGGGACCTGGTCCTGCGGGGTCCCCTCCACGGTCTGCTCAGCCACGGCCGTACCTCTCCTCCGCCTGCCAGAAGTACACGAAGCCGCCGGCGAACAGGACCACGGCCCAGAAGGTGGCGATGGCCCACACGTGCGGCGGCAGGTTCGAGGAGCCGTAGCCGTCGATGAGCGCGAAGCGCATCAGGTCCATGTAGATGGCCGCCGGGTTCACCTGGAGCACACGGATGAACAGCTCGGAGCGGCCCTCCAGGATGGTGGTGATGGAGAACATGACGCCCGAGGTGTACATCCAGGTGCGCAGGATGAACGGCATCAGCTGCGCGAGGTCCGGGGTCTTGGCGCCCATCCGCGCCACGATCAGCGCGAGCCCGGTGTTGAAGAGGAACTGCAGCAGCAGCACCGGGAAGATCAGCAGCCAGGACAGGCCGGGGTAGCTGCCGAAGCCGACGACGATGATGAACAGCACGAGCATCGAGAACAGCAGCTGCTGAAGCTGCTGGAGCGCGAAGGAGATCGGCAGCGAGGCGCGCGGGAAGTGCAGCGCGCGCACCAGGCCGAGGTTGCCGGAGATCGCGCGCACGCCCGCCATGATCGAGCTCTGCGTGAAGGTGAACACGAACACGCCCGTGACCAGGAACGGGATGTACACGTCCCGGGACATGCCCCGGCTGGCCTTCAGGATGACGCCGAAGATGAAGAAGTACACGGCCGCGTTCAGCAGCGGTGTGGCCACCTGCCAGAGCTGGCCGAGCTTCGCCTGGCTGTACTGGGCCGTCAGCTTCGCCTGGGAGAAGGCGAGGATGAAGTGCCGGCGTCCCCAGAGCTGGCGGACGTACTCGGCGAGTCCGGGGCGGGCACCGCTCACGGTCAGCCCGTACTTGGCGGACAGCTCTGCCGCCGTGAGGCCTTCGTCGGGCGACGGACGCGGACTCACCGCGACCCCGCCGTCATGCGTTGTCTCACTCAAGGTCTGGAAGCCCTCGTCTTCGGATGCGTCTTACGGTTCTTCGGATGCGTCTTACGATCGTCTTGCGTTCGTCTTACGGAATTGTGCTACATAACGCGACACGTCTCCGCCGACGGATACGGTCCGGGGAGAGTGTGCGCGCCGAACGCGCGGTCGAGCGCCCGCCGAGCTTGTCAGATCACGGGAGGACGGCCCAGCCGGGTCAGCCGCCACACCGTACGCCACCGGATGGGCCGGCGCGGTCCGCACGGGGTGGTCCAGCCCTCCTTGAAGCCGCCGAACCAGGCCCGCAGGGCCGGGCGCGAGGGGCGGCGCACCAGGGTGAGCAGCAGCCATACACCGAGGTAGACGGGGACCAGGGGCGCGGGGAGGTTGCGGCGGGCCAGCCAGACCCGGTTGCGGGCGACCATGCGGTGGTAGACCGCATGCCGCGAGGGGGCGGTCGTGGGGTGGTACAGCACCATGTCCGACCGGTAGTCGATCATCCAGCCCGCGTCGAGGGCCCGCCAGGCGAGGTCGGTCTCCTCATGGGCGTAGAAGAACTCGTCCGGGAGTCCGCCGACCTCCGCGAAGACCTTCGTACGGATGGCGTTGGCGCCGCCGAGGAAGGTGGTGACTCGGGAGGAGCGCATCGGGTCGGAGGCGCGCAGGCGTGGGACGTGGCGGCGTTGGGTGACGCCGGTCTCCGGGTCGGCGATGCGGAAGCTGATGATGCCGAGTTCGGGGTCGGCGGCGAAGGCCTGCCGGCACAGTTCGGCGGTGTCGTGCTGGGCGAGGAGCCCGTCGTCGTCGAGGAACATCACTATGTCGACATCTCGACCGGCGGGCCCGAAGGCGTCCAGGCCGACGTTGCGGCCGCCGGGGATGCCGAGGTTCTCGGGCAGCTCCACGGTCCGGACGCCCTCGGGGACGTCCGGCACGGGTGAGCCGTTGCCGACCACGACCGCCTCGACCCGGTCGCCGTCCTGCTTGGCGACCGAGTCGAGCAGCGCTCGCAGTTCGTCGGGGCGGTTGCCCATGGTGATGATCACCGCGCCGACCTTCATGCCGCTCACTTCAGCCTGCTCGACGCGAGGATCGACACCAGGTGCAGCAGGGTCTGGAGCAGCGCGATGCCGGCCAGTACGGCGACGCCGAGCCGCGAGTAGAACAGGTCGCCGCGGACCTGGTCGACGATCGCGAGGACCAGGATCAGCAGGGACGCCTCGATGCCGAGGATCAGCCGGTGGAACTTGAGCATCGCGGCCGCCTTGCGGGCCAGCGCCATCCCGGAGGACCGCATCTCGGCCGCGGACTCCTGGACCGGTGCCTTGCCGGTCTGGTGCCGGGCGACCCCGACCAGGTCGGTCTCGGCCTTGATCAGGATCGCGCCGAGCGCGGCCAGCGTCCCGAGGAAGGCCCACAGCCAGTCGATACGGCCGCTGCCCCACAGGTCGGCGGCGCGCAGCCCGAAGCCGACCAGCACGGCGGCGTCGGTCAGATAGGCGCCGACCCGGTCGAGGTAGACCCCGGCGAGGGAGTACTGCTTGCGCCAGCGGGCGATCTCGCCGTCGACGCAGTCCAGCAGCAGATACATCTGGACGCACACCACACCGAGCACGGCGCCCGTGATCCCCGGCACCAGCAGCGCCGGGGCGGCGAGCACGCCGAAGACGGTCATCAGGTACGTGAGCTGGTTGGGCGAGACCCTGGTGTTCACCAGGTAGCGGTCCACCCGCAGGGACACCTCACGCATGTAGAGGCGTCCCATCCAGTGCTCACCGCTGCGCCGGTCCTTCACCCCTGCGGGGTGGACGACGGGACGGAGTTCAGCTACCGATGGCCTTGACATAGTCGGCGTAGATGTCCTTGATCTGGTCGGTTTTCAGGTCGAGGTGTTCGAGGATGGTGTAGCGCCCGGGGCGGGTCTCCGGAGCGAACTCCACGGCGCGGACGAACTCGTCCACCGTGAAGCCGATCTCCTCCGGCAGCACCGGCAGTCCGTGCCGGCGCAGCACCTCGGCCATGTAGGCCGATTCCTCGTGGGCTCCGCGCAGGTACATCGCGAAGGCCGCGCCCAGTCCGCACTGCTCGCCGTGGGCGGCGGCGCGTTTGGGGAAGAGCAGGTCGAAGGCGTGGTTGATCTCGTGGCAGGCGCCGGAGGACGGACGGGAGTCGCCCGACACCGACATGGCGATCCCGCTGAGCACGAGCGCCTCGGCGAGCACCTGGAGGAAGGCGTTGTCGCCGACCCCGCCGGGATGGCGCAGGACCGCTTCGCCCGCCTGCCGGGCCATGGCCGCGGCCAGACCGTCGATCTTCTCGCCCTTGACGCGGTTCGCGAGCTCCCAGTCCGCGATCGCGGAGATGTTGGAGATCGCGTCCCCGATGCCCGCCCGCACGAAGCGGACCGGTGCCTCGCGGATCACGTCGAGGTCGATGACGACGGCGATCGGGTTCGGCACGCCGTAGGAGCCGCGGCCCGCGTCGTTGTCGAGGGTGGCGACGGGCGAGCACAGGCCGTCGTGCGCGAGGTTCGTCGGTACGGCGACCAGCGGCAGGCCGATGCGCGCCGCGGCGAACTTGGCGCAGTCGATGATCTTGCCGCCGCCGAGGCCCACGACGGCGTCGTAGTGACCGGCCTTCATGTCGCCGGCCAGCTGGATCGCGTCGTCGAGGGTGCCGCCGCCGACCTCGTACCAGGTGGCACCGGGCAGCGAGGGTTCCAGCCGGGCGCGCAACCTGGCGCCCGATCCGCCGCTGACGGCGACCGCGAGCCGGCCGGAGTGCGAGATGCGCTGGTCGGCGAGGACACAGGCCAGGTCGTCGAGGGCACCCGGGCGGATGTCGACGACGACGGGCGAGGGGATCAGCCGGGTCAGTACAGGCACGCGATCTCCCGACCCTTGGCCAGATCGTCGTGGTTGTCGATCTCGACCCACTTGACGTCGCCGATCGGGGCCACGTCGATCCGGAAGCCGCGGTTCACCAGTTCCTGGTAGCCGTGCTCGTAGAACTGCTGCGGGTCGGTCTCCCACACCGTCTTGAGCGCGTCGGCCAGTTCGAGGGTGGCGTCGCCCTCGATGAGGGTGACGCCGATGTACTCGCCCGTCGCCTCGGCGGGGTCCATCAGCTTGGTGATCTTCGTCATGCCCTTGGCGGGGTCGACGACGACCTTCATCTCCTCGTCCGCAAGGGACTTGACGGTGTCCAGCGCGAGGATGATCTTCTTGCCGTCGCCGCGGGCGGCGAGCAGCGTCTTCTCGACGGAGACGGGGTGGACGGTGTCGCCGTTGGCGAGGATCACGCCGTCCTTGAGGGCGTCACGTCCGCACCAGAGGGAGTAGGCGTTGTTCCACTCCTCGGCCTTGTCGTTGTCGATGAGGGTGAGCTTGAGGCCGTACTTCTGCTCCAGGGCCGCCTTGCGGTCGTACACGGCTTCCTTGCGGTAGCCGACGATGATCGCGACCTCGGTCAGACCGATCTCGGCGAAGTTGCCGAGGGTGAGGTCCAGAACCGTGGGTTCGCCCTCTATGCCCGCGGGCCCCACCGGCACCAGCGCCTTGGGAAGGCTGTCGGTGTAGGGGCGCAGACGCCGTCCGGCGCCGGCCGCCAGCACGAGGCCGATCATGCGGGTTCTCCTTCATCGTGTACGGCGGGCGCCCCTGCGGACACCCAGAAGCGGATGCTCTCGACGAGCACCAGCAGGGCCACGGCCACGGCGAGCACCGTGAGCGCGACCGTGAACTGCGACGCGGTGAGCGCGGCGGCGAGGACGGTGACGAGCAGCGTCCGCCCTTCGTGCCCCCCTATGGCGCGCACCAGCCAGGCCGGGGGCGCCCCGGCGTTGCCGCGGATGCGGTACACCGTGTCGTAGTGATGGTAGGCGACGGCGGCCACCAGGCCGAAAGCCGCCGGCAGTGCTCCGTTCACCTCCGCTTTGGCCGCGAGGATCAGGACGGTGCAGTATTCCGCCGCCCGGAAGAGCGGCGGGACCAGCCAGTCGAGGGCGCCCTTGAGGGGGCGGGACAGGGCCTGGCCGGCGGTGACCGCGTAGACGAAGGCGCCGGCCACGGGGGCCCAGGTGACGCCGGAGAAGAGGGACACGGCGAGGATGGCGGTGCCCGAGAGTGCGATCAGGAGCGGGGCGCCGAGGCGGCCGGGGTTGACGCGGGCCACGAACGACGCGAACGGCCCGTTGTCCGCGAGGTCCGCCAGCGCCTGCGCGGCCCGGTCCGTGCGCTTCGCCTTCCGGGTCAGCGAGCGCAGCACCCGGCCGGCCGTGGTGTACGTCGCCGCGAAGGCGCAGCCGACGAGGAGGACGTAGAAGGTGATGCGGGGGGTCGTCGCGGCCGTGAGGACGGCGATCATCGCCCATCGTTCGCCGATGGGCAGGACTATCATCCGGCGCACCCAGACCGTCCAGCCGACGCTGTCCAGCTTGTCCGAAAGGGCGGCGGTGGGGCTGGTGTTGGCGGTGGCGTCGTGGTTGGCCTCGTTGAAGGAGAAGTCCACGACGTGCCGGCAGGTCTGCAGGATCATCGCGCCGAGCGCGAGCGCCCATACGTCGTCGCCGCCCCGGGCCGCGCCGAGCGCGAGGCCGGCGTAGTAGGCGTACTCCTTGGCGCGGTCGAAGGTGGCGTCGAGCCAGGCGCCGAGCGTGGAGTACTTGAGCGCGTAGCGGGCGATCTGTCCGTCGACGCAGTCGAGGACGAAGGAGAAGAGGAGCAGCACTCCGGCCACGACATAGCCGCCGCGGGTGCCGGTGGCCGCGCAGCCCGCCGCGACGATCGCGGTGAGCAGGGACGCGGTGGTGACCTGGTTCGGGGTGAGGCCGTGGCGGGCGCACCAGCGCGCGATGTAGCGGGAGTACGGGCTGATGAAGTGGGTGGTGAAGAAGCCGTCGCGGGACTTCACGGCCGACTTCAGGCGTACGGCCTCGTCGTCGACGGCGGTGACGGCCTGCCGTGCCTCGTTGCGGGCCTGTGGGTCGGTGGGGACAGTGGCGACGAGGCTGCCCAGCTCGGGGCGGTGCACGTCGCAGCCGTCGGCGTCGAGGGCGGTGACGACGCGGCCGGCGAGGTCGTCGAGGAGGGCCGTGCCGCCGCGCGCCGAGTGCTCGCGGGCGACCGCGCGGGTCAGCGCCTGACGGCCGGCGGGCTGCGCGGTCACGGCGCCCGGTACCGCGGCGAGCGGGAAGCGGGGGTCGGTGAGGCCGAGGCGCAGCGCGTGCGGATGGCCCACGAAGCGGGCGTCCACGACGGCGACCCGCTGGTCAGCGGGGACCGCCGCGAGAAGCGCTTCCGCCTCGGTGGTGTCGGTGGCGGTCCGGACGTCGAAGCCGAGCGACCGCAGATCGCCCTCGATCGACGAACCGGGGACCGGCTGACCGGTGAGGATGGCGGTCGGCAACCGAACTCACTCCCTGGGGGCCGACGCCGGGCGCCGGTCATGTGCATGGTGGTGCGCCCCTTGGGTGGCACCCGGGCGGCATGTCGGCAGAGGCTATCGGATGCTCTCAAGCCCGTGTTCACCGGCCGTTCACGGCCTGATCAACAGGGTCTGCAGGCGCCTCCGCCGAGATCATCATCAGGGATTCGGGGCCCGGCCGACAAACCGCCCCCGGCAGACCGGGCATCACGGGACATTGCGGAGGGCCTCTCCGTATCGGCATAGGGTGAATGCCCATGACATGGCTGATCACCGGCGGAGCCGGATACATCGGGGCGCATGTGGCACGGGCGATGGCGGACGCCGGGGAGCGGGTCGTCGCCCTGGACGACCTCTCGGCGGGGAACCCCGCACGCCTCCCGGCGACGGTCCCGCTCGTCCACGGCTCCACCCTGGACGGCGACCTGCTGAAGCGGGTGTTCGCCGAGCACGGGGTGACGGGGGTCGTGCATCTCGCGGCGCGCAAGCAGGTCGCCGAGTCCGTGGCGCGGCCGACGTACTACTACCGGGAGAACGTGGGCGGACTGGCGACCCTCCTGGACGCGGTCGCGGACGCCGGCGTCGGGCGGTTCGTGTTCTCGTCCTCGGCCGCGGTCTACGGCGACCCGGGCGTCGACCTGATCACGGAGGACACCCCGTGCGCGCCGGTGAACCCGTACGGCGGGACCAAGCTCACCGGTGAGTGGCTGGTCCGGGCGGCGGGCGCGGCGCACGGCATCGCGACGGTGTGCCTGCGCTACTTCAACGTGGCGGGCGCCGCCGCCCCCGAGCTGGCCGACACGGGTGTCTTCAACATCGTGCCCATGGTCTTCGACCGGCTCAGCCGCGACGAGCCCCCGCGGATCTTCGGCGACGACTACCCGACTCCGGACGGCACCTGCGTCCGCGACTACATCCATGTCGCCGATCTCGCCGAGGCCCATCTGGCGGCGGCCCGACGGCTGTCCGAGGACGGGGTGGGCGGCGACCTGACGGTCAACATCGGCCGCGGGGAAGGGGTTTCGGTCCGCGAGCTGGTCACGGCGATCGGTGAGGTCACCGGTGACCGGCGGCCGGCCCTCGTCGAGGGACGGCGCCCCGGGGACGCGCCGCGCGCGGTCGCCTCCGCCGAGCGGGCCGCTGTGGAACTGGGGTGGACGGCTCGGCGCGGGGTGCGGGAGATGGTCGACTCGGCCTGGCAGGGGTGGCGGCTGCACCACACCCCGTGAACTTAGGCTGCCCTGACCTGCGATTTGTTTGCGCAGGTCAGGGCACATGACAACGGTGTTCAGTGCCGCGTTGCCCGATACCCCCCACCCGTAGTTCACTGGGGTTCCGGGCAGTAATCAGGAGGGCGGCTTTCCATGGGGGCAGGGCACGACCACGGGCATTCTCACGACGCTCCCGTGATCGGTACGGCGGCAGCCGCGTACCGGGGCAGGCTGCGGGTCGCGCTGGGGATCACGATCACCGTGATGGTGGTCGAGGTGGTCGGCGGGCTGCTCGCGGACTCCCTCGCGCTCATCGCGGACGCGGCCCACATGGCGACGGACGCGCTGGGCCTGGGCATGGCGCTGCTCGCGATCCACTTCGCGAACCGGCCGGCCGTCGGCAACCGCACCTTCGGCTTCGCCCGCGCGGAGATCCTCGCCGCGCTCGCCAACTGTCTGCTGCTGCTCGGCGTCGGCGGCTACGTCCTGTACGAGGCGGTCCAGCGGTTCGTCACGCCCGCCGACACCGAGGGCGGGCTGACCATCGTCTTCGGCCTGATCGGCCTGGTCGCGAACATGATCTCCCTCACGCTGCTGGTGCGCGGCCAGAAGGAGAGCCTGAACGTGCGGGGCGCGTTCCTCGAGGTCGCCGCGGACGCGCTGGGCTCCCTCGCGGTGATCATCTCGGCCGTGGTGATCCTGACCACGGGCTGGCAGGCGGCCGACCCGATCGCCTCCCTCGCCATCGGCCTGATGATCGTGCCGCGCACCCTGAAGCTGCTGCGCGAGACCCTCGACGTCCTGCTGGAGTCGGCGCCCAAGGACGTCGACATGCAGGACGTGCGCGCCCACATCCTGGCCCTGGACGGGGTCGAGGACATCCACGACCTGCACGCCTGGACGATCACCTCGGGCATGCCCGTGCTCTCCGCGCACGTGGTCGTCCGCACGGACGTGCTGAACGCCATCGGCAACGAGAAGATGCTCCACGAACTCCAGGGCTGCCTCGGCGACCACTTCGACGTGGAGCACTGCACCTTCCAGCTGGAACCCCGGGGCCACGCGGAGCACGAGGCGAAGCTCTGCCACTGACGGCTGACGGCTGACGGCTGACGGCTGACGGCTGACGGCTGACGGAAAACGACCGAATCTGCGGGAAATCGACCGCGCCGGACGGAACGCAACCGTCCGGCGCACACACGTGTCCACACTCCCGCGACCCCACCCCCGGACGGTTCCCCCGTCGCCGCGCCGGGCACGATGAACTGCCGGGAGTGCCGGATTCGTACGGCAGACTTGGCTTTGAAGACCGATGTGAAGGATGGGTATGCCGACCACACCTGCCACCGCGACGCACAACTCGTCGAACGGCACCGCTGACGCGATCTTGCTCGAACTGGTCGACGAGAACGGCGTGACGATCGGCACCGCCGAGAAGCTCTCCGCCCATCAGCCGCCGGGCCGGCTGCACCGCGCCTTCTCCGTCTTCCTCTTCGACGAGCAGGGCCGGCTGCTCCTCCAGCAGCGGGCGCTCGGCAAGTACCACTCCCCCGGTGTGTGGTCCAACACCTGCTGCGGTCACCCCTACCCCGGCGAGGCGCCCTTCGCGGCGGCGGCCCGGCGGACGTACGAGGAGCTGGGCGTGTCCCCGACGCTGCTCGCCGAGGCGGGCACCGTGCGCTACAACCACCCGGACCCGGACTCGGGCCTGGTGGAGCAGGAGTACAACCACCTCTTCGTCGGCATGGTCCAGTCCTCGCTGCGGCCGGACCCGGAGGAGGTGGGCACGACCGCGTTCGTGACCCCCGCCGAGCTCACGGAGCGGCACGCGAAGGACAGCTTCTCGTCCTGGTTCATGACGGTGCTGGACGCGGCCCGCCCGGCGGTCAGGGAGCTGACGGGCCCGTCCGCGGGCTGGTGACCTCCTCCGCTACGGCACCTGCGCGAGCCTGAGCGGCAGCGCGGCCCAGATCACCTTGCCGCCGCTGGCCGTGTGCTCGACGTCGCAGACGCCGCCCGCCTCCCGGGTCACCTCGCGCACCAGGAGCAGTCCCCGACCGCCGGTCTCGTCGTGGTCGGCCACCAGGGCGGTCGGGCGGTAGGGGTGGTTGTCCTCGACGGACACCCGCACCCACTCGGCGCCGACGGCGACCTCCACGGCGAGGGTCGGCGACAGCAGCACCGCGTGCCGGACCACGTTCGTGACCAGCTCGGACACGATCAGCAACAGCCCCTCCAGCAGGTCCTCCGACAGGGGCACACCCTGCCGGAGGAGCAGGTCCCGTACGGCGTGCCGCGCCTGCGGGACGGAGGCGTCGACGGCGGAGGCGGTGAACCGCCAGACCCCCTCGTACGGCAGCGGATCCGGCGGGGCGGGGGCCGGAGGATCGTCCCTGCCGCCTTCTGGGCGTGGGCCTGACCCACCACCCTCGTTCTCCATCGTCCGGTCGCCACCCTTGCGCTCGATTGTCACCACCCGACGAGTGTTGGCAACGACCCGCCCCGCCCCCTAGGACTGAACAGAAGTCAGCAGTTTTCGGGTGTATCACGACCGCTTCCGCCCGACCCGTTCACGTGTCGGACCGCTCGTGTTCCGATCGTGCCGACTTCGCGAACTCTTCGGGTTGTACGTAGCATCCGGCGCATGGAGCCCCGCCTGCTGCACGAGGTCACCGGCTCGGTGGCCACCGTCGTCGTCCACCATCCCGGCAAGCGCAACGCGATGACCCCACAGATGTGGCGGTCGCTGCCGCCGCTGCTCGACTCGCTGGCCGCCGATCCGGCCGTACGGGCGCTCGTGCTCACCGGTGAGGGCGGGACGTTCTGCGCCGGGGCCGACATCTCGACGCTGCGGGGGTCGGCGGGTGAGGCGCAGGGGCTCGCGGTGCTCGCGGAGGAGGCGCTGGCCGCGTTCCCGAAGCCGACGCTGGCGGCGATCCGGGGTCATTGCGTGGGCGGCGGGGCGCAGTTGGCGGGAGCCTGTGATCTCCGGTTCGCGGAGCAGGGGTCGCTGTTCGGGGTGACTCCGGCGAAGCTGGGGATCGTATATCCGGCGTCCTCCACACGGCGGTTGGTGTCGCTGGTGGGTCCGGGGGCCGCCAAGTACCTGCTGTTCTCGGGTGAGTTGATCGACGCGGAGCGGGCGCTGCGCACCGGTTTCGTCGACGAGCTGCTGCCCGAGGGCGAACTGGCCAAGCGGGTCGCGGAGTTCACCCGGGTACTGGTCTCCCGTTCGCAGCTGACGCAGGCCGCGGCGAAGGAGTTCGCCGACGGCCGCACGGACCGGGACGGTCACTGGGCGGAGCAGGCGCGCGGCAGCGGCGACACCGCGGAGGGCGTCGCCGCGTTCCTGGAGCGCCGCGAGCCGCGCTTCACCTGGACCGCGTGAGGACGGGTGTCCCACCTATCGCGTCGTACCGACCAGTCGGTAACGTGCGGGGCATGACTACTGCCGCCGCCGATCCCCGTGCCGGACGCCGCTGCCACAACGCGCTCAACTCCCTGCACGCCACGCTCTACTTCTCGCCCGACCTGGGGAGGGAACTGACGGCTCTCGGGGTCAAGGACTCCCAGGCCGTCAACTTCGCCGTACGGGCGGCGGCGATGGGCGCGGTCGGGCCGGGCACGGTGACGGCGACCTTCTACAACTACAAGTACGACCTCGTGGCCCGGCACGTGCCCGCCGTGTGGGAGATCGTCTCCCCGGAGCAGGCCCTCGACGCACGCGCGCGTGCCGTCGACGCGACCCTGCGCCGGCTGCTCGGCGACGAGGTGGTGGAGTCGCGGGATATGGCCGAGGCGGCGCGACTGGCCCTGCGGGCCACCGAGGCGTGCACGCGTCCCGCCCGCCCCCTGTACGCCGCCCACGCGGATCTGCCCGTCCCCGAAGAGCCGCACCTGGCGTACTTCCA
>NZ_JAENRY010000529.1 GCF_016612545.1 Streptomyces sp. MBT65 | reverse complement strand
GCGCCAGCGACACCTCGCCGACGATACGCCCGATTCGCCGGAGCCTTCGTCGGCGAGGTGTCGCTGGCGCCGGCACGGTGTCGCACGGACGTCAGGACAGCCCACGCCGCGGAGACGGCTGGTCTTGTACGTGGGAGTTGACACCGCTTGCCGCTCAGAGCGGTAAACGTCCCGTTTCGCGGCAGGACGGTCTCTGTGAGTTCCGGCCACGCCCGAGGCCCGGCGTTGGGCGTTGCCCGGCGGCACCTCGCCGTGTCACAGGAGCACGATCACAACGATCGCGATGACCAGAACAACGAGCAACAAGATGGTGACCCCAGCACGCGGCGACCGCCGTGCCGCAGCACGGTCCGCCTCGGCCGCATACCGGTCCAGCACGGACCGTGATGGCGGGCCGAGCGGGGTGACGCGGCGGGCGGCCAAAGCCCCCTTCGAGTTCCGCTCGATGTCGAACGAGACATACTCACCTTCGTCAAGGGTTTTGTAGCCATTTATCTGAATCTCCGAGTAGTGGACGAAGACATCCTGGTCACCGACCCGGATGTCGCCGTCCCTATACCCCTGCACCGTGAGGAAGCCGTAGCCCTTCTCACTGTTGAACCACTTGACCCAGCCCTCAGCCATGCACCACCTCTGCCGGCTCGCCGTGTACCGCCGTCACTGCCATGAGGCCGATCTGGCTCCGCTTCACGATGGCCCACCGCAGGGCACCGGTCCTTCAATCACGGACCGTCACAAGTCAGCACGACCCAGGCCCTGGCCCACGAACCGTTGCCCGTTCTCATCGACATCCTGGGCCCTGCGCTCGCTATGCGCTTCCCCAATCCGTCAACAACGTTGCCCGCTCCCACGAACAGAACCAGACGGTCGGCGCTCGGGCCGTGCTGGTGTTGGTGTCTGGGCAGGCGGCAGCCGCGAACGGCGCTGGCGGATCAGCCGGCCGGGGAGGGCGCGAGCAGTCGGCCACGGGTGAGGACCGCGATCTGCGACCACAGGTCGCGCTGCCCGCTGCCGCAGCGGCGGACAGCCACCGCGGCGGCCACCAGCGCCTCGATGGCGTGGGCCAGCGGGTCGCCGCGGCCCGCGCCGGGCAGGGCCTCCGGGTCGAGGGCGACGACGGCCTGGACGCCGATGAGCCGCGGCTGCCCGGCGGCGATCTGCCGGTGGCCGTGCCCGCGTACCGCGCCGACCAGTGCCTGGCACAGGAAGCGCGTCGCGTCCGCGCGGAGAAGCAGCAGGCCGACACCGAGCACGACATGCGTGCGGCGGCAAGCGGTGCACCGGGCGCGGTCCGGCCGCACCGTGAGCAGGCCGGCGTCGAGGTCACGGACGGTCCGGGGCCGGGCCTGGCCCCAAGGCTTCAGCGCGGCGCCGCAGCCTGGGCACCGCAGCATCCGACGAGCCAGGGCCTGCCGAGCCACCGCCGCGTCCACGACTCGATCCCTGCGTCAGGCGGTCGGCGATCTGCGGCAGCGCGGCGGGGTGGGTGGTCGCGAAGTCGAGATCCTGGCTGGGACGATGGACGATGCCGTGCGCCTGGACCGCGTAGCCGCCCATGAGGGCGAGCCCGTAGGGACGGCCAGGTCGAGAATGCCGACGAGGAGCCGACGGTGGTGCGCGGGCAAACCGGCAGCCCCTGGTTCACGCGGCAGCCCGGCCGGCGCCCGGACGCAACGGGGGGGGGAAGGCGTCCTCCCACGCCGTGCGGACGCCGCGGCCGACCATTTTCCGCAGCCGGGGCCAGTGCGAGGTCAGCAGGCCGCCGTCCAGGAACTGGAGGTAGTCCTCGCGCAGGTTTGTGGTCAGGACGATCCGGTACATGCCCAGGAGCAGCTTGTCGTCGTCCAGATCGAAGGTGCGCAGCCCCGACCAGGCGAGATGCAAAGGCAGATCCACCAGGCCGCGGGTGGGACCGGTCAGCTCCGTGAGGCTCGACGGCAACTGGCCGCAGGCGGGACCCCAACGGGACGGCGTGGACGCGTCGCGCTCTGCAGTATGCCGGTGCCCGGGGCCGAACGAATCCATAGCACAACGATAGTGGGTCACGACTCCCGGGCCAGACCCAGGAGCAGCACAGCAGGAGTGAACTGCCGGCCGTAACGCCCGGGCACCGCTCACCACACCCAAAAGACCCTCAGCAGGACGGAACAACCCCAGCTGACCTGCCGATTCGCCAGATACCGTCACCGCCGCGCTCTCGAAGAAGAACGAGAAACCCGGTGAATCCGCAACCCGAACCCCCTCACACACCGCGCCGCGGTGAGAGCCTGTGTCTGAACTGCTGATGTGGATCTGTAGGCGGGTCCAGCCTGGCGGTGTGTCCGGGTTCGTCGGGCCGCCGCTGCAGCGGTGCCCCGAGCCCTTCACCTCGCTGCTGCCGGCCTGCCTCGGCCAGCGCCCGAACACCATGACCGCCACCAACCCCGACGCCCGCTGGCTGTTCCTCGGCCGCCGGGCCGGGCAGCCCATGACTTCGGACACCCTCGAACTCCGGTTCCGTCGTCTGGGCCTCCCCAGCCAGCGGGGACGCACCCCGGCCAGCCGTCACCTCGTCCTCCAGGCACCTGCACCCGTGATCGCCCGCATGCTCGACTACCGCGACGACACCACCACCCAACTCGCTGCCGAGAGTGGAGGGACCTCGCGGCACTATGCCCCGGCGATCACTCACGGTGAGATCAAGCCTTCATGGGTCAGGGAATGCGCGACTCTTGGTTACGAGAGGTCCGCCAGTTGACCGAGGCCGGACTATGCGAGGTCGCCAGTTCCGACCGGG
>NZ_JAENRY010000528.1 GCF_016612545.1 Streptomyces sp. MBT65 | reverse complement strand
GGCGGGTGCTGGTGACGGCGGGGACGGGGGTGCCGACGTCCGGGCTGGTGCTCACCACCGAGGGATGAGCCCCAGGGGTAAACCCGCAGTACATGTCATCCCCACGTCCACCTTCAGGAGGTGGAGCCAGCCCCACCCCTACAACCTGAGGCGGAGCCCGCTTCGGGACCTGCGGCCGATCCGCGGGAGTGGGGGTCGCTCATAGCGTGGAGCCATGACCACAGCAGTCTGCACCAGCGCGTCGAACGCCACCGCACGGGCCGCCACTCGGCCCGCAGTACGGGGTACGCAGACCCTCACGTACCCCTCCTTCTCCTCGTACATGAGGGCCAGGCAACCCGTGCTGCTGCGCACCGCGCGCTCGCTGACCGCGAACGCGTGCGACGCGGAGGACCTGTTGCAGACCGCGCTGACCAAGACGTATGTGGCCTGGGAGCGGATCGAGGACCACCGGGCGCTGGACGGCTATGTCCGCCGGGCGCTGCTGAACACGCGGACCTCGCAGTGGCGCAAGCGGAAGGTCGACGAGTTCGCGTGCGACGAGCTGCCCGAGCCGGAGACGGTCGGCGGCGCGGAGGACCCGGCCGAGCAGCAGGCCCTGCACGACGCGATGTGGCGGGCGATCGCCAAGCTGCCGGAGCGGCAGCGGGCGATGGTCGTCCTCAGGTACTACGAGGATCTCAGCGAGGTCCAGACGGCCGAGGTGCTCGGGGTGTCCGTGGGCACGGTGAAGTCGGCGGTGTCGCGGGCGCTGGGGAAGCTGCGGGAGGACCCGGAGCTGGTTCTCGCCCGATAGTCCGTACCGCTCGTGGCACCAGTCCCTACCGCTCGTGGCACCAGTCCGTACCGCTCGTGGCACCAGTCCGTACCGCTCGTGGCAGTCTGAGGAGATCGATCGCCCGTTCCTAGTGACATACCGTGCGGTATGTGCGCAGAATCAGCGCAACCCCAACTACCGCGCAGGCAATGTCGCCTCGGGAGGACGCCGTGCTGAGCACCATGCAGGACGTACCGCTGCTGATCTCCAGGATCCTGACCCACGGGTCGACGGTCCATGGAACATCGCAGGTGATCAGCTGGACCGGTGAGGGAGAGCCGGAGCGCCGTTCCTTCGCGGAGATCGGTGCCCGCGCGGCCCAGTTGGCGCACGCCCTGCGCGAGGACCTGGGCGTGGTCGACGGCGAGCGAACCGCGACCTTCATGTGGAACAACGCCGTTCACGTCGAGGCCTACTTCGCGATCCCCGCCATGGGCGCGGTGCTGCACACCCTCAACCTCCGCCTTCCGCCGGAGCAGTTGGCGTGGATCGTCAACCACGCGGCGGACCGGGTGGTGATCGTCAACGGTTCGCTGATCCCGCTGCTCGCGCCCCTGCTGCCCAAGCTGCCGACGATCGAGCACATCGTCGTCTCCGGGCCCGGCGACCGTACGCCCCTCGAAGGCGGCCACGCGCGCGTGCACGAGTACGAGGAACTGATCGCGGACAAGCCGACGTCGTACGACTGGCCCGAGCTGGACGAACGCCAGGGTGCCGCGATGTGCTACACCTCCGGGACCACGGGCGACCCCAAGGGTGTGGTGTTCAGCCACCGTTCGATCTATCTGCACTCCATGCAGGTCAACATGACTCAGTCGATGGGGCTCACGGACCAGGACACGTCCCTGGTGGTCGTGCCCCAATTTCACGTCAGTGCGCGCAAAGGGGGAGGGGAGCGGCGAGGCCGTTTGACCTGCTCACCGCCCCCACCGACCGATCGTTCCTCCGTGGCGCACCGCGCCGCCTGTGGCAAGAGCGGTGCCGGTCGCGTGCTCGCGGGAGGTCGCCATGTTTAGCACCATGCAGGACGCCCCGCTGATCGTGAGCCGCATCCTGCGGCACGGCGTACGCGTCCACGGTTCATCGACGGTCACCACCTGGACAGGGTCCGGGGAACCGCAGCGGCGCACGTTCGCCGAGATTGGCGCGCGTGCCGCACAGCTCGCTCACGGACTCCGTGAGTTGGGCGTCGGCGAGGGTGACGTTACGGGAACCCTCATGTGGAATAACGCTGAGCACGTCGAGGCGTACTTTGCCGTCCCGTCCATGGGGGCAGTGCTCCACACGCTGAATCTGCGGCTTCCGACTGGGCAGCTGACTTACGTTGCGCACCACGCAGGCGACAAGGTGATCGTGGTCAATGGCTCATTGGTCGGGTTGCTGCTCCCGCTCCTTCCGAACCTGCCACGGCTTGAGCACGTGGTCGTTTCCGGCGCGATGGCGGACGACGCCCGAGCGGCGTTGGCCGCAGCTTCCGGCGTGCAGGTGCACGAGTACGAGGAATTGCTCGCCGGGCACCCCACGGTCTATGACTGGCCGGAGTTGGACGAGCGGCGCGCGGCCTCGCTCTGCTACACGTCCGGGACCACTGGGGAACCGAAGGGTGTCGCCTACTCGCATCGGTCCATCTACCTGCACTCCATGCAGGTCAACATGACTCAGTCCATGGGTCTGACGGACGCGGACCTTGCGCTTGTGATCGTGCCCCAATTCCATTGCAACTCTTGGGGCTTGCCGCACGCAGCTTTCATGACCGGCGTGAATATGCTGATGCCGGACCGGTTCTTGCAGCCGGGCCCGATCGCCGAAATGATCGAGCGTGAGCGTCCTACGTACGCTGCGGCCGTGCCCACCATTTGGCAAGGTTTGCTTGCCGAGTTGAAGGCGAATCCGCGCGACGTCAGCACGCTGACACAGGTAACGATCGGCGGTTCCGCTTGTCCTCCCGCCCTGATGAAGGCATTCGACGATCTCGGAATGCGGATCGTCCACGCTTGGGGCATGACCGAGACGTCGCCATTGGGCACGGTAGGGAGGCCGCCGGGCAAGGTGGCGCCCGGCTCCGAGGAGGAGTTCGCCTATCGGCTCACGCAGGGCCGGTTCCCGGCGGGCGTCGAGGGACGCCTCATCGGTCCGGGCGGCGATGAACTTCCCTGGGATGGCGCGTCGGCCGGTGAGCTGGAAGTGCGCGGACCGTGGATCGCCGGCGCGTACTTCGGCGGAGTCGACGGCGAGGCCACGCGGCCGGCTGACAAGTTCAGCGAGGACGGTTGGCTGAAGACCGGCGACGTCGGGACGATCAGCCCGGACGGATACCTGACCCTCACCGACCGGGCAAAGGACGTCATCAAGTCGGGCGGCGAGTGGATTTCGTCGGTCGAGCTTGAAAACGCCCTCATGTCCCACCCCGACGTTGCCGAGGCCGCCGTCGTGGCCGTGCCGGATGAGAAGTGGGGGGAACGGCCGTTGGCGACCGTGGTACTCCGGGACGGCGCTGCGGCTGACTTCTCCGCCCTTCGTGAACACCTCGCCTCGAACGGCATCGCACGGTGGCAGCTGCCCGAGCGATGGGCCGTGATCGCCGAGGTACCCAAGACGAGCGTTGGGAAGTTCGACAAGAAGACGTTGCGCGGACGCTTCGCAGAGGGCGCGTTGAAGGTCGAACAGCTCTGACCGGCGGCGATACGCGGTAGGAGCAGCAAGCGACCCCGGCACCTGTGGTCACGGTGCCGGGGTCGCGTGTGTTGCGGACCGCGCCGCCCCCGCGGGGGAACGGGGGCGGCGCGGCCGTCAGGGGGTTAGTAGCTCGTGCGCGGGAAAGAGCGGGTCAGACATGGGTGCCTCTTGTTACGGCCGACGGTAGGCGGTCCAGCGTGCGGCTGCTGCGGCAACGTCTTGAATCCATACGACGTCGGGCGCGTCTGCGGCGATACCAGCCCACAGCCGCTCTTGGGCGGTCGCGAAGACGTCGAGGGTCCGCCGGGGCGCGGTGGACCATGCGGGCGTCTTGGCGGCCCACTGCTCGGCGTCCGCAGGGCTGTGGCCGGCAGAGGTGAGCCAGACGACCCAACAGGCGGCGTCGATCCATGCCGCGCCGCGCGTCGGCCATGCCCAGTCGACGACGCGGGCGGCGTTGTTGCTGATGAGCACGTTGTCGGGGTGCCAATCGGTATGCAGCAGGGTTTCGCCGCGCAGTAGGTCGGCGTCGTCGGGGTCGTCGATGTACTCGGCGAGCCGCTGCTCGATGTGCTTCGGTAGTCCGCGGGCCGACCCTCGACATGCTCGAAACCGAGCAGATCCCAAGTGCCGTCGTTGATCCTCCAGAGCAGGCGGGGGGCGAGGGGAGCCACGGAAGGGTTGATCGTGGCCTCGCGGTTCTGTGTCCACGCGCGAGGGTGATCGGTGTTCATCCCCTTGACGAAGACGCGGCCGGCGCGGGTGTCGAGGGTGGCGGCAACCTCGCTGTTGAGTCCCTTGTCGGCGGTGGCTGTTGCGTAGATAGGGCCGGTGCGGGCCTCGACGGCCTCTCGGGTTGCGGCGGGCAGGTCATCCCATTGCATTCTCATGGTCACCACGGCGGGGAGTGTAGGGGGTCGGGC
>NZ_JAENRY010000527.1 GCF_016612545.1 Streptomyces sp. MBT65 | reverse complement strand
CGGTGTGCGAGACGGCACGGGGTCCGGGTGACCGGCATCACGCCCGGGCGTGTGTAACGGGCATCCTTTGTCCGGAGCCCACCAAGTCCGCGCCGAAGCCTTTGTCGAGCGCTGACGGTGATCGGCCGAAGGCCCCTGGGATAGCGTCACGGAGTCCCCCGCCGTACCCCGTCCACCTGCGGAGTCCCCTTGAGTACCGCCGTCGCCACCACCCGCCCCGGACTGGTCCTCGCCGACCTGCTGCCCGCCTCCCGCGTCCGGGACCTCGCCCTCGTGCTCGGCGGCGCCGCGCTCACCAGCCTCGCCGCGCAGATCGCCGTGCCCGTGCCGGGCTCCCCGGTCCCCGTCACCGGCCAGACCTTCGCCGCGCTGCTCGTCGGCACCTCCCTCGGCGCCGGCCGTGGCTTCCTCTCGGCGCCGGCCGTGGCTACATCGCTACATCGTCGGCATGCTGCTCGCCTCCGCCGCCGTCGGCGCCCTGGCCCGCCGCGGCGCCGACCGCTCGGTCCTGCGCATGGCCGGCACGATGCTGCTGGGCGAGGCGATCATCTACGCGATCGGCGTCCCGTACCTGGCGCTGTCCCTCGACCTCTCGACGAGCGCCGCGATCGCCGCCGGCCTCACCCCGTTCCTGCTCGGCGACGCCCTGAAGGCGGCGCTGGCGATGGGCGCGACGCCGACGGCCTGGAAGTTCGTCAACAAGCAGCGCTGACAAGGCGGTTGCGGGGGAGGGGCGGGGTGCGCGAGCATCCCGCCCCTCCCTTCTCCTACGTCCCCTCAGCTCTCCAGGGACCGCGGCCTCGGCCGTCGCTGCGACCAGTACAGGCCCGCCGCGCCCGCCGCGATCAGGGCCGCACCGGCCGCGCCCAGCGGCAGCACATCCGCGCCGACTCCCGTCTTGGGCAGTGTGTCGCCGCCCGGTGCCACCGGCTTGTTGTCGGTGCCGAGCAGCAATGGGGTGGCCGGTGCGTTCGGTGACGGGTTCGTCGTACCGAACGGGACCGGGCCCTGCTGCCAGAAGGTCTTCTTGCCGTCGGCGGACACCACCGGCAGACAGATCTTCCCGGCCTTGCTCAGGTCGTACGTCGCGTCGACGGCGTACGACTTCGACCTGCCCGCGGCGAGCGTGCCGACGGAGCACGTGAATCCGCTGTTCGAACCGGGCGGCAGATCCTTTTCGGCGATGGCCGAACAACCCTGCACGCCATTGACCTTGAGGCCGTCGAAACCGACGACCAGGAGATGGATGTCGCCGCTCTCCTTGGTCCCCTCATTCTTCACTGTGGCCGTGATCGCCGTCTTTTTCGAACTGTTGTCGACCGAGATTTTTTCCGGCAGGAGCGTGGTCAGTTTCACCCCTGCCGGAGCCGCGTCCATCGCCTTTCCGCCTTTGCTGCTTCCCGGTCCCTGGTCATCCGCCGAAGCGGTGAAGGAAAGGATCATCACCGCCGAGAAGGATGCCGTGAGCAGCGAACCTGTGACGGCTGTGGCCACGGCCGCGACGCGACGAGAACTCATGTTCGTCCCCCTTGTGTTCCCCTTGCATTCCCCTGTGTCCCCCTGGGGCTGCGCCTGAATTCGCAGTACTTGAAGAGGTACCACAAGATTTCTCCGCACTATGCTGGTACGGCATGAAGTGTGACCATTGTGGGGGTGCAGCGGATTGCCGGGGAATACGGGAAATACGGGGAACGTGAGGGGCGGCGGAACTCCGGGACTATGGGTGACCGGACGCTATCGGCTGGTCGAGAGTATCGGTCAGGGAGGAATGGGGCGGGTGTGGCGAGCCGCCGACGAAATGCTGCACCGGCAGGTCGCGGTCAAGGAAATGCGCATAGACGGCCTCGACGCGGAGGACACCCGCACCCGCCGTGAACGCACCCTGCGCGAGGCCAGGGCGACGGCCCGCATCGACCATCCCAACGTCGTGCGGGTCTACGACGTCGTGGACGAGGGCGAACGCCTGTGGATCGTCATGGAGTTGGTCGCCGGGCGCTCCCTGGAGCGCATCCTCGCGGACGACGGCGCGCTCGGCCCGCGCGAGGTCGCCCGTATCGGGCTCGGTCTGGTGGCCGCGCTGCGCCAGGTGCACGCGGGAGGCGTCCTGCACCGCGACATCAAACCCGGCAACGTCCTCGTCGAGAGCGGCGGCCGACGGGTCGTGCTCACCGACTTCGGCATCGCCGCGATCCAGGACGCCAAGGCGCTCACCATGGTCGGCATGCTCGTCGGCTCGCCCGACTACATGGCACCCGAGCGGATCTCCGGCCACCCACAGGGACCGCCCTCGGACCTCTGGTCCCTCGGCGCGACCCTCTGCGCGGCGCTCGGCGGCCGCTCACCGTTCTCCCGCGACACGACCCTGGCGACCTTGCACGCGGTTCTGTACGAGGAGCCCGAACTCCCTTCGTCCGCCGGTCCGTTGAGGGAAGTGCTGGCCGAACTGCTGGAGAAGGACCCCGTGGTTCGGCCGGGACTGGAGGAGGTGGAGGAGGTGCTGACGCCGGTCGCGTTTCCGGTGGCGGGGGAGGAACCCGAGGAACCCGGTTCGGCGGAGCGGGAGTTGGCGCAGGAGCCCGTGGAACCCGGTTCGGTGGAGCCGGAGTCGGCGGAGCAGCCCGAGGCTCCGGAGGTTCCCGAGGCCTATCGGGAGTCGCCCACCCCGGTCTTCCTGGAGCCGTCACTCGTCCGCGCGGCACGAGATCCCCGGCTGTACGACCCTGATCCCGACCCCGTCGAGGACGCGATACCGACGCAGCGTCCCGCCGTCGACCCCAACTCCCGGCCGCCCATTCGCCGTAAGGCGGGTGTCTCCCTCGTCCGCACCGAGCAGGCTGAGCACTCCGACCAAGCCGAACCCGCCGCCGAGCGGGCCGAGCAGGCTGAGCGGGTCGCACAGGCTCAACTCGCCGAACAGGTCGAGCGGGTCGGACCGGCCCGAATCGCCGAGCAGATCGAGCGTGTTGAACAGGCCCGACTCGCCGAGCGGGTCGAGCGGGTCGTACCGGCTCAACTCGCCGAGCAGGCCGGGCGCGTTGAGGAAGCCCAACCCGCTGAACCAGCCGAGCCCAGCGGACGCGCTCAACCCGCCGAACCCGCCGAAGCGTTGACCGAGCGAAAACCCATCCCCCTCCCGGCTCACCCACCGGCCCCGCGCCCGGCGCCACCGCACTCCGACCCAGGGCGCTCGCACACTCCCCGCTCGGCGTCGCGGCGCCCCGCCCTGGGCCCGCATCCCGCCCGCCTGCCCCGCCCGGAGA
>NZ_JAENRY010000526.1 GCF_016612545.1 Streptomyces sp. MBT65 | reverse complement strand
ACCCCACCCCCACCGTGACCTAGGCTGACCCCCGTGAAGGTCCTCGTCATCGGTACCGGTGCCCGCGAACACGCCCTCTGCCGTTCCCTGTCCCTAGACCCCGACGTCACCGCGCTGCACTGCGCCCCCGGCAACGCCGGCATCGCCGAGGTGGCCGAGCTGCACCAGGTCGACCCCCTCGACGGCGCGGCCGTAGCCGCACTGGCCACGGAACTCGGCGCCGAGCTGGTCGTCGTCGGTCCGGAGGCCCCCCTCGTCGCCGGGGTCGCAGACGCCGTACGCGAGGCGGGCATCCCGGTCTTCGGCCCCTCCGGGGAGGCCGCGCAGCTGGAGGGCTCCAAGGCCTTCGCGAAGGAAGTGATGGCGGCGGCCGGGGTCCCGACCTCCCGCTCCTATGTCTGTACGACCCCGGAAGAGGTCGCGGAGGCGCTCGACGCCTTCGGTGCGCCCTACGTCGTCAAGGACGACGGACTGGCCGCCGGCAAGGGTGTCGTAGTGACCGACGATCTCGACGCGGCGAAGGCGCACGCGGCCGCCTGCGAGCGGGTCGTCATCGAGGAGTTCCTCGACGGGCCCGAGGTGTCGCTCTTCGCGATCACCGACGGCGTCACCGTCGTCCCGCTCCAGCCCGCCCAGGACTTCAAGCGCGCGCTGGACGGCGACGAGGGCCCGAACACCGGCGGCATGGGCGCGTACTCCCCACTGCCGTGGGCCGACCCGAAGCTGGTCGAGGAGGTCCTGCAGACCGTCCTCCAGCCGACCGTCGACGAGATGCGCCGCCGCGGCACGCCCTTCTCGGGCCTGCTCTACGCCGGTCTCGCGATCACCTCGCGCGGTGTGCGGGTCATCGAGTTCAACGCCCGCTTCGGCGACCCCGAGACCCAGGTGGTCCTGGCCCGGCTGAAGACTCCGCTGGCCGGCGTCCTGCTCGCCTCCGCGAACGGCACCCTCGACGACCTGGCCCCCCTGCGCTGGAGCGAGGACGCGGCCGTCACCGTCGTCATCGCCTCGCACAACTACCCGGACACCCCGCGCACCGGCGACCCGATCACCGGCCTCGACGAGGTGGCCGCGCAGGACGCCCCGCACGCGTACGTGCTGCACGCCGGGACCAGGTACGACGGTGACGCGGTCGTCAGCGCGGGCGGCCGCGTCCTCTCCGTCACGGCGACCGGCACGGATCTCACCCAGGCCCGCGAGCGCGCGTACGCGGCCCTGAGCCGGGTCCGGCTCGACGGCTCCCAGCACCGTACGGACATCGCGGCGAAGGCGGCGGCGGAGGCGACGGGCGAGTAGCCCCAAGCGCTCCCGCGCACCGATGAACCCCACAGGCCTCGATTCCGTCTCAGGAATCGGGGCCTGAACCATGCCCTCACCCTTGCCCTCTGTCATCCACCTTTCCCCTGAGCCATTCCATCGAGTGACCGATGCCCCAACCGGCTGACGGGGGCCGGGGCCCCAACTATGGTGCGGCGCAAGCGTTCCGGCACTTGGCCCACCGGCATTGCGATGTCAGTGGCGGGTGCCACAGTGGGGGAGTGAGCAACGCCAGCGGAGCGGGACAGCACGGAGGGGGTGAGGTCCGGTCGTGACCGGTATGGGGATGGGTGTGGAGGCGGGCGCGCAGGCGGCGCGTTCCCGGGCCCTGGCCGTGCTGCGGATCCGCAGCCGGGCGCTGGCCGTCGCCCTGTTGCCCGCCGCCGGCGCGGTGATCCTGCTCGCCGGGGGTTCCACCGGCCATCTCATGGGCCGCGGCTGGGACCTGGCCCGCTGGATCATGGGCGTGGCCGCGGTGGTCGTGCTGCTCGCGGCCGGCGCGATCGCGCTGGTCGTCGCGCGCTCCCGCCCGGCCGTGAGTCCTACGGTCGCGATCGCCGAGGAGTCGGCCCCCGACCTGTATCGCCTGGTGCGCGACCTGGCCGACCGCCTCGACGTCCCCGCACCCTCCGCGATAGCGCTCACCCCGGACTGCGACAGCTGGCTGGAGGACCGCACCCACCCGTCCCACGGCCCGCCCCCGCAGGAGAGCGGCGACGAGATCATTGGTGTACGGGGCCTCACGCCGGGGCGTTCCCGTCGTACGGCGGCCGCGCCCGTCCTCGTCATCGGCTCGCCGTTCCTGTGGTGGATGCGGGTGGGCGAGCTGCGCGCGGTGCTCGCGCCGGTCGTCGCCGGTACGGGACCCTCGGCGCACCCGGACATAGCCGCGGCCCGCCGTTTCGTACGGGGCCTGGACGCGGCGGTGGCCGTGACCTCGGCGCCCCGCGCTCCCGTGGTCCGTTCGGTGCTCGCCGGTGTGGGCTGGGTCGCCCGCCTGCTGTTGCGCAGTTGCCGGGGGCACGCGGCCGAGATGGAGCGGGGCGTGGCCGCCGCGGCCGCCGAGCGTGCACAGGCTGTGGATTACGGACTGCGGATCGTCGCGCAGGAACAGGTGGGGTTGGCGTACGCGGGCTGGGACCGGCTGCTGACCCGGGTCGCGCTGCCCGCGTGGCGTATGGGCCGCTGGCCGTCCCGGCTGGACGCGGGCGTGGTGGCGGCGCTCACGGAGCTGTCCCGCCGCGACCGGCTGGCCGAGGGCTTCGCCTCCCGCCTCGGTGAGCGCCCCGCCTGCGACCTGCTCGAAGAGCCCGGCGCGATCGACGAGGCGACCTCGCTCCTCGCCGCCCGCCTCTTCCACGGCGGCCCCGCCGAGCCCGGTCCCGACTGGGCGCCGGTGGACTGGCAGGAGTACCCGGAAGAGGTCGTCGACCGCAAATGGCGCACCGACGCGGCCCGCCTCCACCGAGTCCTCGACACCCTCGGCGTCCGCCGCGCCCCCGACC
>NZ_JAENRY010000525.1 GCF_016612545.1 Streptomyces sp. MBT65 | reverse complement strand
CCCCAACCCCCCACACCACGAACCCGATCCACCCCGCGACCTGGTCGGCATCGGCATCGGCCCCTTCAACCTCTCGCTCGCCGCCCTCGCCCACCCGCTCGCCGAACTCGACACCGTCTTCTACGAACAGCGCCCCGGCTTCGACTGGCACCCCGGCCTGCTCATCGACGGCACCACCGTCCAAGTCCCCTTCCTGGCCGACCTGGTGACCCTCGCCGACCCCGCCAGCCCCTGGTCCTTCCTCAACTACCTCAGGGCCCGCGACCGGCTCTTCCCCTTCTACTTCGCCGAGCGCTTCCACATCCAGCGCGCCGAGTACGACGCCTACTGCCGCTGGGTCGCCGACAGCCTCCCCGGACTCCACTTCGGCCACCAGGTCGACGCCGTCCGCTTCAACCCCGAACGCGACGTCTTCGAGGTCGACTTCACCCAGCTCGACAGCGACGGAGAGGCCGAGGCCCTCGGCCGCACCTACACCAAGAACATCGTCCTCGGCGTCGGCACCGCCCCCTACATCCCGGACCCGCTCAAGCCCCTCGTCGAAGCCCCCGGCGTCCCCGTCATCCACGCCGCCGACTACCTCGCCCACCGCGAAACGTTTCTCGCCGCCGAGCACATCACCGTCATCGGCTCGGGACAGACCGGCGCCGAGGTCTTCCTCGACCTGCTCCGCCACCGCCCCGCGGGACACGAGAAACTCCACTGGATCGGCCGCAGCGAGGCCTTCGCCCCCATGGAGTACTCCAAGCTCGGCCTGGAACACTTCACCCCCGACTACACCCGCTACTTCCACGCCCTCGCCGAAGGAGTCCGCGACCGCCTCGTCAGCTCGCAGTGGCAACTCCACAAGGGCATCGACGCGGGCACCATCGCCGCCATCCACGACGAGCTCTACCGCCGTACCCTGCACGGCGGTTGGCCCGACGCCGTGCTCACCCCCGGCGTCCGCGTGCGTACGGCGGGAAGGATCGCGACCACCAAGGTCGAGCTCCACCTGGAACACCTCCAGCAGAACACCCGCTCCCGCCTCACCACCGACGCCGTCGTCCTCGCCACCGGCTACCGCGAACGCCCCCTCGGCCGCATCCTCGCCGGACTCGACCCCTACCTGCGCCGCGACAGCGCCGAACGCCCGCGCGTCGACGACCGGTTCAGACTCGTCCTCGACCCCTCCGTCACCGGCGCCGGCTGCCAGGTCTACGTCCAGAACGCCGAACTCCACACCCACGGCGTCGGCGCCCCCGACCTCGGCCTCGCCGCCTGGCGCAGCGCCACCATCCTCAACTCCCTGACGGGGAAGGAGCCTTACCCCCTCCCCGGCCGAACGGCCTTCACCACCTTCGGCCTCGATCAGCAGGCCCAGATCCCCACGGCCCGCCAGGCCACCCGCACGCTCACCCCACTCGTGGAACGCTAGAAAGGGGCCCGGCGGCGACCAGAGCCGCCGGGCCCCTCGGAAAACCCTTGTTGGACACTCGACGCCTTAGAAGACCGGCGTCCCGTTCCGCGTCAACTTCCAGTCCACCGAGGCGAAATCAGCCGGATCCAGCACACCCTTCGCGGTCACCCACTCCGCGATCCGTGTCCGGATCTCCGTCGACTCCGCCCACACCTCGGTCGCCGACGCCACATGCGGGAACGCACCGCCGCCGTTCGCCCGGTAGTTGTTCACCGCCAGCACGAACTGCTGCGCGTCGTCCAGCGCCGCACCGTTGTAGGTGAGGTTCTTGATCCGCGAACCGGCCGCCTGCGCGATGTCGATGTCGTACGAGAAACCCGACACGTAGTCGTAGTTGTAGTCCGGACGGCCGTTCGCGTTCGTCAGCTTCTCCGTGTCCACGACCGCGTCGGCGGCCGTCTGCACGAAGTACTGCGCCGAGTACTCCAGATACGCCCGCACCTGAGCACCCGTCAGCAGCTTCGCCACCAGCGTGTTGTCGTACACGTACAGACCCGACAGGTCCCGGATCGTCACCTCGCCCGCCGGGATCTCCGAGGTCCGCGAGAACGGCGACGCCTGCGCGATCACCGGCAGCGACGCGTACGCCGTCCCCACCAACGCCGCCTTCACCACGTCCTCCTGGACCTTGGTGATCAGGTCGATGATCGGCGCGTCCTTGTACCGCGCGTCCACCGTCGTCAGCGTCGCCGTCGCCGTACCGACCACCTGGTTGACGTACTCCACGACCAACGCGTGCTCGTCCTTCAGCAGCCGCGTGATCTTCGGGTCGTCCGCGACCGTCTTCGCGTCCCGCAGCGAGGCCGCCACCGACTCGACCGTCCAACGCCCCTTCTCGAAGACCAACTCGAAGTCGAACACGCTCAACCGCTCGGCGAAGCACAGCGGTTCGGACAGCACGACCGTCTTCCCCGTCGCCGTGTTCGTGACCTTCAACTCCGGGATCTCCACGTGCGCGTGGCCGACCAGGATCGCGTCGATCCCCGGCACCTGCTGCGCGACGAGCGCCGCCGAGTTCTCCACGTACGGCAGCTGGTCACCGTACGACGACGTCCCCGACGACCCGGAGTGCGCCGACACGACGACGACGTCCGCCCCCATCGACCGCAGCTTCGGCACCCACTTCGCCGCCTGCTCCTCAAGCCCCGGGAACGTCAACTTCCCCTGCACATACGCCTTGTCCCAGATCGCGATCCCCGGGTTGGTGAGCCCGAGGACCGCCACCTTCACCGGGGGAGCGCCCGGCACCTGGAACTTCTTGATGAAGTACGGCGGGAACGCGGGCTTCAGCGTCTTCGCGTCCAGCGCGTTCGCCCCCAGCAGCGGGAAACGGCACTGGTCCTCGAACTTCCGCAGCGTCTCGATGCCGTAGTTGAACTCGTGGTTGCCCAGCGCCGCCGCGTCGTACCCGATCGCGTTCATCGCCTGCGCCATCGGGTGCACCGGACCGCCCTTGGCGGTGATCGGGTCCACCTTCGCGAAGTAGTACGTCAGCGGGGTGCCCTGGATCGTGTCGCCCGCGTCCAGCAGCAGCGTGTTGCACCGGCCCTTCTCCTGGCGGATCTGGTTCACCAGGGTCGACACCCGCGCCAGACCCATCGCGTTGCCCTTGGCGTCCGCGTACTCCGCGTCCTTGAAGTAGTCCCAGTTGAAGACATGCCCGTGCAGATCGGTCGTGCCCATCACCGTCAGCGAGTACCGCTTCGGGTGCTTGCCCGGCTTCTTCTTCTCCGCGGCCTGCGCCGCCGGAGCCGCCGCCGCACCGGCCAGCGCGACCCCCGCACCCGTCACGGCGGACTTCTTCAGGAACTTCCGGCGGTTCAAGGGCATGTCTGGATCTCCTCGGGAAACGGTCAACAACGCGCGTAGATTCTTACTCGCTTCTTACTGGCCGCGACAGGTCCCGCAGGTTTCGATCTGATGACCACCCGGCGCCCCACCTGACAGAGTGGGACGTATGACCACCCCCACCCCGGACGACCCCCGAC
>NZ_JAENRY010000524.1 GCF_016612545.1 Streptomyces sp. MBT65 | reverse complement strand
AGTTGGAAGTCGAGGGGGCTGAAGGGGCGGGCGGGGCGTTTCGCGTCGGGCATGCGATCCATCGTCGCGCACGGCACTGACATCGCGGCCCCGGCCACCAGGACTGCGGCCGGCGGGCAGGAACAGGACCGAGTTGACGTAACGGGGGCCCCGCGCGAACGGCAGCACGCGGCGCAGCAGGCCCCGGGAGACGACGTACGAGGTCCGGGCCTGGTGCTCTTCCAGAGGGAAGGCCGACAGCTTCACCCAGGTCGTGTCCGGCAGGACCCAGCCCTCGTAGCCGAGCAGCGACAGATACGTCACCACGGGCGAGACCGGCTGGATACGGGACTCCAGCTCGACGAAGAGCGCGGGGCGGTCGCGGGTCAGGAGGCCGGTCGCGCCGTGCAGGACGGCCAGTTCGCTGCCGTCCACGTCGATCTTGACGAAGCCGACGTCCTTGAGGCCCAGGGCGTCGAGCGTGACGCAGCGGACGTGCACGGCACGGGCATGGATGTCCCGGCGGACCAGCGACGACACACCCCGGTCGCCCTCGTCGCCCGGCGGCAGCCACAGCCGGGCGGTGCCCGAGCGGTCGGAGGCGGCGGCCGGGATCACCCGGGCGTGCGCGGGGGCGGCAGCGGCGAGCAGTCCGGCCAGGTGGGGGACCGGTTCCACGGTCACGACCTGGCGCGCGCGTCTCCACAGGCGGTACGTCCAGGGGCCGTACCAGCCGCCCACGTCCACCGCCGTACCGCAGTTGGGCGGCAACAGCTCGTCCAGGCGCGCCAGTTCGGGTTCGAAGCGGGGATAGACGGCCCGGGCGGTGGCGGCGACCAGGCGGACCGGGAGGAGGGGCGCGAGACGGGCGGTGAGGGTGGTGCGCCGCCCGGAATCCATCGAGGTCATGGCGCCATCCGTTGGAGGAGTTCCAAGTGCTCGGCCTCGTCGGTCACTTGCTCGCCGGAGGAGGGCAGGAGCTGCGGGATGCCGTCGACGATCGGGTAACGGCGGCGCAGCCGCGGGTTGTAGAGGGCGTCCGTGGGGAGCAGATGCAGCGGGCCCTTGTCGAGCGGGCAGGCCAGGATCTTCAGCAGTGGGTCGTCCGGGTTCATGGGGGTGTCAACTCCTTCGCCTCGGCTGGCTGTTGAGGCGCGTTGTCGTGCTTCGGCATGGTGAGCAGAACGGTGACCGCCAGTGCCGTGCCCCCGATCCGCAGGGCCAGCCGCAGCGGATCGTGCGGCAGGGCCTCGCCGAACGCGAGCGTGCCCAGCACCGCCGTGAACAGACTCGTCACCGTCGTGCACACCGGCACGATCAGCGAGGCCCGGCACCGCTGCAAGGCTGCCTGGGACATGACCAGGCCGAACGCGCCCGTGAAGAGCAGGAGATACGGATACGGGGACCGCAGCACGCCAACCACCGCCCCGCCCACGTCACTTGTCGTCAGACAGCTCGACACCCCCTTGATGGCGAGCGAGCTGACCCCGTACAACAGGCCCACCGCCACGCCGTATTCGACGCCCGTGGTGGGCAGCCGGTGGCGATGTCCCGCGCTGCGTTCGGTGGAGCGGTAGAGCCAGACGCCGGCCGCCAGCGAGGGCACGCAGACCAGCAGGATCAGTGGGTAGGGCGCGGTGCGGCTGACATGGTCCGAGCCCTCCTTCAGCGACAGCACGACCATCAACAGGGCGACGAGGATGGCCCCGAGGGCGTACCGCTCGCGGCCGCTGGTCTCCTCGCCCAACATCCGCGAGGACAGCAGCACGAGCAGCACCAGGCCGGACACGAAGATGCCCTGCGCGGCGGCGATCGGCAGCGTCCGGTACACGACGAGCTGCGCGCCGAACCCGGAGGCCAGCGCGAGGGACCCGCCGATCCACAGCGGGCTGCCGAGCACCAGCCTCAGCAGTCGAACCGGTTGACGGACCGTCACCTCGGGCAGGGCCACGAGCGCCCGCTTCTCCAGGACGAAGCCCGTGCTGTACAGGACGTTCGCCAACAGGGCCGCGGCCACTCCCCACCACACGGCCGCGCCCCCTACGTCTTCCGTGCGTGCAGCAGCAGGATCGACGCCAACTGCGGTCTGACACAGGCCAGTCGGTCGAGCGCGCGCAGCGGCCGCGGCACGCCGTGGAAGGGAGCCCCGGTGAGTCCTACGACCGTGAAGCCGGCCGCCGTCACGAACTCCCGCAGCGCCCGTGCGGTGTAGAGCCGCAGATGTCCTACGACCTCCTTGCCCGGGCGGCCGTGGATCGCGCGCAGGCTCACCTCCGAGAACACGGGCTGGACACCGGCGAGCAGCAGGGCGCGGTTGTACCAGGCGGCCAAGTTCGGTGTGGACAGCATGAGATGGCCACCCGGGCGCAGCACACGGTGGATCTCGGCGAGGGCGGTGTCCGGGTCGACGAGATGCTCGATCACCTCGCTGAACAGCACGGCGTCGGCGGCGGCCGTGCGCAGCGGCAACGCGGTGAGTTCGCCGCGCACGGTGCACGGCAAACGGGTGCGGGCACGGGTGAGGGCGTCCTGGGACCAGTCGACGCCGATGACCCGGTGGCCGGCGAGGAGCGGCGCGGCCGTGGCGGCGGCGGTCGCGTCGCCGCAGCCGATGTCCAGGATCGTGCGGGGGTGTTCGGTGGACGGGCCCAGCGCGGCGGCGAGGACGCGGGCCTGGCGGAGCGTGCGGGCGGGGCCGGAGGCGACGGGGACGGCGGGGTTCTCGTAGAAGTCCCGGAGGCCGTGGCGGTGCGGGGTCGTGGTCGTCATGCCGGGTGCTCCTCCGTCGTGTGCAGGTAGTGCTCGAACAGGTCGCGGAGGTGGGCTCCGTCGCCGGGCCCGAGGAGGGTGCGCGACCAGCGGAGGGCCACGTGCAGCCGGCCCGCGGTGGAGGCGGTCGTCACGGTGAGGCCGCGGGGCATCCGGGCCGGGGCGGAGAACCAGACGGCGTGCGCGCGGCCGGCGGCGCCGCCGAAGTCCAGGGTGTACGGGACACGGCCGATGTTGCTCAGGAGCGTGGTCGAGGTCCAGGGGGCGGCGGCCCGGCGGAGGCCCCGGGTGAGGCCGGCACGCCAGGTCACGGGGACGACCGGAGCCGTCAACAGGGTTGCCCCGTGGCCCAGTTGGGGCCGGGGGAGGGACTTGAGGGCGCGGGTCCGGGTCGCCGTGCGGTGGAGCAGCTCGGCCATGCCGGCCGGGGTGCTGGTCAACTCCGTCGGGGCGAAGGTGACTTCGACGAGCCGCGTGCCGTTGCCGATCGGCATGTCCGTGCCCCGGGGGCGGTCGTCCACGGGCATCGTGATGCGCATCGGGCGCGGGTGTGCGCCGTGTTCGCGGTTCCAGTGGGCGATCATCAGGGCCGTCGTGACCATGAGTTGGTCGTTCACCGTGTACGGGGAGCCCTTGGGGCGGCGGGGGAC
>NZ_JAENRY010000523.1 GCF_016612545.1 Streptomyces sp. MBT65 | reverse complement strand
GCTACGACGCCGTGGCCGGCACCCGGGACAGCTCGTGCAGGGTGCCGGTCTCGGCGTCGTAGCGGTGGCAGGTCACCGTCGAGGAGAGTTCGTCGGCGCTGAGGACCAGGTCGCCGGTCGGGGTGAAGGCGAGGTGGCGGGGGCCGGAACCCGGGCGGAGTTGGGAGGTCGCCACCGGCTTCAACCGGCCGGTCACAGCGTCGAGTTCGTAGGTGAAGACCGTGTCCGCGCCCAGGTCCGTGGCCAGCACATAGCGGCCGGCCGGGTCCACGAGGACCTGGTGGGCGTGGGTGCCCTCCTGGCGGCCGACCACCGGGCCCGAACCCTTGTGTTCGACCACGTCCGTCAGGTCCGAGAGCCGGCCGTCGCCGTCCAGGCGGTGCACGGCGACCGTGCCGGGCAGCGTGTCCGTGCCGTAGTTGGCGGTGAGGAGGTAGTGGCCGCCCGGGTGGACCGTCAGGTGGCACGGGTTCGCGCCGCCGCTGGTCAGGGGCGCTCCCAAGGGCATGGGCGCGGCGCCCTCCCGCAGACCGAACGCGCTCACCCCACCCGCCGTCGACTCGTGTGTCGTGTAGACGACGGGGAGGGTCGGGTGCGCCGCCAAGTACGAGGCACCGCTTGCCGTTACGGCGTCCGTCACCACCAGGCCGTCACCGTCCCCCGGAGTGAGGCTCAGCGCCGTCAGGCCCACTCCCTCGCCGCCCGTGTCCGGGGTGTACGAGCCTGTCAGGACGGTAACTTGCCCGGTAATGATCGCAATACTGGTCATCTGGTGCTCAGTTCCTCAGCGGAGTACGTCGTCGTGGTGGTCCAGCAGGGGCAGTTCGGCTCGGCGCGGCAAGCCCTCCCAGTCGCCCTCCGTGCCGACCGCGAACGCGCCCAGCCGGGCCGCCGTGTCCAGCCGGACCTCCGGCCGCGCGCCCGCGAGCAGCTCGGCCAAGTAGCCCGCCACGAAGGCATCTCCCGCGCCCACCGAGTCATGGACGCGGGCGGGCAGCGCGGGTTGGCGGTAGGGGTGGCCGTCGACGAGGGCGAAGGCTCCCTCCGCGCCCAGTTTGATCACCGCGGCGGAGGGGCCCAACTCGCAGATCCCCTTGGCCAGTTCCTCGGGTTCGTGGCGGTCCGGCACCGCGAGCCGCGCCTCGTGCGGGCCCGCGAACACCAGGTCGCTGTCGTGGAGGAGCGGAAGCACCGCCGCCCTCGCCTCGTCCTCGTTCCACAGCAGGGAGCGGAAGTTGATGTCGAGGGACACCAACACCCCCGCGTCGCGGGCGATGTCGACGGCCCGGCGGACCGCGCGCGCCGGGCCCTCTCCCAACGCCGGTGTGATGCCGGTGACATGGAGGACCGCCGCCCCCGCCACCGCCTCCTCCGGGATGTCCTCGGGGGCCAGGCGGACGCCCGCCGTCGCAGTCCGGTAGTAGCGCATCCGGTGGTGCGTGCTGGTGCGTTTCTCCTTGAGGAGGAGGGAGGTCGGGGCCGGGTCGCGTACCGCCAGGGCCGTGACTCCTTCCGCCCGCAGCTCCCGTAGCACCAGCTCGCCCAGCTCGTCCTCGCTCACCCGGCCGATCCAGGTCGCCCTGCCGCCCAGGCGGCTGACGCCCACGGCCACGTTCGACTCGGCGCCCGCGATGCCGAGGCGCAGGGTGGTGCCCAGGGTGAGCGGGCCGGGGCCGGCTGCGGACAGGACGCCGAGGGTCTCGCCCACGGTGACGAGGTAGGGCTCGTCGCTCTCGACCGGCTTGCGGCTGTTCACAGATGTCACTCCTTGGCCCCGGTATCGGGCCTGACCGTCTTCAGCAGTGCGCGTGCCCGTGCCGTGAGGGCGCTCAAGGCCTCCGGGGCGGGGTCCCGGTCGGCGCCGCGCAGCAGTGGGGAGCCGACGCCCACGGCGAGTGCCCCCGCCGCCACGTACCGCCCCGCCGCCTCCAGGTCCACGCCGCCGACCGCCATGAGCGGTATCTCCGGTAGCGGGGCGCGGAGTTGGGCCAGATGGGTCGGCCCTCCGGTGCAGGCGGGGAAGAGTTTCACGGCCGCCGCGCCCGCCCGCCAGGCCGTGATCACCTCGGTCGCCGTCCAGGCCCCCGGGTAGAAGGGGACGCCGTCGTCGGCCGCGGCGCGGATGACGTCCGGCTCGACGTTCGGGGAGACCAGGAACTCGGCGCCCGCGGCCAGCGCGTCCCGGGTGTCGGCCACGGTGAGGACCGTACCGGCGCCCACCGAGACCGCGGCGCCGAGTTCGTCCTTGATCCGGGCGATCGCGTCCAGCGCGCCCGCCGTGGTGAGGGTGACCTCCAGGCAGGTCACCCCGCCGGCCGCGAGGGCACGGGCCGCGTCGGGCAGCCCGGAGGCGTCGGCCGACCTGAGGATGGCCATGACCCGGGTGGCGGCCAACTGGCCGGTCACCAGGGGCCGTTGAAACTGTCGTACGGAATTGATTTCCTGAAGGTCTGTCACTTCACCGCTCCCGCCGACATTCCGGCGACCATCTGGCGCTGGAAGAAGATGAAGATGACGAACAGGGGCAGTACACCGAGCAGGGCGGCCGGGAAGAGGGTGGTCGGCTGCACGGTGTGCGGGTCGATGAAGGAGTACGCGTTCACCATCACCGTGCGCTTGCCCGGGTCCTGGAGGAAGACCAGGGGGACCAGCAGGTCGTTCCAGATCTGGAGCGAGATGAAGGTCAACAGGGTGCTGGTGACCGGCCGGAGCAGCGGCAGGATGATGACGAAGAACGTGCGCAGCGCGCCGCAGCCGTCGAGGGCCGCCGCCTCCTCCAGGTCGGTGGGGATCTGGCGGATGAAGCTCGTGTAGAAGAACACGGCGAGCGGCAGGTTGAGCGCGGTGTAGATGAAGACGACGCCCGCGTAGGTGTCCAGCAGGTTCAGGTCGCGCATCAGCAGGTACAGGGGTGCCACGACCACGAACACCGGGATCGACGTGCCGAGGATGAACAGCCGGTACACCGCCGTCGACCAGCCCGCCGTGATGCGGGCCAGCGGATAGCCCGCGAGCGCGCCGAGCACGGTGATGAGCACGCACGAAAGGCCGGTGATCAGAAGGGTGTTGAGGGTGCTGGTGCCGTAGTGGATCTGGCTGAAGGCGTCTCTGAAGTTCTTCAGCGTGAAGGAGTGCGGTATGCCCAGCGGGGAGCGTGCCACGTCCGCCGCCGTGCGCAGCGAGGTCACGATCGTGAAGACGAACGGCAGCACGAACAGGACCGTGCCGAGGCAGAGCACGGTCGTGCCGAGGCCGGCGGCGACCCTGCGCGCGTTCCACGGTGCGGAGTCGGTGGACCGGTCCGGGGGCCGGGGTGTGTCGCGCTGCCCGGCGGGGCGGCTGATCTCCGGTGCGGGGACCGGAGTCGAGAGGGGTGAGGTCATGGGGTGATCCGTCCGATTCCAACGGTGCCGACGGGGTGCCGTCTCGGGTGCGCGTGCGCTGCAGGTGCCGTAGAGGATGGGCTGGTTACGGCGTCACACGCGCCGTTCGCGCAGCCGGAGAAGGGAGTTGGTCGCGCTGGACAGGACGACCACGGTCACCAGGAGCAGCACCGCGAGGGCGACGCCGTAGGCGAACTTCCCGCCGCCGAAGATGTTGCGGTACACGAGCAGGGTCAGGGTGTCGGTGGCGCCGGCCGGGCCGCCGTTGGTCAGGACGAGCGGGAACTCGAAGACCTTGAGCGAACCGATCAGGCTGAGCGTCACGTTGACGGTCAACGCGGGGGCCAGCAGCGGCCATTCGACGCTGCGGAAGCGCCGCCAGCCGCTCGCGCCGGGGTCAACAGGACGACGTTCAGGGCCTTTCGGACCCTCGGGCGGCGGAACAGCATCGACGCGAAGAGCAGCCCGAGGCCGTTCTGCACGACGACGACCACGACGGCGTAGAGGACCGTGTGCCACAGCGCCGCGGAGACCGCCGGGTCGTCCGCCATCGCCGTGTACTCGTCCATGCCGACGAAGTGCGAGATCGGGCCGCCGACACTGTCGGTGAAGCTCAGGTACACGCCCTTGAACAGCGGGTACAGGATGAAGAGCGCGTACACGGCGATCGCGGGGAGCAGGAAGGCGGCCATGGTGGCACGCCGTCGGTGGAACACGGGGGATCAACCTCCTCGGCCGTCAGGCCCCTTGGGGGAGTGAGCGGGACAGGCGCGTGGGACGGGGGTGGGT
>NZ_JAENRY010000522.1 GCF_016612545.1 Streptomyces sp. MBT65 | reverse complement strand
CCCTACGCCACCGCCCCCACCGAGAACCGCGCCCCCGTGATCTCCTCCGAAGCCGTCCACAACCGCTTCGCCGCCTCCACGTCGCTCGCCGCCGCGCTCCGCCCCACCAGCGTCGGCGCGCCCCGCATCTCGAACACCCCACCCGGACCGACGTAACTCGCGCCCGGCAGATCCTGCGTCGCCGCGAAGAGCGTCGGCAGGGCGCCGCCCTTGTCGTCCTGGGCCACGACCTTGTTGCCGACGGCCATGAGCACGCGCGAGACCGGGTTCGCCGTATGGCTCTGGAGGTTGGTCGCCGCCCAGCCCGGGTGCGCCGCGAGGGAGCGGACGGGCGAGCCCGACTCCGTGAGCCTGCGCTGGAGTTCGAGGGTGAAGAGGAGGTTGGCCAGCTTGGACTGGGAGTAGGCGCGCTGCGGGGCGTAGATCCCGTCCAGGTTCAGGTTCTCGAAGTGGATGTAGCCGTCGCCCATCCGGTGCGCGCCGGAGGAGACCGTCACCACCCGGTCGGTGATGTGCGGCAGCAGCAGGTTCGTGAGGGCGAAGTGGCCCAGGTGGTTGGTGCCGAACTGCATCTCGAAGCCGTCCCGCGTCCGCCGCTCGGGCAGCAGCATCACCCCCGCGTTGTTGATCAGCAGGTCCAGCGGCCCCTCCCAGCCCGCGGCGAACTCCCGCACGGACGCCAGATCCGCGAGATCCAGCCGCCGTACCTCCGTACTGCCGCGCACCCCGGCCGCCGCGGCCCGCCCCCGCTCCAGGTCCCGTACGGCGAACACGACATGCGCGCCCGCCCGGGCCAGCTCGACGGCGGCCACCCGGCCGATCCCGCTGTTGGCCCCGGTGACGACCGCCGTACGGCCGGCGAGATCGGGAATCCGCCCGGCGTCCCACTTGGCCTCGCCCTTGCCCCGGCCCTTGCCGCCGCTGTTACCGCTGCTCGTGCTGTCCGTCTTGTCCATGCCCTCCAATGTAGGCAACGCCTACAATGATGTCAATGACAACAATGATGTCGTCGACAACAATGCTGGCGCCGACAACATCGGGATACGATGGCCCGCATGCCCGTACGCCCCTATCACCACGGAGACCTGCGCTCCGCCCTGCTCGCGAGCGCGGAGCGCACCCTGCTGGAGAAGGGGGTCGCCGCCCTGTCCCTGCGCGAACTCGCCCGGGACGTCGGGGTGAGCCACGCGGCCCCCGGCCGCCACTTCAAGGACAAGCGGGCCCTGCTCGACGCCCTGGCCCTGGTCGGCTTCGAGCGCATGGCCGAGGACCTGGACGCCGCCGACAGCCCCGAGCTGCCGCTGGAGGCCCGCCTCACCGAACTGGCCACGGCCTACGTGCACTTCGCGGTCTCGAACGCCGAGCTGCTCGAGGTCATGTACTCCCGCAAGCACGACCCGGACATCTCCGAGCAGTTGCGGGCGGCCGTGGAGGGCACGATGACCCAGTTCGTGCAGATCGTCATCGACGCCCAGGAGCGCGGCGAGATCATCCCCGACGAGCCCTGGACCATCGCCCTCGTCCTCGGCGCCGCCCTGCACGGCACGGCCTCCTTCGCGGCCCAGGGCACCCTCACCCCGGAGGCCGCGGTGACCGGCATCGCCCCCCTGATCCACCACCTGCTGAACGGCCTCAGGCCCCGGGGCAACGAGCGGTGAGCGACACCTACTTGACGCTGATCCCGACCGACCCGCACTGGCAGCCCACCCGGGCGGCAGCGGACCGCGCCAGGGCCGCCCTGTCCGCCCTGCTCCCCGACGCGGACGCCCGCCGCGGCCTGGCAGCCACCTGGCACGACACCGTCGAGGTGGTCCACTGCGGCGCCAACCTGAAGACGATCCGCTGCCCGCACTGCGGCGCGGACTCCGACGGCTGGTGGGGCGAAGCCGTCCAGGAGCGTTACGACGAAGGCTTCTCCACACTCCGGGTCACGGTCCCCTGCTGCGGCACCGAGACATCGCTCGACGAGCTGATCTACGACTGGCCGATGGGCTTCGCGAGCTTCAGGATCACGGCCCTGTACCCGAACCGCGGGTGGCTCGCCGAGGAGGAGCTGGCCTCCGTCACAGCCGCGGTCGGACACCCCCTGCGCCAGATCCTCGCGCACGTCTGACGCACCTCCGCGGCACCCCCGTTGACGCCTGTCAACGCGCGTCCCGCTGTGGATATTCGGTGGAGAGAGTCAAGCCCGGGCCATCCCCACGCCATCCCGGCGCCATTGATCAGCAATCCCCCAACCCCCTTGAGTAACGCGGAAGTCAGAACTCCGGAACCCTCCTTGTTGTCACGTACTCAACAAGAGAAGGTTCGTCACGGGCCGCCGCCCCCACCGGGAACCTCACCGGTGGACCCCCACCCGCAGGCCTCTGCCCACCTCTCCCTGGAGGCTGTACGTTGCGTACGTCACCGCCCAACTCCCCCCACATACGCGGCAACTGGCGCAGACTCGGCTCCGCAGCCGCCGCGACCGCCGCGCTCCTGATCGCCGGCCTCGGCACCGCGGCCCACGCGAGCGCCGCCACCGCCCCGCACAAGGTGACCGCCCAGGCCATCGCCGCCCAGGTCGCCAAGGCCCATGTGCAGTACGAGAAGGCCGCCTGCGGCGCCACCCCGAAGAAGGGCTTCGCCGCCTGTAACGCCCTGCGCGTCACCGGCGGCACCACCGCCTTCATGGAGAAGCAGGCCGCGCTGAAGGGCGTCGCCGCGAAGACCATCTCCCCGAAGGCCGCCACCGACGACCCCACCGGCTACGGCCCCTCGGACATCCAGTCCGCCTACGGCCTCGCCGACGCGGCCGCCGACAACGGCTCGGGCGAGACCGTCGCCATCGTCGACGCCTACGACGACCCGAACGCCGCCGCCGACCTCGCGACCTACCGCTCGTACTACGGCCTCTCCGCCTGCACCACGGCCAACGGCTGCTTCAAGAAGGTCAGCCAGACCGGCTCGACGACCTCCCTTCCCTCCGCCGACAGCGGCTGGGCCGGCGAGGAGTCCCTCGACCTCGACATGGTCAGCGCGACCTGCCCGAACTGCAACATCCTGCTGGTCGAGGCCAAGTCCGCGAGCGACGCCAACCTCGGCACCGCGGTGAACGAGGCCGTCAAGCTCGGCGCGAAGTTCGTCTCGAACTCCTACGGCGGCTCGGAGTCCTCCTCCGACACGACGTACGACACCTCGTACTACAAGCACGCGGGCGTCGCCATCACGGCGAGCGCGGGCGACGAGGCCTACGGCGCCGAGTACCCGGCGGGCTCCCGCTACGTCACCGCCGTCGGCGGCACCAAGCTCTCCACCTCCTCCAACTCCCGCGGCTGGACCGAGAGCGTCTGGAAGACCAGCAGCACCGAGGGCACCGGCTCCGGCTGCTCGGCATACGACGCGAAGCCCACCTGGCAGACCGACACCGGCTGCACCAAGCGCATGATCTCCGACGTCTCCGCGGTCGCCGACCCGGCCACGGGCGTCTCGGTCTACGACACCTACGGCGACGACGGCACCGGCTGGGGCACCTACGGCGGCACCAGCGCCTCGTCCCCGATCATCGCCTCGGTCTACGCCCTGGCCGGCACCCCCGGCAGCAGCGACTACCCGGCCTCCTACCCCTACGCCGCGGCCGGCACCTCCGCCCTGAACGACGTGACGAGCGGCAACAACGGCACCTGCTCGACGAGTTACTTCTGCACCGCCAAGTCGGGCTACGACGGCCCGACCGGCTGGGGCACCCCGGAGGGCGTGTCGGCCTTCACCGACTGACACACCCCGCAGAGCCTCCCCGTCGGGTCACGGGGAGCCGCCGGCAAGAGGGGGACGTGGGGTCCCCTTGGCGGAGCAAGTGGCAACGGGCCGCGGCAACCAGCCGCGGCCCGTTGGCCGTGTGTCCCAGGCCCCACAGGCCCCCGCAGTCCCCGACTCCCATGAGAAACCTGTGGGTTTGGTAAAGGGCCAGACCCTGTTCGGTAAGCCGGAAGTCAGGATTCCAGCAGCCTCTTGTTGTCGCGTACTCAACAAGAGATGGTCATCGCGGGCCGCCCCCCACCGCCGGGGAAACCGCACCGGCGAGACGCACCCGCACCGCCCCTGTTCCACCGACTCAGGAGGCTGCACCTTGCGTACCACGACCCCCGACTCCCCCCACACGCACGGTAGATGGCGCCGCATAGGGTCCGCCGCCGTAGCCACCGCCGCACTCGTGTTCACCGGCCTCGGCACCGCCGTACAGGCCGACGCGGCAGCGAGCGCCACCACCTCCACCGCGGTGACCTACGCCGCGACCCCCTGTGCGACCCCCAAGCACACGGGCGATCTCACCTGCAAGTCCTACCGCGTCACCGGCGGCCTCACCGCCTTCCAGAAGATGCAGGCCGCGAAGACCGGCATCACCCCCAAGGCCGCCGACGCGAGCACCCCCTCCGGCTACAGCCCGACCAACCTCCGCTCGGCCTACGGCCTGACCTCCGCCGCCGCCTCCAACGGCTCCGGCGAGACCATCGCGATCGTCGACGCGTACAACGACCCCAACGCCGAGGCCGACCTCGCGACCTACCGCTCGTACTACGGTCTCTCGGCCTGCACCACGGCCAACGGCTGCTTCAAGAAGGTCAGCCAGACCGGTTCGACGACGTCTCTGCCTACTTCCGACGCCGGCTGGTCCGAGGAGATCTCCCTCGACCTCGACATGGCGAGCGCGATCTGCCCGCTGTGCAACATCACCCTCGTCGAGGCCACCAGCGCCAGCTACGCCAACCTCGGCACGGCGGAGAACGAGGCCGTGACTCTGGGCGCCAAGTTCGTGTCGAACTCCTACGGCGGCTCGGAGTCCTCCTCCCAGACGACGTACGACACCTCGTACTACAACCACCCGGGCGTGGCCATCACCGTCTCCTCCGGTGACAGCGCCTACGGCGCCGAGTACCCGGCGACCTCCCGGTACGTGACGGCGGTCGGCGGCACCAAGCTCTCCACCTCCTCCACCACCCGCGGCTGGACCGAGGCCGTCTGGCGCACCTCCAGCACCGAGGGCACCGGCTCCGGCTGCTCCTCCTACGACGCCAAGCCCACCTGGCAGACCGACACCGGCTGCACCAAGCGCATGGAGTCCGACGTCTCCGCCGTCGCCGACCCCGCCACCGGCGTCTCGGTCTACGACTCCTACGGCGTCACCGCCGGCTGGTACACCTTCGGCGGCACCAGCGTCTCCGCCCCGATCATCGCCGGCGTCTACGCGCTGGCCGGCACCCCGGTCAGCGGCACCTACCCGGCGCAGTACCCCTACGACTACGCGGGCACCTCGTCCCTCAACGACGTGACCAGCGGCTACAACGGCTCCTGCTCCACGGCGTACTTCTGCACCGCCGAGACCGGCTACGACGGCCCGACCGGCTGGGGCACCCCGGAGGGCATCTCCGCCTTCGCCAACTGACGACGACCTGGCCCCCACCCTGAACTGATCCTCAGTCACATGTCGTGCCACAGTGGGTCGTGGGGGCCACACCTGGCACGGGAGAACGGGCCGCGGCATCCAGCCGCGGCCCGTTCATCATGAGAACATCGACACGAACCCCATGCCGTAATCAGGGGCTAACGACCGAACCACGGTCAGGTTCCGCTCCGACCTCGTTGCCCGGCGTTACCTACCGTGATACACAGAGTGACCGTACGGTGTATTCGTACGAAACCCGCCAACCAATGACGCCAAGTCGACATCCGACGGCGCCTTTGTCGGCGACAATGATGCCTGACCTCTGCTCACCTGCAGGGGATGCGGAACTACCCATCAGGGGCGGTGACTTACATGCTCTCTGCGGCCGACAAGGGAGACATCAACACCATCATCGGGGGGATCGCTCCGGACTGGGGCCCCTTCGGCAGCCTGGGCAACGAGGCGAAGGTGATGATCGAGGTCGTGATGGCGGTGGCCATCCTGCTCTGCCTCGGTATCGCCGTATGGGGTGCGGCCAAACAGCGCATCGGGGCGACGGCGCTCCGCGACACGTTCAGCGCGGAACAGGGCAAGGGCCTCATCGTCGCCGGCCTGACCGGCGTCTTCATCATCGGCTCCCTCGGCACCCTCTTCACGATCGTGTACGGCATGGCCGTATAGCCGAGC
>NZ_JAENRY010000521.1 GCF_016612545.1 Streptomyces sp. MBT65 | reverse complement strand
GCGGACAGGAACGCGGTCTCCGAGTACCCCAGTTCGGCGGCGACGGCCAGCATCTCGCTGTCGTCCAGGGCGGCGGCGTCCAGTACGACACCGGCGGGGTTTCCGCCGTCGGGGTCGCTGGAGAAGGCGGTGTATCGCAGAACCTCGGGCTGTGGTGATCGCGTCGTCATACGGCACAGTCTTCCGGATACGGCTCCGGACACCGCACCGTGAACCGCCTTTCCCCCGCGAACGGTTCAGCGAGGCGTCTTGACGTAGGCGTACGGGGCGCAGACATAGGTGTTGTGGTGATCGGCGGCCCGCAGGGCGGCGGTGAGGCGCTCACGCGGTTTGAGGCCGAGCGCGGCGGTGGCGTGCAGGGCGCCGAGAGCCAGGTCGTCCCCGGAGCCCACAGCGGCGTATCCGTCGAGGGGCTCACCGACTTGGTAGTCGCCGTGGATCTCGAAGAGCCGGCCGTGCACGCCGACGAGGAAGACGCCCGCCTGTTCCTGGTCGGAGTCCTTGCGGGCCCAGCCACCGTCCTTGAGGCAGGTGCGGACGGCGTTGATGAAGCTGGTGGCCATGAATCGGTCGAGATCGCCTTCGGGCTGTGGCGCCGCGAACGCGTGGTGCAGGAGCTGGCCCATACGGAACGAGGTGGTGAACCCCAGTACATAGGGGCCGTTGGCGAAGACCTTCGGGTCGCGGCGGATCGTGAGCTGCGATCCGCTGCTGCCCGCGGAGTCTCCGGCGAGATGGACACGCCCGCGATGGACCAGGCCGACGATGACGGTCAAGTCACCACCTCCAGAGGCTCGTTGGGTCCTTGGTCGATCTGCATGGACCCGTTCTGCCCTCCACCCGGGCGGAGTTACCCCTTCCGCATCGTCAGTCCGTCGCCAGCTCGGTCGCGGTGAAGCGCTCGAAACCCGCGTGGTAGGCCGTGCCCCGCGGGTCGGTCGCGCTGTAGTGGAAGGCCGCCACACCGCAGCCCCGGGCGTCGAAGGCGGCGCCGGTGTAGGAGGCGACCCGGGTGCCGTCGACGGCGAGTTCCACCTTGATCCGGTCCTGCCCGGCGGCGGAACAGGTCATCGTCATGTCGACCTGCTGCTGGCTCCTCACCTTCAGGCCCACGTCCGCGAGGTTCACCTCGACGACCCGGTCGTGCTGGAACTTCCCCTTGAACCGGAACTCCCGGACGATCAGGGCTTCTTGGTCCGTGGTCAGGTAGGTCGCCCAGCGGGAGCCCTTCCAGTAGTTCCCCGAGCCGTTGCACCACAGCCCGACCCCGCCCTCGCCGCCGTACCACTCCGTCTGGGTGCTCAGCCGTACCGCGAACGAGGAGGGTTCGAAGGGCGCCTGCGGCCACACCTCCAGCTCGGATCTGGGATCCACCAGCATGGTCCCGCCCTCGTGCGTGACCTTCGCCAGGGCCGGGTCCTTGTCCAGCCAGTCGCCGGAGTCGGTCAAGTCGTCGGTGTAGGAGAGGAGTTGGGTGCCAGAGCCATGGGTCTGCGGGCGGCCGCCCTCCGTCGCCGATCCCCCCGAGGTGGTGCTGAGCACGACGGCGAGCAGCACGGCCACGGCGGCGCTGCCGGCCGCGAACGCCCACAGCCGCAGCTGCCTGGTGCCTCTGCCGGAGCCCGCGCCGCCGCGCACGGGTCCGGGCGGTCGGGGCGGCGGTACCGCCGACGTACCCGTGACTGTCCGCATGGCCTCGATCGCCCCCGCCGCCCCCACGACGTCCGCCGCTCCCATCGCACCCATCGCACCCACCCCGCCTACCGCTTCCGCGAGTTGGGTGACGAGTCGGGCGGCGGTGGGACGTTGCGCCGGGTCCTTGCGCAGGCAGTCGGCGATGGCCGAACGGACCGGCTCCGGCACCTCCGGGAGATCCGCGTCGCGGGTGCACACGGCGACGAGCACCTCGTAGTCGCCCTCCCCCTCGAAGGGATGACGTCCCGTGGCGGCGAAGTACAGCGTGCCGCCGAGGGAGAACACGTCGGAGGCAGCCGTCACCGGGAGCGACTTGGCCTGCTCGGGCGACATGTACGCGGGCGAGCCGAGCACACCGCCCGGTGTGGTGAGCGCCGTCTCGCGCGACCGTTCGTCACGGGCGATACCGAAGTCGATGATCCGCGGGCCCTTGGGGGACAGCAGGATGTTGGACGGCTTGAGATCCCGGTGGACGACACCGGCCTCATGCACCGCGACGAGCCCCTCCGACAGGGCGGCCCCGATCGCGGCGACCTCGGCCGCCCCCAGCGCCCCCTCGTCGGCGACCTTGTCGTGCAGGGAGGGCCCGGGCACGTACTGCGTGGCGAACCACGGCCGATCGGCCTCAAGATCCGCCGCGACCAGCCGGGCCGTGCACCCACCGCGAATCCGCCGGGCGGCCGAGACCTCGCGCGCGAACCGCGAACGGAACTCCTGGTCCTCGGCCAGATCCGGCCGGATGACCTTCAGCGCGACCCGCTGTCCCTTGCGGTCGGAGCCCAGATAGACGACGCCCATTCCGCCCGCGCCGAGCCGTCTGTGAAGCCTGAACGAGCCGACGACGCGCGGGTCCTCGCGCCTCAGGCGCATCATCGCCATGTTCATCCCCGCTGCCCGGTCCGTGTGACGAGCGACAGCTTACGTTTCCTCAACCGCCCGCGCGCAAAGGCCGCGCCCTCTCGGACCGACGGATTGTCAGTGCCGGGTGGGAAACTTGAAGGGTGGTCAGAGGCCGTGCGAACAGCAGGACTTCGTACCGTCCCCGATCCCAACCAACCATCACAGAAGGGGGATTGAGCGCGTGAAGGGTGATCGCGTCGAGATAGTGGTGGACGCCGGCGACACAACACGTACATATGAGGTGGTGGCGAGCAGGGCGGGCCGTCGGGTGGAGACGGCGGTACGCCGAGGGGTGGTGGAAGTGAGCGAAGTCACCCGCAGCGGCTCCGTCGTGCGCACCGCCCGCTTCATGGCGACCAGGGTCCTCGCCCTGGTCGAGCAGCCGGTCCCGCGCGAGGACAGCTCAGAGAAAGCGGGGCACACCGGACTCCCCCTCCGGGAAGACCCCGAGACCTAGGACTCCGTCTCCACCCAGGGGAGTACTTCGCAGGTCATTGCTCATCCTCCGGGAGGCCCGCCAATCGGTACGAGGGCATGACGACCCGCACCCGCCGCCCACCTAGATTTGAGGTCAAGCGGCGGGTGCAGCACTCGTCCCCCGAGGTCAGACACCCGCCGCTGCCAACGACAACTGAGTTCGGTCAACGGAGCACGGTCAGGAGAGGGACCATGGCCTACACGGCACCGCGGGCATTGATCCGCGAAGAGGGACGCAAGGCGTACAACGCGGCGTTCCGCACCCGCCGCACAGGCCGTCGCCACCCACTGGTGGCGACCTTGATGGCCCTTCCCCTGGCGGTCCTGCTCCTCGTCGTCTTCGACGGCTGGGAGACCGTGGCCACACAGGCGTCGTCCGTGGGAGTGATGCTGGGGCGCTGAGCGGCGACCCCAGGCCCGGAAGAGCGGTCCGGGCGGGGACATCAACCCATGAAACCCCGTGGGGACGGGGGTGCGGCGGACGGCAAAAAAAGCCGGCGCAGCTGGGGAGCTGCGCCGGCTTTGCTTTGCCCTTTTGACGGGTCCTTCTCGATACCGGTCGGCATCATCAGCCCGTCCGGCGTTTGAGG
>NZ_JAENRY010000520.1 GCF_016612545.1 Streptomyces sp. MBT65 | reverse complement strand
CCCTGCCCGCCGTCCGCACCCTGGAGACCAGCCCGCTCCCGCTCACACCCCCCGCGTCGGCAGCCCCGTCAGGGAAGGGCTCGCCGCCTTGAGGTTGCGCAGGACCGGGCTGGTCTCCAGGGTGCGGACGGCGGGCAGGGTGCCCAGACGGCGGGTGAGGTAGCGGTGGAGGTCGGCCGGGTCGCGGCAGAGGGCCTGGGCGACCAGGTTCGTGGGGCCGGTGGTCGCGGCGACGAAGGCCAGTTCGTCGTGGGCGGACAGGGCCGTGGCGACCCGGTCCAGCTCGGCCGGCCGTACCGACATCCACAGCAGCGCCCGGGTGTTGACCCCGTACAGCCCGGCGTCGACCTCCACGTCGAAGAACAGCGCACCCCCCGCCCGCAGTTCGGCCAGCCGCCGCGCCACCGTCGACGGCGACCAGCCCGTCACCCGCGCCAGCTCACCCTGCGGGGTCCGCCCGTCCCGCTCCAGCGCCGCCAGCCAGGTCGTCGAGCATGCTCCCGGTCATGTGCCCCGGAGGCCGGTCAGAGGTCGAACTCGTGCGGCGGCAGGTCGAGGGTGAAGCACGCCTCGCGGACCACGGCCTGCTCGGTCTTGTCGAAGTCGCCGTCCGCGCCGCCGATCACGATGCCGATCTGGATCACGGCACGCGCCTCGGCGGGCTTCTTCTTCGCCTTGGCGATCTCCTGGAGCACGCTGACCTTGCCGAAGGCGAAGTCGGCGGTCAGCTTGTTCAGGTTCTCGTCGAAACGGCGCTGGAGGTCCATCGCGTCGAAGTTCTGCAGCACCTCGTTGCTCGCGATGAGCTGGGCGACGCGCTGCCGCTCCGACGGGTCGACCGTGCCGTCGGCGGCGGCCACGAGCGCGCACATCGCCATGCTCGCGTCGCGGAACGCCCCGCTCTTGAGGTCGTTCTTCTTCGCCACGAGCTGGGTCTGCATCGTCGACGCGGACTCCTTGAAGCGGTCCCACAGGGCCATACGAACTCCATGCGTAGTAGTCGTCGTATACAAATTCGTGGCTGCAGCACCGTGGAAACTCCCCGGACCGGGGAGAAGTTCCGGCCGCCTAGACTGGGCGGCTCACGGAACGGGACCGGCCAGGGATCAGGAGGCGACGACGGTGGGGACAGCCGGCAGCGGCTTCGACGACCCGTCGGCCGACGTGCTCGCGGACGCCGCCGCGGCCTTCGGGCTGCTGGCCTCGCCCGCCCGGCTGCACATCGTGTGGGCGCTGGCCCAGGGCGAGAGCGATGTCACCGGGCTCGCGGAGCGGCTCGGCGGCGCGCTGCCCGCGGTCAGCCAGCACCTCACCAAACTGAAGCTCGCGGGCCTGGTCCGCGCCCGCCGCGAGGGCCGTCGCCAGGTGTACTTCGTCGACGACCCGGACGTGGTCGACGTCGTCCGGCTCGCGGTCACCCGCATCGGCGCCCGCGCCGGCCGGTCCGAGCTGCCCGCCCCCCGTCTCCGTGGCCTCTGACACCGCCGACCAGCGGCACACTCCGCTCCAGGTGCTCCGGTACCTGGACACCGGCCCGCGCGGACTGACCGACCCGGAGGCCGCGGCCCGGCTGGCGGCGACCGGCGAGAACACGGCTCCCGGCCGTCGTACGCCCTCCTGGCCCCGGCTCTTCCTGCGCAGCCTGCGCGATCCCTTCACCGCCGTGCTGCTCAGCCTCGGACTGGTCTCGGCGCTCGTCGCCTCCTGGGGCACCGCCGCGGTGATCCTCGCCCTGGTCGCGGTGAGCTGTGTGCTGCGCGCGAGTGGCGAGCACCGGGCCGACCGCGCGCTGCACGGCCTGCGCGAACTGGTCGGCTCGACCGCCTGCGTGCTGCGCCGCACGGACGAGGAGGCGCCGGTACGGGCCCGGGAGACACCGGTCGCCGACCTGGTGCCGGGCGATGTGATCAGGCTCGGGCCCGGCGACCTCGTCCCCGCGGACGTACGACTGCTGCGCGCGACCGGGCTGACCGTGCACCAGGCCGCGCTCACCGGCGAGTCGGCGCCGGTCGCCAAGGCCGCCGTGGAGCTGCCCGGCACGCCGGACGAAGGGCCGTTCGCACAGCCGGAGTTGTGCTTCCAGGGCAGCGGTGTCGTCTCGGGGAGCGCCACGGCGGTCGTGCTGGCGACGGGGGCACGGACCCGGTTCGCGGCCGCGCAGGAGGGGCCGGCACGGCGGGAGGCGAGCGCGTTCGACCGTTCCGTGCACGGCATCTCCTGGGTGCTGATCCGGTTCATGCTGCTGACGCCCCCGCTGGTCCTCATGGCCAACGCGGCGCTGCGCGACCGGGGTCTGGAGACGCTGCCGTTCGCCGTCGCGGTGGCGGTCGGGCTGACCCCCGAGATGCTCCCGGTGATCGTGACGACCTGCCTCGCGCGCGGTGCGTCGCTGCTCTCCCGTACCCACGGCGTCGTCGTCAGACGGCTCCCCGCGCTGCACGACCTGGGCGCCGTGGACGTCCTCTGCCTCGACAAGACCGGCACGCTCACCCAGGACCGCCCGGTCGTGGAACGCGCCCTCGGCCCCGACGGCCGCGCCGATCCGGAGATCCTGCGGCTGGCCGCCACCGCCGCCTGGTGGACCCTCCAACTCGCCGAATCACCCGCCCCGGACGCCCTCGACGAGGCCCTGCTGGCGTCGGCGGGACCGGTGGGGGAGGAGTACGACGGGATCGGGGCCGTGCCCTTCGATCCGGTACGACGGCTCGCGACGGCCGTGGTGCGCGGCGAGGCCCTCGGCACGCACACGCTGATCGTGAAGGGCGCGGTGGAGGACGTACTGGAGCGGTGTGCGCTCGCCCCGGCCGAGCGCGACCGGCTGCTGGCCCTGGCCGAGCGCGAGGCGGAGTCCGGACTACGCCTGCTCGGGGTCGCCACCGCCGAACCACCGGCCCGCACGCGCGCGTACACCCCCGCCGACGAACGGGGCCTGACCTTCCGGGGACTGGTCACCTTCCACGACGCCCTGAACCCGGACGCTCCGGAGGCGTTGCGCGCACTGCTCGACCTGGGCATCGGCGTGCGCATCCTCACCGGCGACCATCCGGCCACGGCGGCGCGGGTGTGCCGGGAGCTGGGGCTGGAACCGGGGGAGGTGCGGGTCGCGGCCCGGTGCACGCCTCAGGACAAGGCCCGCGCGGTCGCCGCCCTGCGCGCGGCCGGCCACACGGTCGGCTTCCTCGGGGACGGTCTCAACGACGTGCCCGCGCTGCGCGCCGCCGACGTCGGGATCGCGCCGCGCGCCGCCGTGGACGTGGCGCGCGAGGCCGCCGACGTCGTGCTCGCCGGCAAGGACCTCGCCGCGATCCGGCACGCGGTCGTGGCCGGGCGGCACAGCGGCGCGAACATCGCCTCGTATCTGCGGATCACGCTCTCCTCGAACCTCGGCAACGTCATCGCGATGCTCGCCGCCGGCCTGCTGCTGCCCTTCCTGCCGATGCTCCCGGCGCAGGTGCTCGCCCAGAACCTGTGCTTCGACGCGGCCCAGCTCGCCTTCGCCCACGACCGACCCGGGGCCGCCGTGCTGCGCCGGCCGACCGTGCTGCGGCCGCGGGCGTTCCTGACGTTCATCACCGGGTTCGGGGTGCTCAACGCGGTCGCCGACCTCGCGACCTTCGCCGTGCTCGCGCTCGCGCTGCGCGGCCCGGACGCCGTCGACGACGACGTGCTGTTCCACTCGGCCTGGTTCACCGAGAACCTGCTCACCCAGGCGCTGGTGATGCTGCTCCTGCGGACCGGCCGGAGCCTCGCGGAGGGCCGTGGACCGGGCCCGGTCGGGTGGGCCGCCGCCGCGCTGGCCGCCGTAGGGGTGCTGCTGCCCCTGAGCCCGCTGGGCGCGGTGCTCGGCATGACGGGACTGGCGTTGCCCTACTACGTCCTGCTGGCCGCTGTGCTCGGGCTGTATGCCCTGGCCCTGAGGGGTCTGCGCTCCACTTCTGGGTTGTACAGTTGCGCAATATAGCAACTGTCGTGTGACGGAAGAGGGAGGGCGAGGCCATGCTCCGCAACGGACTGGAACCTTGGCACCTGCTGGTCGTGGCGATCGTCGTCATCCTGCTGTTCGGCTCGAAGAAGCTTCCCGAGGCCGCGCGCGGACTGGGCAAGTCCATGCGCATCCTCAAGAGCGAGGCGAAGGCGATGAAGGAGGAGAACGCCGTGGCGGACCCGGCCCCGGTGCAACCGGCCACGGTCTACGCCGAGACCGAGTCCCCGGCGGCCACGGCCACGGAGCCGCCCGCGACCGCCCACTGAGTCCACCGACACGTCGGGCCCCGGCGGTCGCCGGGGCCCGGGGGACGGGTCAGGACTGGGGCTGGAGGGACTCCGTGCTCGTCTTCGCCTCGCGCTTGCGGCGGCGGCGCTCCGAGCGCGGCTCCTGGTCCGGCAGCCAGCCGAACGTCATACAGCTTCCTACGATGCCCAGCAGCAGCCCGATGAAGAAGCCGCCGAGGTTCGAGGTGAGCCAGCTGCCGAGGGAGCACAGGATCCCGACGATGGAGTAGAACAGCCGCTGGCCCGGGCTGAAGAGGATCAGCAGTCCGCACAGCATCATCAACACGGGGAGCAGGTAGCCGGTCATGCCCTGCATCCCGATGTGCATCGCGACCTTCAGCGACACCTTCTCCGTGAGCAGGATCTCCGCCCCGCCCAGGGTGAGCAACAGCCCACCCCAGAACGGACGGCGGGCCCGCCAGCGCCGGAAGGCGGGCCCATTCCCCTGCTGTGGCAGGTTCTCCGACATCAGCAACCCGAGTCGCTGAAGCTGAGCTTGAGGCCCGGCAGCTTGAACACACCCGCCGTGGTGGCGTAGTTGGTCTGCCGCAGGTTGTCGATGTGCACGGTGTCGGACTGCTGGCTGAAGACGCCCGCCTTGCCCTTCACGCCCGCTTTGGTCAGCGTGCTGGCGTCGTTGCCGATCTCGATGTTGCCGAAGGACGCGTTGCCCGACATCTCGGTCGAGTCGGTCGTAAGGTCCGTCGCCGTCACCTTCGTCGCGCCGCTGCCCGCTTTGATGAGCAGGTTGACGCCTCCGAGGTCGACGCTCTGGCAGAGGCTGTCGAGCGTGGCGTTCTTGATGGCGGAGGTCATGACCAGCACCTGCCCGCCGGTGTCGCCCTCGTTCGGGCTGTTCGGGATCATCCCGTCGAGGTCGCCGAACTGCTCGAAGCCGGTGCCGTCCATCGACTTGGCGGTGACCGTGAACGGCATGCCGGAAATGGAGAACTGCACCCCCAGGGCGCCCTGCGCGGTGAGTACCGCGAGGGTCGCGGCGGCCAGCGTGGCCGGCACCGCCATGATCGCGGCGCGGCGCAGTCGGACCTGACCGCGTCTTTCGGGCCCCTCGGCGGTCTCGGGTGCGGAGCCGCCCTTCGGCTGCTCAGGGGTGTTTCCGTTGGACGGGTTGGCGTCCGAGGGTGAAGCCATGTCTGCTCCCATGTGCTGCTCTGGTTCAACGCGAGTCGATATCGAAGTGGCGCGTTGTCCTGGCGCGGACAGCGAGTGCGGCGCAGCCCTCCTTGCAACTCCCGGCGGATGCAAGGGCTTTCAGGTTACGCAGCAGTAGCCGTCGAGGAAGTTACCGGGGGTTACATTCGAGGGTCAAGGGAGTTGTGAAAAAAGAGTGTCGATCATGTGTCACCTGTAGGGCAAGGGCTTCCCGCACGTCCGCAAAGCCTCGACTTGTACATCAACTTGCCCCGCATCTCTTGACGTTGACGGACACTCAGGTCTACAACTCTCCCTTGTTTGCCGGATCCGTGGCGCCGGATCCGGCAAACAAGGGAGAGT